>BPDI01000004.1 GCA_019654215.1 Gammaproteobacteria bacterium | reverse complement strand
TGAGCCTATCTTCCCATTTGAGGTCCGAATTACCGCTGATCAGCCAGGCGCGCTAGTGCGTCATTGGCCTGCAGTTAATCCTGACGTAAATCAGAACTTATCATATGCAATTCAATGGTTTAGCTTCGGATTAATCATAATATTCATCTCCCTGTTGGCCAGTAGCAATCTATGGAGTCTGATGCGGGGGCCCGAACGGACCTAAGGAAACTGTTCAATATTTGAACAAATAGCATTCTCTAAAGCTAGGTTTTAAATTTCAGTTATTAGATTTCGCAAAATCAGCCGAATAAATTAGATAAGGCACTGATTTTAGCCATAAAACACACCGAGGAAGCGTTCAAAAATCGCCACAAAAATGCTATGGTGCGCTTGCTTTGTTGGTTTTACTATTATCGGTAAATATTCAAGTCAATTCAGTTATGAGGAGTAGCAAAACTATGCGCATGTCTTCCGCTAAATCCCTGTTCAGCGGTGCTGCATTTGCGGCCACATTCCTAATTACAGGAACTACTTTCGCACAATCAACCGAAGTCACTTTCCACAAGGACATAGAGCCAATTCTGCAGAGTAGCTGCCAGAGTTGTCACCGCGATGGTGGAGCTGGCCCAATGCCACTTGTGACCTATGATCAGGTTGCACCCTTTGCCGGACTAATCGAATACAAAACTGGCCTGCGCGATCGCGCAGGTGCGATGCCACCTTGGTATGTGGAAAAGGACGTTGGCATCCAGGAATACAAAGACGATCCATCTTTGAGTGATGCTGAAATCGAAGCTATATCTGTGTGGGCTCGCAGTGGCACTCCGAAAGGAGACGTTGCAGACGCACCAGAGCCTTTAGTTTTTGACGACTCACTTAAGTGGAGAGCAGGTGAACCTGATCTGATCGTTAAAACTGAACCGATAACCAAACTTGCAGGAACAGCAGACTGGTGGGGTGAGATTCCTTCAGTTCCAACTGGATTAACTGAAGACCGTTACGTTAAGTCGGTAGAGATTGTTGAGGTTAATGATATTAACAATCAGGTTGGCACCGGACGAGAAACGGTTGGTGGTCGTTATATCTACCACCATATGATTTGGGCTACTGCACAAATGGATGAGAATGGCGAGCGCCAACCAGGATTCTCAATTCCTTGGCCTGTCCATGAAGTTGGTCGTAACGCTGACATCTTCGACGAAGATGCTGGTCGGCTCCTCAAAGCAGACTCCTGGGTTGTTTCCGATTCAGTGCACCTTCACTCAAATGGTAGCGACACTACTGGCCACTTAGAAATTGGATTCCGTTTCCATGACGAAGATTACGAGCCTAAGTATCGGGCTGCGTTTATAGGTTTAGGTAATGGTGTTGATATCAGTATTGCTGGTAATCAATCCGGCCAGGAGCTACATGCGTATACAGTGCTAGAACAACACACCAAGATCATTACTTTTGAACCGCATCTCCATGCTCCGGGTGAGCGCATGTGTCTGGAGGCGATCTGGGGTTACACAGTTGAAACTCTTTCCTGTGTTGGTTACGACCATAATTGGGTTCGTGGATACCCTTATGCAGAAGACGCAGCACCTTTGCTGCCTAAGGGAACCATTCTGCATATCGTCGGTTACATGAATAATTCGGAAACTAATCCAAATGTTCCTGACCCTCGAAACTGGCAGGGATCTGGTAACCGCTCAGTGACAAACATGTTTATCGATCTCGGTATCAGGGTAACCTTGACTGATGAACAGTTCCACGAAGCCATGGAAGAGCGTAGACAGAGTCTAAATCTGGGACCGAATGACCACGTCATTGGCTGCCCACTTTGTGGCGCACCGCTCGTTGCTCCAATCTCTGAAGAAGAAAACGAAGACAGCAACGAACTAGCTGCTAACGACTAGGGTACTGTCATGCAAGTTAGACCTGATGAAATTAGCAGCAAAGCTAAACTATTAGCTTTGCTGCTAGGGTTTTTCTTAACCGCAACTTCCCTCCCTACAAACGCACAAACCTATCGTGCAGGCCAGTATGTTGAGCCTGCGTTCGAGGGCTGGCGACCAAATCCCGACGGTACATTTAATATGATGTTCGGGTATATGAATGAGAATTGGGAAGAGGAGCCTGACGTTCCTGTTGGTGAAGAAAATTTCTTTGCCCCTGGTGAAGCTGACCGCGGACAACCAACCCATTTCCTACCGCGACGTAATCGCTTTACTTTCGAAGTAACTGTGCCTTCAGACTGGGGTGATAGAGAACTAGTTTGGACACTTAAAGTGAATGGCGTCGAGCGGAAAGCCTATGCCACTTTGCGTCAGGATTACCTGGTGGACAACATGGTTATTGCCAGTGAAACCGGATCGCTCGGTGCTGGTACAAGCAGCCCTGAATCACGCGCCAATGTTCCTCCTGTTATAACAATCCAAGGCGATAGCGTTCGTATAGCCAGGGTCGGCGAACCGGTGAATCTAACAACCCACATTTGGGACGATGGGTTGCCGGAACCACGTAGAGAGCGGGGCTACTACTGCTGAAGAATTAGAACGCCGCATGATGCGCCGACCTTCCCAAGTAACGGTTGGTAAAATTAACGGACTTTTCCTGTCCTGGAATGTTTACCGAGGAGAAGGCAAAGTCACCTTTGATCCTCCTCTGTCTAAACCTTGGGAAGACACTCGAACAGCGGCAAATTCGCCTTGGGGAGAATTGTGGCTGCCACCTGAAATTCCTGAAGATGGCATTTACAATATTACAGCCACGTTTGAAGAACCTGGAAGTTATATACTTTGGGGAAGAGCAGATGATGGTGGTCTCTATCATGATGCCTACATAACGGTTCATGTAGATGAATAGTAAACTAATAGTCTATTAAAAAAGGGCAGCGTGGCTGCCCTTTTTTGTGTCTTATAATCTTAGAGTTAGTCTTGACCCCTAACCTTCAATTGTCATTATTGTTTGTCGACGTTTCGTCCAGGTCGATAGTAAATGGTGGATCATATTGTGGAGGATCTTGGTTAATAATGATATCCGTGCGTGGTGGAGGTACATATTGAATTGTTGGGTCACCATAGCGTTGCAATAAAAGAGCTTCCTCTTCCGCTTTAATAACTGAAGGGCGTTGCGCATCCTGCCCAAAGGAAAAACTGAAACTTCCCCTTACCAATCTATCATTTGCAACCAGGATAGCCCAGTCAGCCGTGTAATAAATTGCGGGATCCAATTGTGGCAACTCCCATTCGTAGTCATCTTGAGGCCTAGGAGAATAACGAAAGCTAATATCCACCCAATCCCGCTGTTCATTATGCAAAGTGAGCTTTACTAAACGGACAGCACTTGGGAAATGCAGATTAAGGAGTGAAGGCGCAGCAAACAAGACCGCATCATCTGGTGGATCAGTTTCTGTTTTCGCTACAATTCCTGTAACATCCGCGGGTTGTCTGTGCGCCGAAGACGCGAAGGGTTGCGCCACTACTGAAGAGCCCAGTAATGCGCCAATTCCGAGCAGAGTTAAGAAATGTATTTTTCCTGGTTTCACAACGAGTTCTTTCTAAATACTTTGACTCAATCATGGAATCAAATTAGATGCGAAGAATAGCACAGAGGACGCCAATTTTAGAGAAGTCTTCCGCAGAATAACGGTTTAAAACATGCAGTCATCAGATTTGAATTCGATACTTACTCGTCTGGAAGAAAGTGAAGATAACACTACAATTTTCGATGAGAGCTGGTCCCAAGGACGATCAGCCTATGGCGGAATCGCCGCTGCTTTTGCAGTTACTGGCATGCGTAAATTACTCAGCAGCCCAAAACCTTTACGTTCGTTAATGGTTTCTTTTATCGCCCCAGTTCCACCCGGAGAAGTAAAAGTTGAAGCCGAAATCCAGCGGGAAGGAAGGAATGTTACTCAGATGAGCGGAAACGTAATTTGCAATGGCGAATTGTGTTTGCAAGCTATGGCTGCATTCGGCAATCCGCGAGAAGGGTTGAAAGTTGAAGCCCAACACGACTTTAATCCTTCCCCAAAAGAATCAGGTGTTAAGTTTCAGGACCACAAAAAACGTGTGCCCGGCTTCCTACAATTCTTTGAAGGTTCTTGGGTAGATGGCGGACTTCCATTCGGTGGCAATCCTTGCAATGAGTTAAATTTATGGATTCGACACAAGACCGATATGACAGGATTGGAAACAGAAAAATTGGTTACGATTTGCGATATACCTCCACCGGTAATTCTCTCTTACTTTGAGCAAGGCCCTATTCCTTCCAGCTCTTTATCGTGGTCATTGGAATTTGTGGTTCCACCGGAGGAAGTAAAGTCTGATTGGTTCTATCTCGAATTCATTGCCGACGCGGCGGCCGATGGTTATACCCAGCAGTCCGGCAAAATTTACGATGAAAGCGGTCAACTCTGCGCCTTATCCCGGCAGTGTATGGTTTATTTTGGATGAAGCGGATTCAATTTTTGCTAAAATTGTAATGTTGATGGAACGATACTTTTAATCATGGGCAGACTCAAATTCATAATCTTCACACTTTTTCTGCTTGTTGCGCCCATAATTGCGCAGGCACAACACAGTCACGGCATCCTCACTCCCGGGGTTACTTTCCCTCAGGATGATGCCGTACTTATCGACCCACCCAAGATGGTGACCATGAGTTTTCGTGTAGATGTTAGGTTGTTAAAGCTTGCGCTATATACAGCTGAAGAAGAATGGATCAATATTGGTTTTAAATATGACCCCAGCCGCAAGAATAATAGCTTTGTTTTACCAATTCCTTTTGAATTACCGTCTTCTGACTATTACATAGCCCGTTGGTCGGTAACTGATGATATTAGAGGATTGGTGAACGGCGAATTTAAATTTGCATTTGGCCCTGGAGCCATCCCGCCTTCTGAAAAGATTGAATCGCAAGTCAGTGATCTAGAAGAAGTCTTGCCTTCTACTGGTTCTTATCGACGCGAAACTTTGCAGTAGTTTCCACAAAGTTATTTAAACTTAAAACCTTTTTCTGCAAGAAAACCTTTCATGTGTGGTCGTGATTTTTCGCCGAGTAAAATTGCAACCTGTTCGGACCAGCTAATGCCATGACCACCACCAGTACGAGTACGGTAATACTCCCTGATTACTTCGTCATAGTCTTCAATCACTTCTTTGTCACCTTCTTCGTTATACACTTCCTTTTTGATAACAACTGATAAAGGCAGTCGTGGTTTTATTTCCGGATCTTGATTGGGATAACCTAAACAAAGTCCAAAAACTGGATATACCCCTTTAGGTAGCTCTAACAAATCGGAAACAGATCCAGGATTATTGCGAATACCACCGATATAACAGATCCCCAATCCTACTGACTCAGCCGCAGTAACCAGGCTCTGCGCCATCAACGCTACATCCACTGTAGCGATAATAAAGTGTTCAGTAAAATCTCCTTCGAATGATTTCTCATAGGCTTCGCAGTAATTCCCTGCACGCTTTAAATCGGCGCAAAAAATCATGAACTCAGCTGCTTCTGCAACGTAAGGTTGATTACCTGCTAACTCTGCAATCTTTCCGCGGGTAGATGGGTTAGTGACTCGAACAATTGTTGTACCCTGCAGAAAACTAGAAGTTGCTGCAGCCTGCCCGGCAATGAAAAGCTCTTCAAGTAATTCTGGCTCAATGGGTTGATCGGTAAATTTGCGAATACTGCGGTGCGATTTCAGTAAGTCGATTACTGAGCTCATGAATTTTTCCTTCTACATCGGTTGCCGGAGTGGCAGGGGTTAAATTGAATCGGTTAGATTATCGAGGAATACAGGGACTACGTCATTAGCTAAATTGGATTCAGCATTAAAAAGTAGAATAATGCCGACATTGGCTTCTGGTACGAATGCCATTTCGCTACGAAATCCACGCACACCGCCACCGTGGTGAATCGCGCGGATTCCATTGTAATCAAACACACGCCAACCAGTTGCGTAATAGGCTTTTTCTAAACCACTCCAGCGATTGAAATAATTTCCATAGGGTGTGGAAATGATCGGCTCGTGCAATTGGGTAAGAAAGTCAGGCGGTAGTACTTCTGGGAATGCACCTAAATTTGCACGAATCCACTTGGTCATATCGAAAATGCTGGCATTAATACCCGAAGCAGGTGCTACAGAGTAGTACGCGGGATTAGTCGTAGTTGTTCGCCAATTTCCTCGCACTAATCTATGAGGTTGAGTTGAATCGGGATTGTCAACAAACGAGTCCATCCCTACCGAAGCAGACAACATATCTAGCGGTCGAAAGATTTCTTCTTCCAAATATCTTTCGTAACTCGTTCCGGTACTCTCCTCCACCACATCCGCAATCAAAGAAAACACTACGTTCTGATAACCATAACATTGGCCAGGAGAACAAACAGTCGGTATCTGATGAAACTTGTCTTTGATTCTATCGTAGGCAACACCATCGTCCAGCATGTTGGAATAGGAATGAGGCATTAAACCTGTGGAATGACTTACCAGATGTTTAAGAGTTATTGACTGCGAGGAAGAACCTGTGCCAATTCGCATCTGCGGAAATAAATCAGTTACTTTAGCATCCCAGCTCTGATGATTGTTATCGACTAACAGTGCTGCCGCCGTGCCAGCAAATGTTTTTGACATTGAAGCTATTCTAAAGATGGAATCAGTCGTGACTGGGCTATCGTCGGTAACGGCTTTTTCTCCCCAGGTTTGCAAATACATGATTCCTTCTCTAGAAACGATGGCCAGAGCAGCACCGGGAATGCCTTTTTGATCTGCCTGGGTTTTTATCCAATAAATGAATTCGCCAAAGTCATAGTTAAATTGTGGCTCAGAGTGGATTTCATTAGCGCGAGTTGCTGCAGAACCCCCGAACAAAATGCCGAACACAAAGATAGAATGCAAAAACTTGAATATTTTAAAGGTTGAATCACGGTTAGAGAATTAAATCGATATGCTTCTGATTATTATTGAAGTTCCTTCAATGCCTAATTGCAGCCTATTACTCGCAACTCACTTTCTGCAACAAGCGAACTTAGCACGGCCTGATTTTTATAGGAACCCTGAAATCGCTCGAAGTTCCAATAATTGCTGATATAAAAAGGCTATCTCAACTTACATTAAGTCGGCCAATCGGGGGGACTATTTAGTGCATGAAAGGCTAGGATCTATAGCCCCACCTTTTATATTTAGGGTATGAAGAGCAGTATTAGACGCCCGTCTAGCAGAACTGTAACCCTGTGAAATCACCCGCTCTCATCAATTAGGGCTTTAAACTCAGCCGAATCTGAGATCACTGAATCTTCAATCAGTCTAAACCTTGCTTAAGCAGGTGGGAAATATATAAGCCGATATCACATTTGATGACCGGGGGGTCCGACAATTGTGGAAAAATAAGAAGTAACTACCAGAATTAAGATTGCCACAACAACTTCAATCCGAATGGAGCGACGCAAGTACTGTGCACCCCCTTCAGATATAATTGCAGGTGTAAGCCTAAATTTGTTAAATTGCTGCAATAGAAAATATGGCTAGCACTAGAAGAAAGTTTAAAGAGTAATGCACGTCCATATGCAGTTGTAAAAATTTCTTCCAACGAATGGAAAAGTTCCCATAACATTAGTCCGCCTGCAACAATTAACACCAATACAATTCCAATTGCGTTATCCCCAAATTTCTTCATCGCCCTCTGCATAAATTCTAAATCTTCTGCGTAGGTCAATTTATGCAGTGGATACAAAGACCCAATCCAGGCAGCGAAAGCAAAGAAGGGGAAAATGCGATCGCGACCTTTGCAATAGGGCTTAATACTGAAATATGTCCTGAAAACCTGAAACTAAAAAGTATTAATAAGAAAGCCGCTAGATTGATTGTATTTAATAGTTTGTAAAAGGCCTGCACTGGTGAACGGTCCAAGCCTGCGATTTTTTGCAGGTAGAACAGTCCTGCGATGAATACAATGACGAATCCAGCAAGGCGAAAGAATGTAGTATCGCCAAGCTGTGTGTCGAAAAATATCGATACCATTCCCCAGTCGAACTTTCCCGGGAAAGATGCCAGAACCAGCTACCATGCCTACCTGAATGAAAAAATTAAGCAGCGCACCATTAAAGCCAATGAATGCTCCTAGTGTGATGTACCGAAGATTGGATTGAACTGTACGACGACTGCCATCGTTGTATAGCCAAAGGCATAGACTACCGCCAACAATGGCGGCAGCACCAAAATAAATAAAAAGTTTACAGAAGAGGCTTGCTAGCTCCCATGAATTTGGGATTACTGACACCGCTGTGCAAGCCTAAGCAAAGTGGCTACTACTTATTCCGAAATAGTATTCGGATCCACAGTAAAACTAAAGGTGTTTGTTATGGTGTGTCCGTCAGCACCAATTGCAGCCCATTCCACTGTGAATTGACCTGTCTGCATATTTAGCAATTTTAATCCTGTAGTTAGCAACAGCATCAGCCTGAACCTCGAAACTGGTTGGCATTTCGCGATCGGCCGCTTTCAAATCAAGCTTGATTAAACGCACGGGCCCAGTAAAGACCAAATCGATATGCTCCGGCGTTGCCTTAACAGTAGCACCATTTTCAGGTGTAGATTGCTTTAATGCGGTATGAGCTTGGGACAACATCGAAAATGCGCAAACCATCATCCAAGCGAGAATTTTTACTGATTTTGTAATTTTCATTTTTTGGCCCATATCACCGGAATTGACTCAGCAAAAGATAGAGTTGACGCGAGGGGAAATTTTCTCAGCTTACCCCCATAGACCGTAGCGTTTTCCTAGCTTCTGCGACCATTTGTCGCAGTTTTCCTACTCTTTTCTTTGCCAAACGTGGGTTTGTGGGGATAGTTTGATTTCATCTATGACGGTACCGGGGCGGGCGTTGAATATGCTAATAAGTAAGTCTGCGACATCTTCAGCCTCTATCGCATTTTCTTTAGCTCCTCCTGGTTCAAAGTGGAGCTTATCGAAAAAAGGAGTGCGCACTGCTCCTGGATTTAAGATCGAAACTCTAACCTGGGATCTTGCACACTCATCCCTCATGGCTTGAACGAATCCACGTACAGCAAACTTACTAGGGGCAATAGATACTACCCTGCCTAGCCCCAACCAGGGCTGCTTCAGAACCTGTAAACACGATGTCTACCAAACTCTTTTTTCTTTTTTAATTGAGGAAGAAAAGCTTTGGTTACAATGGCATGGCTAAGAAAATTCGTTTCCATAACCAAACGCATATCCGCAACTGAAAGCTGCTCGAGAAAAGCCATTTTTCCTATACCAGCGTTATTCACTAAGCCTCTAATTGGCTCTGAAATGTTTTTAATTACCCGATCTAATTCATTGGGCAATTTATCAAGATGGGCAAGATCAATTTCAACTGATGAAAAATCCTCATGGGTTATTTAAACACTTCAAATTCTTTGGCAAGCCCGAGTACTGAATAGCCTTCCATGAGTAGCTTATTGGTCATAGCAAGACCAATTCCAGAAGAGGCTCCGCTAACCACTACTAAGCCTTTTTCGTTTTCAGACATAAGAATTTTCCAAAAATGGACTATCAAGCACAACGATAATACTGTTCTGGGCTAACATAGCCCAGCAAAAGCTGTTCCAGCTCCTGCATTGGATCGTTGTTATCGCTAGCCAATGTAATCATTCCATCTTCCGTTTTAGTTTCCCGCGCATACAGGGCTTCGTCGAGATAAAGTTTCACGATATTCTTATAAAATCCAGTTGGCATTCTAAATTCACCGATACTGGCAGTATGCACTCCATTTGCGTTGATTGAAGAGAAAATTTCATCAAAAAGAATTTGATAATTCTCGATCAGATTCTGTTCCCAAATTATAGGTTCGAAACGCAAGGCAATTGACCAGCCGGCTTGCTGTAATTTTTGTAAAGCTTCTACGCGCTTCGCTATGGAAGGCACTTTGTGCTCAAACTCTTTGTTGGCGTCATGAGCAGTGAAACTCATTGCGATAAACAATTCTGCATGGAATCCGTATCCAGCAAGCTTCTGATCTGAGTGCTCTTAGTGCGAATTTCTATTATTGCATTAGAATTACGCCTAAATACTGGGAGAAAATATTCGCAGAATTTGCTAACAGGCTCGAGGGCTAAACTATCGCAGTCATACCCACTGTAAAAAACTGCAGGAGCAGATGCAGATTTAATACTTGATTCAATTTCTGCTTCAAAGTCCTCATAGTTTATAAACAGTACATAGTTCGCCGAGCGATACATTCCTTGCAGAAAACAATAACGACAGTCGTAAACACAATTAAGCATATGGGAAAAATAGTAGCTCGCGCCCTCTTCAAATCCGTATCCCTCCGGAGACGCCAAAACCAAGTTGCCATATTTCTTTGCTAGAATTAGAGCTGGAAACTTTTTCTGTAATCTGAAATTCTGGCCTTTACGATTAAAAATTTCACCGTATCGCTCACAACTGATATGAGGAATATCAGGAAATCGACTAAGGATTTCCCTTACTCGCTCATGTGATTGAACTTCTTTCTCAATGTAAATTCAGAAAACACGTTGGTAGAATTAAATTGTTATACCTTTGCTTAATAAACCTAATGCTTCGTTGCTTGAACTGAAATCTAGGTCTGCGATTTTTTCCAATTCGGAATCGCGCCCTAATGCCCGATAGCGCTGACAGAGTCTCTTCAATTGGTTTTGTTGAGTCACTGTAAAATGTAATTTATTAAGCAATACCTGAAATGCACTATCCAATTTCAAAATCTCATTATAGTCTTTTACTAGTTCTTGTAATTGACCACAACACTTAACAATTAGCTGTAGATTTTTCTCTACCAAAGACAAAACCAATTCATCAGTAACTTTCCCGATGGAATGGTCTTTATTGTCAGAAATTATCTTTAAACATTGCACAAATTCTATTGAAACACACTTGCTGGCACCCTCCCAGAATCCGGCAGCTTCCATATCATAAACAACGTCGCCAGGATAATTTAGTTCAGGATTGTCTACACTGGCCAGCCCTATTGAAGGGACATTAGAGAAAATCTGAATTGGAAAACTAGATACCCCGGAAGTTTTATAGGTAATTTTATTAATGGTGAAACAGCTGCCTATTACCGCTGATTGGTGGCCTGCAATACCAATGTTTAACCACGCTCTAACCCTATCACCTCTCTCTTCTATCTCAGCTAGATAATCGGTAGCAGCCTTGGCATTATTGAACCCCATTCCTGAAACTATGGCCTTCATACCCACGGAATTTCGATAGAGCTTATACCGTTCTGACTCTACTCGTTCCATGGAAAACAAGTTGATCAACTTTTCAGCTTCCAGCTGATGGGCAATAACTAGATTTATATCTGGAAAAGAATGCATAATTAATTTTGATAAACCACAAGAATTGAACGAATTTGTTCTAGCAATTCTTCATTTCCACGCTTTTCAGCACCTGATATTAAAATTTTGCATTTTGTGATGAGCATCTCTTTCGCCGCTGTTTTCTGGGATTCGTTTAATGCGTCTTCATTAAGCAATCGATGTAAAGCAACAATACGAAATCTATCCATTCCCCAATGTTGTTTCGACAGCTGGTCTTCATGACCGCCGTACTTACGCAATAGTTTTTCTTTAACATAAAGAACCGGATAACGACTACAGATTCTTAGCCAGAGGTCGTAATCTTCGCAAGCCGGTAAAGATTCATCAAACATTCCAAGTTCTGCAAATAACTCTCGATGAATTAAAACCGCCGATGGAGAGATTGCGCAGAGTGGCAAACATTTCTCAAAGATAAAACCACCAGACTTTTCATGTTTATTCTTAGGGTTAACTTGCACACCATTACGAATCCAAATTTCATCGCTGTGAATTATTTTGAATTCAGGGTTGTTGTTCTAGCGCCGAGAATTGCTTCTCTAGTTTATCCGGCAACCATTCGTCGTCGGAATCAAGAAATGCCAGCCAGCTTCCTAGTGAATTCTTAATTCCTCTATTCCGTGCCGCACTCACACCGTGATTCTCTTGTTTGATGTAAGTCACGCTTGGATAGGATTCCTGTATCAACTTCTCAGTTGCATCTGTTGAGCCATCATCCACTACTATTATTTCTTGAATTGGATAGGACTGCGCTAGAGCAGAATCAAGAGCTCGCATTAAGCAATGCTCTCTATTGAACGTTGGAATAATAACGCTGACAGCTTTAGTGAACATTTTTATCAATTTAAAATAGCGCTTTGCTCTGTAATGCTTTGTTTCTCTAGTTAATCAATTTACTACTCCGCAAATTGATATTTATCTCACCGCAAGAAGTGCCTACGGCTTATAATTGCTGAATATTCCTAATCTTGAAGGAACTAATATCGATTGTCTTTCATCTATTTTTTTACTAGTTCCAGATATTCTGATGCCCGACTCTACTACCCTTCTCTTATAGTCACGCGCGCCTGCTATTTACATAAATCAACCGCCTCATTGAGCGAATCTAACAGGCATTTCAAAGGCTTTAACTGTTTGTCTGAGCATCGAATAGAAGAGTTACCTAGTTCACCAAGATTCGGAATGTCTTCTAAAAAAGGTCAGAAATTCCTGGCCAATATAGAGAAGCTGCGCGGGAAAGGCTAAAGATCGAGCACGCCAGACAGAGAATATTAGATTTTCCCGATATAAATCCTTTCAATCTGACACTCCAAAAAAAATGGGAACCGTAGTTCCCATTTTATACTAGCTTAATCAACCTTAATTATATTTTGCCAGCTCTTTACGAGC
Source organism: Gammaproteobacteria bacterium (assembly GCA_019654215.1). GTDB lineage: Bacteria > Pseudomonadota > Gammaproteobacteria > Pseudomonadales > Pseudohongiellaceae > UBA9145. The sequence goes on along the minus strand of BPDI01000004.1, from coordinate 100,563 downwards.
GATAACTCGTCTATGCACTTCGTCCGGCCCATCCGCCAACCGCAGAGTTCGCTGACTAGTCCAAAGCGCAGCAAGAGGAAAATCTTGAGACACGCCCGCTGCCCCATGCATTTGTATAGCTCGATCGATCACTCTTAGAGCCATATTAGGCACTGCGACCTTAATCTGTGAAATTGCATCCCGCGCAGCCTTGTTGCCAATTGTATCCATCAAATAGGCGGCCTTATAAACGAGCAAGCGACACATTTCGATCTCAATGCGGCTATCAGCGATAATGTCGTAGTTTCCACCAAGTTCTGCCAATGGTTTGCCAAAAGCCTCGCGACTAACCGCACGTTTGCACATAAGATCCAACGCTCTTTCCCCTGCACCGATAGAACGCATGCAATGGTGGATTCGACCTGGGCCTAATCTTCCTTGCGAAATCTCAAATCCCCTGCCACGACCGAGAATAATATTGCTTTCTGGTACTCTAACATTGTGAAATTTGATGTGCATATGACCATGAGGCGCATCGTCTTTGCCAAATACCGTCATCGGCCGAACGACTTCAACACCTTCAGTTTCCATAGGAACAAGAATTTGTGACTGACGATTGTGCTTTGGCGCATCAGGATCAGTTACCACCATGCAGATCATGATCTTGCAACGAACATCACCGGCGCCTGAAATGTAAAACTTCTCTCCGCTAATTACCCATTCATCACCTTCTAATACAGCACGAGTAGAAATATTAGTTGCGTCACTGGAAGCAACGCTAGGTTCTGTCATAGCGAAAGCAGAGCGAATTTCTCCAGCTAAAAGTGGTTCCAGCCATTCTTTCTTCTGTTCTTCCGAACCATAGCGTTCCAACACTTCCATATTACCAGTGTCCGGAGCACTACAGTTGAATGCTTCAGAGGCAAGACGACTACGCCCCATGATTTCAGCTAAGTGCGCATACTCCAGGTTTGATATGCCTGCCCCACCCTGGCTTTCGGGCAAGAAGAAATTCCACAGACCTAGCACCCGGGCTTCGTCCTTCAAGCTATTTAAAATTTCATCCTGGCGAGCTGTGTGTGACCAACGATCATCAACTGCTATTTCTGCGTGATATTCTGCTTCAACTGGCTCGACCTTTTCCTCAACAAAAGTGCGAATTTTCTCCTTCACCTCAACCAGTTCTTCTGACAATCCCAAATCCATGCTTATAACCTCTATCTGCTATGTTTTTCTATCCAGCGATTGTGCCACCGCCATCAATGACAATAGTTTGACCTGTGGTAAAACTTCCTGCATCAGACGCCAGTAATATTGCTGCACCCGCAATTTCATCTGGCTCTCCAATTCTTCTTAATGGGTATTTTGAAATAGTTGCCTCATAGATATCCGGATTTTCCCATAAAGCACGAGCGAAATCGGTACGCACCAATCCAGGAGCAATGCAATTGACTCTGATGTTTTTTGGGCCCCATTCCACGGCAAGGTTTCTGGCAATCTGCATATCCGCTGCTTTAGAAATGGCATAGGCCCCGAGGGCATCGCTTCCTTTAAGGCCGCCAATGGAAGAAATAATTATTACCGCTCCCCCACCATTTTCTGCCATGGAAGGAATAACTAATTGGCATAAGCGATGGACGCTACCAATATTGGCATGCATAACTTTGTCGAAAGCTGGATCCGGAATGTCCTGAGAGGGACCAAAATAAGGATTGATTGCTGCGTTACAAACCAAAATGTCGATATTGCCAAGTTTTTGTTGGGTTTGCGCAACAAGATTTTCTAGTTGTTCTTTGTAATTTATGTTGCAGGCAACCGAGATTGCTGTGCCACCACTATCATTAATTTCCCCTGCTACTTCGTCGCACAATTCCTGATTACGACTGGAAACAACGACCTTCGCTCCCTGCTCTGCCATACGTTGCGCTATAGCCTTACCGATCCCTTTCGTTGAACCAGTAATCAAAGCAACTTTACCTTCGAGGTTGAATAAACTCATGCTCGCTCCAACTTGAGTCTTCCTTCTTTATATATGTGAGATCACCTTTTTGGAAAATCTCGTGGATCCGAATTTATCGAAACGGAGCGCTAAACTAGCAGGGGCTAGAGGTAAGAACAAGTATCGGGGTGGACTCTAATTCTCAGTCTGAATCCATCCAAGATCGTTTGCCTTTAGAAATGCTGGTACCGCCGTCGACCGGAATTATCGCACCATTGGTATAGGCGCCAGCGCGTGATGCCAAGTAGGCGACGATCCCGACAATTTCTTCTGGCTCACCTACGCGGTCCAGGGGACATTCTTCTTCGATGTCTGTTAAATAGTGTTCAAAAACATAGTCAGTCATGCGCGATTTAAAAAACCCAGGCGCAACTGCATTTACAGTTATATGCTTAGGCCCTAATTCAACTGCAAGCGCCTTAGTAAGATGATGTAAACCAGCCTTGCTAGCTACGTAAGCGAAGGTTCCTGTTCTCGACACAATGGGGACATGAATTCCATCCATGGAACCGATATTGATTATTCGCGCAGGATCAGTTTGTGTTGCTGCTTTTTCTAACAAAGGAATTGAATCGCGGCTTAATGAGAAGACGGCGTTCAGATTTATGTTAACTATTTTCTCGAATCCTTCATCGGGGAATTCTTCCAATTTGGCCCCCCAATTCGCGCCAGCATTATTAATCAGAATTGATAAACTTCCAATTTCATCCCCGAGAAAATTCAAAAGCTTCTCCCGATCATCAGCTTTGGTTATGTCGGCAGAAAATGCAGTCACTTCTCCGTGAGGCGACAGCTCCACTAACGCCTCATCACATTTCTCTCTACGTCGAGAGACAATAACTACATGCACACCATTTTGTAATAATCCCTTGGCCATCATTAAGCCAAGACCACTCGATCCCCCGGTAACTAAGCAGATTTTCCTTTAAGAGAAAATAATGATGCAACCTGGTAGTTTTCAGGGTCAGCCTTTCCCATTACTCTTCATCCGCAATCTTTATTAATTGCTTGCCAAAATTTTTACCTTTGAGCATGCCACGAAAAGAATCAGGGCATTCTCCAATCCCTCGCCAATGCATTCCTTATGCTTGAGTTTGCCTTCCTTAATCCACTGGCCTAATTGTTCTGTTGCTTGCTCATATCGATCGACCCATTCAAACACCACAAAGAAACGATGTCTGGCACTTCATTTAGTTGTTTGAGAATGTCAAAAGGGGATTCAGACTTGGTGATTCCTCATCATTGTAATTAGAAACATAACCACAGATCGGCACCCGCGCGCCTGAGTTCAATAATTTGACTACAGCCCTTTTTTTACTGCACCACCAACATTTTCGAAATAAATGTCTACCCCACCAGGACAAGCAGCATTAACTCTTCTTCGAAATTCTCTGCCTTATAATCGATACAGGCATCGAACCCGAGATCATTTTTTACGTACTGACATTTCTCTGGACCACCAGCAATTCCTACTGCTCTCAGTCCCAAAATCTTCGCAATCTGACCAACTGCAGACCCAACGGCACCAGATGCTGCAGCAACCACCAAGGTCTCTCCAACTAGTGGCTTGCCGACTTCGGTTAATCCAAAATAAGCCGTTCGACCTGGCATACCCACTACTCCGAGATGAGCAGATAATGAGCCATTGTCCAAATTTACCTTCATAAGTCGTTCTTCATCATCGTTACAGACAATGTAAGATTGCCAGCCTTTGTGCACAGCGACATGATCGCCAACTGTGAATTTTTCCGAAGTAGATTTCACAACAATTCCGGTAGATTCGCCGGTCATGACATCACCTATCTGCATAGGAGCGACATAGGATTTAACGTCGTTCATTCTTCCTCGCATATAAGGGTCAAGTGACAACCAACAAACTTTTACCAATATTTGATTATCTTCGAGTTCAGGAATGTCAGCTTCATCGAGCTGAAAACATTCATCTTCGGGCTCACCAAAAGGACGCTTTGCAAACAACATGCGCTGGTTTTTCATATTTTCTTCCATTCTTTCCATAAAAACTGGCGCAGCAGTCTAACTTAAAAATTCCACTGCGGACAGATTAAAGAATACAGAGATCAGGGGGCAATTACTCTACCTTCCGCCATTTCTTTTACCCGATACCAGTACGAGTACTGCTGAGTGAATCCAAACTTTTTATAAAGCGCCAGAGCCGGCAGATTGCGTTCTTCAACTTGCAAAAAGGCAAATCCCGCCCCTCTCAATCGACCCCAGCGAAGTAATTCACTTATGATCTGACTTGCCAGACCTTGGCCGTGATACTTCTTTGATGTCGCGATACCAAAAATACCCAGTGTTTTTTTATTCAACACTGCCATTCCGGTAGCACATGGATTTAAGTGATCATCATGCATTACCAAACAGTAGACAATTCCAGAAATCCGTCTTAGTAACTGGCGGTGAGAGTTATATCGAACAGGATTAAACATACGTACTGCCTGCCAGGCAGCAACCCAGTCGTCTTTTGTACTTTCTATAATATGAAAACCAGTCTTCGATAATTTAAGCCCTGGGTCTTGATTTAGCTGCAACCCTAATACCGCTGTTGGTGCCTGTTTCTGGTATTTAACTTCCTCTAACAACATATCAAGTTTGCCAAAAGCGCAGTTCGTCTTTTCTGTTATAAGCACTTTGATTACGGCATCCTGACCTTTAGCACTGTAGAATCTCTCAGTTTCGCTAATTAATTGTTGCGGACAGAATCGACCCGACACTTTGGGGATCAATGCGTTGGAACGACGACTAACCCCAGAGGCGTAACGCAATGTGCCTCCCTCAAGTTCGATTTCTTCGATTGCCGGCCAGGCGATTCGAGTAGCTGATTCGATTTCTTGAATGTTCATAATTGATCCTATTTTGCTATCCCCAAAAAAAAACCTCTAAGGTCGGAGACTCTTAGAGGTTTTCGATTCGTTTCAAATAAACGCTAACTCACAGATCTCCTGAATATAAATTTGGCACGCACAATGCGACGGCGTGCTATCTGAGCTAGCTCGCGACGTGCATATATTGCTGTGATAATTTTAGTAATCATTCGTTTATTCCGAGAGCTGCGAAATTTATTGAATTCATCCTGCCCTGTCAACTGCTTTTAATCTAAGTAAATTTCTAAGCCATCAAGCTATTTAATTGCCTAAGGTCTAAGTTGAATACCTAACTATCAATCTGCTACTAATAGCGCAAGAAAGTTTAAGGTAAGTGGATGTGTGTTGCGGCCCTATTCCTGACGCTCATTGAGCAACACTTTGGTATCAATAAGACTGTCAATTTCGCCCAATTCGAAGCCAAAATCTTTTAGAATTTCGTGGGTATCAGCCCCAAATTTAGGCGGAAGATAACGTATACCCCCTGGTGTTCTTGAAAGTTTTATCGGTGAGCCCCACATCTTGTACCAATCCCGCTCTACGCTCATGCCGCGATGATGTGTATGAGGATGGTCAACAACTTGCTGCGTGTTATGAATCGGTCCAACAGCTAATCCGGCTTTGGCCAGGGAATCACAAATCTCATGACCATTGATTTTCATCAGTGCGGATTCCAATTCCATTTTAAGGTCATCACGATTATTTACTCGATCCAAATTAGTAGCAAAACGAGGGTCATCTATCATGTCAGGGCGATCTAACTCCTGACACAGCTTCCCCCATGCTCTATTGTTGCCAGCTCCGATAAAAATATCTATGGTTTTGGTTCGAAAGGTGTCATATGGACTTATATTGGGATGAGCATTTCCAGTGGGACCTGGCACCTTACCGGAATAGTTATAATTAGGAATGTGGGGATGCATTAGAGAAACGGCGCAGTCGTAAAGAGTCATGTCCAGGTATTGTCCTTCGCCGGACTTTTCTCTTTCAGCCATCGCCAGAAGGATAGCAATTGTCGAATATAAACCAGTGCCCATGTCCACGGCGGCAAGACCCAATCTGGTCGGATTGCTACCCTCTTCACCATTAACACTAAACCATCCCGCCATTGCCTGAATAATGGCATCGTATCCAGGATAACCACCCCATGGTCCATCTCCACCGAAACCACTGATGCGGCAATGGATTAGTGCAGGAAATTTTTCCTTTAAAACCTCCTCATATCCAAGGCCCCATTTTTCCATGGTGCCAGGCTTATAGTTTTCCAATAAAACATCTGCTTTCCCCAACATACGCAATAAAACTCTTCGACCTTCTTCCTTGGTCAGATCAAGACCCATTGAGCGCTTGTTTCTATTTACCCCGATAAAGTAAGCAGAATCGTCCTCGTGAAAAGGAGGGCCCCAGTCTCTGGTTTCATCACCACGAGGAGGTTCAATCTTGATAATTTCGGCGCCATGATCTCCAAGAATCTGACCACAATAGGGACCACCGAGCACTCGCGAAAGATCGATTACGAGTTTGCCAGATAAAGCGCCGTTATTTGGTTTTAGTTCCAACTTAAATTGGCCAGTAATTTGTGCACTTGTGAGACTAGAGTGTTCCTCGTCAATGGGCCTGAGAGAATAATGGGTTAGGAGACGACGATCAAGCCGTTACTTTTCTGGGTGCCATAAAAGTAATCAGCAGTAAACTGAACAAGGTTCAGAACGAAAAAATTTTGTCATCAAGAGGTTGAAATTATTAACACTCTCTGCCCTGAAGAAGGGTAGAAAAAGGCTTATTCGGAATCCGTCTATTTTGAGTTTATTTGGATGAAAGCAGCAAAAGCCGATTTCCTATTTGTTGGGACACATCTGCAATATCGCCGATAAGGTCAATGATTCTATATAGGAACATTACTTCAACAGCAGGTAAATCATTCTCCAGAGCCAATAGATCCGCCCGGATAACGACTTGTGCTTTATCGCTGTCCCTCTCAATCTTATCCAGTTCATTCAGCAGCCCCTGAAGTAAATCAATTTCCTTGCCAGAGAAACCGCTTTCCAGTAACTCGTCCAATTCACTGATTGCATCCTTGGCTTTTTCTGCGGCTTTTATACTCAATTTCAGCATTTGCTGAGCCGAAGCAGCCATGGATTGTGGAAAAACCATCTTTCGTCCCAACATTAACCCGGCAATATCCTTGGCCTTGTTGGCCATTCGGTCTTGAACGGTCAGCAGTTCAATCACATCAGATCGAGCAAAAGGCATCCACACGGATTTAGGCAGATTAGCGCGAATGGCATGCTTTATTTCATCAGCCTGGTTTTCCGCTTCTACAATTTGAGCCTGTAGTTTAGCTGCCTGCTGCCAATTATTGCCATTGGCAGCAATCAGAAACTCCTCCAATAATTGGCTACATTGATATGTCTTACCAATATGCTCCTGTATAGGCTTGACCGGGGATTTCCCCAATAAATCAATTATTACACTAGACATTTTTGGCTCACTTTTTGTTTGAACTTGGCAAATTCTTTAATCATTCTGAATTCCAATCATAAATTTTTTAGATTATCCGAATATGAAGCGTAGTAGAAAGAAAAACACTATAGAAAGAGCGGCGCCAACTGGTAGTGTTACGATCCAAGATAAAAAAATCTTACCAACAACGCGCAGATTCAACGCGCCGATCCCTCGAGCAATCCCCACACCCAATACGGCACCCACCAATGTATGGGTGGTAGAGACAGGTATTCCCGTTCCTGACGCGATGACCACGGTAGTGGCAGCAGCTAATTCCGCAGCAAAGCCTCTACTGGGGGTCAGCTCAGTAATATTGCGCCCAATCGTTACTATGACACGGTAACCAAGCGTAGCAAGTCCTATTACGATACCCCCGGCACCAAGCAATAGGATCCAAACCGGCAAGGCTGATTGAGTATCGAAAACACCTCCGCTTTGAACCACTCCGTTTATCGCGGCGAGCGGGCCGATAGCGTTTGCCACATCATTGGAACCATGGGCAAATGCCATGGAACAGGCAGTGAAAATCATCAGCACTCCGAATAAACGTTCAAGGCTGGCGAATCGGTTGTTTGGGTCTTCATGGGGGTCTTCTTCGATTTTGCTAACCAGGTAATACCCGATCGCCATAGTTACGAATCCTGCTAGGATTGAATAGAACACGGACTCTCCGAAACTCAAATCGAGACCCACATGTCTGAGACCCTTTACCAGGGTGACCATCGCAATGGTAAAACCAACTAGGAAGATATAACCAGGAATATATTTCTTGGCATTTGCGAAAGGATCTTCTGTATCCAGTACTAAGTACTGCACACTAAGAAAAAGAATGAACGCAATACTTCCAGAGACAACGGGTGAAATAACCCAACTAGCGACAATGGAACTAACCTGCCCCCACTCCACCGAATCCGCTGAGATACCAACGACAGCAAAACCAATGATCGCACCTATAATGGAATGTGTAGTGGAAACAGGCCAACCTTTCCAAGAAGCTAGAAGTAGCCAGGTGCCGGCAGCGAGCAATGAAGCCAACATGCCATATACCAGGAGCTCAGGATTGGTATCAAATCCTGCAGTATCTGCGTTGATGATGCCACTGCGTATTGTAGAGGTGACCTCTCCACCTGCTAGGTAGGCACCGGCAAATTCGAACACCATCGCAATGACTATTGCTTGTTTGATAGTAATAGCACGCGCACCTACTGAAGTGCCCATAGCGTTTGCGACATCATTGGCACCGACACCGTAGGCCATAAAGAAACCAAATACACAGGCCAAAGCTAATAAGATCGTTCCGTATTGCGAAATTATTTCTGACATTTGAAGTATTCTCGAAAGTTAACGTTATTAATGTTACTGGGAATCAATGGCCACAAATGATTTAAACCTTCTCTCAAAAAGTCGCCGAATCTACTTCAGCACCACCGTTATTAAAAGATAGGTATGCCGTAACGATTAGAGCAATGAATTTGCAAAAAAAATTAGACCGCATCTATAGCCTCCAAATGCTACGAAGAGCACAAAAACTTGGGGCAAATATAAGACCTAATTGTAACAATTTATTTGATCGACTGATTTAGATCAAGCCCCTCTCGTCACATAGAGTTAACGTGAGACGATGTGTTAGAATCGCCGGCCCTGGCCAACAAAATCTCTAGCTTTGAGCTACCCAAGGTTAAGTCTCACCATTTATGACACAACCGATTGACAACAACCCCCTCAGAGTGGTCGTCGACAATTCAGTTACCGATTCTACTGAGGACTATCGGCGTTTAGAGGATTTGGATCTCAATAGCAGTGCTTATTATGAGAATCGCGAACTCAGTTATTTGAAATTCAATTTTCGGGTTCTCGAGCAGGCCAAAAATAATAATCATCCATTACTCGAACGTCTTACCTTCCTTCTTATATTTACCTCCAATCTGGACGAGTTCTACGAAATTCGAGTTTCCGGTCTTAAGAAACAACTGGAATTTGGACGTCAAGGTCAGGGTGCCGATGGAAAATACCCAGAACAAACCCTGAAAGAAATTCATGAACAGGTGCGGGAAGCTCTAGATGAGCAATATCGAATCTTAAATGAAGAATTACTGCCCTCCCTTGCCGATGAAGACATCCATTTCATTCATCGCTCAAAATGGAGCAAGGATTTGGCAGCCTGGGCTAAAAAATACTTTTTCGAAGAAGTAGTTCCAGTGGTAAGCCCTCTAGGATTAGATCCTGCACACCCATTCCCAAGATTGGTTAATAAAAGTTTGAATTTTATTTTGTCTCTCGAAGGCAAAGATGCGTTTGGCAGAGACAGCGGGCTAGCAATCGTACCCGCGCCTCGCTCGCTACCGAGATTAATAAAAGTGCCAAATGACATAATTCCCGAAGGAGATAACTTTATCTTCTTATCGTCAATTATTCACAATTATGTCGAAGAATTTTTTCCCGGCATGTCTGTCAATGAATGTCATCAGTTTCGAGTAACAAGAAATTCAGACCTAGAAATGTCCAATGTTGAAATTGAAGACGTCGCTAGCGCTTTACAAGGTGAACTCCACAGTCGTCGTTTTGGTGCTGCGACAAAACTGGAAGTCGGCAAGGAATGCCCTGAAGAATTAACAAATTTTCTTTTGGAACGCTTCAATCTGACTGAAGAAGAATTGTTCAGACTCGATGGGCCGGTGAACATACAACGGATTATGGCGGTGATGGATATGGTTGACCGACCCGAATTACGGTTTCCCAAATTTTCTACCGAGATCCCAAAAGCACTGGAAGAAAATAGTGATATTTTTGCAGCAATACATAAGGAAGACCAGCTACTGCTTCACCCTTATGAGTCCTTTACACCGATTATTGATTGGCTTCGTCAGGCAGCCAAAGACCCATCAGTGCTATCCATCAAACAAACCCTCTATCGAACCAATGAATCTTCTGAATTGGTCGAAGCACTGATCGAAGCTGCACGCAATGGTAAAGAAGTAACGGTAGTCATTGAATTAAGAGCGCGATTTGATGAAGAAGAGAACATAAATTTTGCCAGCATTCTCCAGGAAGCTGGTGCGGTAGTTGTCTATGGAGTCATGGGCTACAAAACTCATGCGAAAATGTTGCTATTTGTGCGTAGAGAAGGAAATAAGCTAACTCGCTATGCGCATCTTGGCACCGGTAATTATCATCGCAAAACTTCACTGCTTTACACTGACTACAGCTTGATGACTGCGGATGAAGTTCTGTGCACCGATGTGCACAAAGTTTTTCAGCAAATAACTGGAATGGGTAAGAAAATTCATCCCAAACTGCTCATTCATGCGCCGTTTAACTTACGTAAAAACATAGTCAAGCTAATTGAACAAGAAAAGGCTGCAGCTTACGAGGGCGAACCAGCTCGAATCATTGCTAAAATGAATGCCCTAACTGATACGGAATCATTAAAGAATTCTATGAGGCCTCTCAGGCAGGGGTTCAGATCGACTTAATTGTTCGCGGAACTTGCTGCCTAAAACCCGGCATACCCAATGTTAGTGAAAACATAAGAGTAGTTTCAGTTGTCGGTCGGTTTTTAGAGCATTCCAGAGTTTATTTTTTCCAGAACGCTACTCATCAAATTTACTGTTCTTCGGCAGACCTCATGGAAAGAAACCTTTCTAATCGAATTGAAGTTTGTTTCCCGATCTTAAAGAAAAAACACGCTAATCGCATAATAGAAGAGATGGAAATCTACTTGGAATCCCCGACGCAAACCTGGGACTTAGATTCTGAGGGTGTTTATAGTGAAAGGATTTCCGAAGAAGAGGAATTATTGGATGTTCAGAATCAGTTGTTAAAGCGGTTTACGCAAACCTAGGCTACCCACTTGGCAAAACTTACTTCTGGCAACTCGCTCGATTCCATGGCTTGAAATGTTTTTCCATTCTTTGCCATAAAGTCCAGCATACCTTCCCTCAATGCCGTCGCGCTAAAGTTTATAGTTTCGATTTTATAAGCTTCCATTAACGCTACTAAAATACACCACCCTGCAAGTAACAAATCGCGTCGTCGCTCTTTTAAACCTAGGAGCGGGGTGTGATTAGCAATCGATGCGGCTATATCTTGTTTTAATGCATGCAACGCACTCAAGTGAATCTGCTTTTCACCGTAGCCATGAGCCTCGCAAATAAATGCAAGCATTTTTACTGTTCCAGAAGAAGCAAATGCTTCTTCCCATTGTGATCGCTCAACTACCGGAGCGATTGAATCAAATACTGTGTGCGCAGCTACAACACCATCACTCATTTGATCTAGCAATGAAGGCAACGGAACAGAAGAATACCCGAAAAATTTATCACGCCAAGTAACGCTGCCTATGGTTAATGACTCCGTCAATAAGCGATCATGATTTTTACCAATAACTATTTCAGTGCTACCACCACCAATATCAATAATTAATCGGTGAGAATCACTAACAGGTAATGTAGTAATGACTCCAGCGTAAATTAGAACAGCTTCTTGCGTCCCCGTTATAACTGAAATATCGATTCCTTTATCTTTGGCTGCTTGAATGAATTCTACGGAATTTTCAGCTAAACGAAATGTGTTGGTTCCTAAGGCCCAATAGCGATTTATAGGATACTGCTTCATTAGGAGTTTAAAGCGGTGCAGACAGGAAAGTCCGCGCTCGAATGCTTCTGGAGAAATTCGTCCAGATTGGCCTACATTTTCGCCCAGTTGAACTTTTTCACTCAGTCTTTCAATGATCTGTATACGTCCGTCTTCCCATTCACCAATTAGCAAATGAAAACTGTTTGATCCCAGATCAATACATGCATGCATAAAACACTAGCCAGCCTGTCCTACTCGAATTGAAATTGGACCACGACCACACAGACTTTCTTAAAAGTCTAAGTAAGATATCGACAGCTACTAGGGATAGTATAGAAGTCTAAATTACAACCGACCTAGATCATCGATTGCTGATAATTTTCTAGGCCTATTCGATCAATCAGTGATAACTGAGTCTCCAACCAATCGATGTGTTCTTCCTCGCTATCTAATATAGAAGAAAGAAGATCACGACTGACGTAATCGCTGACAGATTCACAGTAAGCGATACCTTCTTTGAGGTCTGGACAGGCTATGTGCTCAAGACTCAGATCACACTCCAGCATTTCCTTTACGTTCTCGCCAATCATGAGTTTGCCTAAATCCTGCATATTAGGCAGACCTTCCAAGAACAAAATTCGCTGAGTAAGCTGATCTGCGTGCTTCATCTCATCGATGGATTCTTCGTATTCCTTTTCAGCCAGCCTTTTAAGACCCCAGTCTTCAAACATACGGGAATGCAGGAAATATTGATTGATAGCGATGAGTTCATTGCCTAGGGCTTTGTTTAAGTATTGAATAACTTTCGGATCAGTGGCTTGCATTCCTTATTCCTCGACAGGGGTCCTAAACAGGTTAGCGAAATATTCTCTCCTTAGTGTCGGCAAGTCAAGGAAATTCTTTCGTAAGTCTTTGATATATAACGGAAATGTTAATGATAAACAATCCCATTTCGATTTACAAAACGCACAAAAATTATGCACAAAAACACTGCGGATTTAATTGAGTAAAGGGGGAGTCTTAAGCGGCGTTTACAAAGTCGGGAGACTTGCTGAATTCTTTGACGATAGTTTGTGCGAGCTTGCCGCATTTGCCACAATCACTTGCCACACCATTTTTTTGCCTGGACACCCGGAGAAACTATTAGCACCACCGCGGCAAATGTCGCGGATTTGAGGGTCGGTTACTTGGCGGCAAATACAAACGTACATAGACTCGTCTCAGAACTGCTTTAACTTTAAATCTAAATGAGAATGATTGTCAACCACATTTGTATCTGTTACGTTTACTGCGCTTGTGATCAAACCATTATTCGTAGTAACTTATTGTTTTTTAAAGAATTTTACCTAAATTATGAATCAAACACCCCTTTCAGCTGCAAACAGCGGGATCGTTGCGCAGTACTCAAAATAGCCTCAGAACCCGCCAAATTGAGGAGTCGACTTTATGCCCTCGGGATCTTTGGGGGGTCAGAATTGGAAATATTGCGGTTCCCCTCCTTGGGCGATCCTATTCAAGTCAAAGTTGGCGGTAGCTTTGTTAGCATTAAAAAAGCAGAAGCCGACATCATTCAGGTCGAGATACAGTAAATATGCGAAAAATTGCACTCATCGGTAATCCAAACTGCGGCAAAACCACTCTCTTCAATATTCTTACTGGCGCCAATCAAAAAGTCGGTAACTGGCCTGGAGTAAGGGTTTTGAAAAGAAATTTGGCCACTTTCCCCTTGTTGATGACGAAATCGAATTAGTGGATCTGCCGGGTATTTATTCCTTAGAGCTGGAACACAAAGGGGTCGACGAAGAAATCGCTTTTGATTTTATTGAGCAGGGAGATATCAGCTTAATCATCAATATTATCGATGCAACCAATCTGGAACGCAGTCTGGTTCTAACACAACAGCTACTGGAAAAATCCATTCCCACGGTAGTCGCTCTAAATATGCTCGATGTAGCAGAGCAGCAAGGAATGGTTGTTTCTCCTCAAAAGTTAGAAGGGCAGCTTAATGTACCTATTGTTTCATTAATCGCTTCCCGCAAAGAAGGAATCGCAGAACTTAAAGCTACCTTGGAGTCGGTTTTAGCAGAACCGACCAGAGGAATTAGTGAATTACGGGGGAAAAAACAAAGATAAAATCGATGACAAAATTTTGCAGCGCTATCATCAATCTCGACAGTTGATTAATGGCGTCGTAGAAGTAAACCCGACTCAGCACAGCCTTTCTGAACGCATTGATGGCGTTGTTCTTAACCGCTGGCTCGGCGTGCCTATCTTTCTTCTCATGATTTACTTGATGTTTACAGTGGCTGTAAACGTAGGCGCAGTGTTTATCGACTTCTTCGACATACTGTTCGCCGCAGTATTAGTCGATGGCACTACCTGGTTCCCAGAACAAATATCTATGCCCGCTGTGGTTATTACTTTGCTAGCGCAAGGTGTAGGTGGCGGAATTACTTTAGTTGCCACATTTATTCCGGTAATCGGTTTTCTCTATTTATGCCTCTCATTCCTGGAAGATTCTGGTTATATGTCGCGAGCTGCATTTGTAATCGATCGAGTCATGAGCGGTATCGGGCTTCCAGGCAATGCATTCGTGCCATTAATCGTTGGCTTTTTGGGTGCAATGTACCGGCGGTAATGGCAAGTCGCACTTTAGGACGTAACAGCGACCGGTTAATGACAATATCAATGGCACCTTTTATGAGTTGCGGAGCGCGACTGACGGTATATGCCTTGTTTGCCGCAGCGTTTTTTCGGGAGAAAAGGTCAAAACATTGTTTTCGGGTTATATTTATTAGGAATTGGTTTAGCGGTATTTACAGGCTGGATCTTTCGTAAACAATTGTTTACTGGTGAGATCACTCCATCTTTTCAAGAGATGCCCGCCTATCATGTTCCTATTCCACGAAATATTTTGTTAACAACCTGGTTTCGTCTAAAAGGTTTCATCTTTCGTGCCGGCAAGACTATTGTTGTTGTGGTAATCGCTTTAAGCTTTCTAAATTCTATTGGCACCGATGGGAGTTTCAATAATGAAGATTCAGAGAATTCTGTCTTAAGGGGTTATTGGCAAATCAATTACCCCTGCATTCGCGCCATTAGGTATAGAAGAAGATAACGGGCCCAGCTACAGTTGGATTGTTCACCGGCATGTTTGCAAAGGAAGCAATTGTCGGAACGCTTGATGCTTTATATAGTAAACCCCGCAGGTAATGAGGGTAATGGTGGTCCGCCTGATTTGATAGGTGCCGCTAGTGAAGCAATCGGGACAATTAGTACGGAATTAGCCTCACTCGGTGGCGCTTTAGTTGATCCATTAGGCATTTCCATCGGCGATGTTTCAGACGTTGAAGCGGTCGCGGAGGAACAAAAAGGGTAAACAGCAGTACGCTGACCAACATGGCATCCCTATTCTCAGGCCCATTTGCTGCGTTCTGTTACCTTGTATTTATTCTTTTATATGCTCCCTGCGTGGCGGTGTTTGGGAGCCATAAATAAAGAAGCGGGTTGGCGCTGGACTTTGCGGGTTTTTAGTTGGTGACGGGGCTAGCTTATATATCTGCAACTGTTATTTATCAAATAGGAACATTTTCAGTAAATCCAATGTTTTCGTCAATCTGGATAGCTGCCATGTTAACCATACTGGCAGTTTTTATTCTTAACCTGAAGAGATTATCCAGTAAGATAGTTCCAAAGAATCTAATTCAGGCAGTCCAGGTCTAAACGGAGCGAATTCTTGTCAAAATCCTAACGCACAGGTTTTTTAAAACAGCCTGTCTTTAAGCTATTGGCTAGCGCTTTTTTCGTAGTCCTGTTGCTCAAACTCTTTTTTGCAGCAACGCTTGATTTATACAGCGACGAAGTATTTTATTGGCAAAACCTCCGCATACCCCGCTCTTGCCTATAGCGATCTTCCATTCATGACTTCGTTTCTAGTGGGTATTGGCTCAAGCCTTAAAGCAGCTAACCCATTTACAGTTCGATTACTCTTTATTTTATTAGGATCATTACTTCCTTTTCTCATTTATTGGTTAGCATTACCAATAACGAACAGACAACAAGCATTAGAAGCGCAATCTTAAGTCTTTGCCTACCTCTAGCTGGCTTTCTAGGCTTCTGGCTGTGCCCGACGTACCCCTTTTAGTATTTGGCATACTTTCCATTGGATTCTTTGATCGCGCGCTACGCAACAATGATTTAGGGTTTTGGGTTGCTACTGGTGTTTGTGTAGCACTCGGCCTCAGCACTCACTATCGCTTTTTTTTTTTACCCCGTAGCGGCAATTCTATTTCTCTCTTTTTATGCCCCAGCACGATCACAATTTAGAAATCCAAAACTATGGCTAGCAATGATAATAGCCCCCAATCGGTTTAACACCGATACTTTGGTTTAATATGAACAATGAATTGAGTAGTGCCGGTTTTTATTTCGTCGATCGACATCCCTGGGAATTTGAGCTAGCTGGATTACTCCACGTATTCAAGCAAGCTGGACTTTCAACTCCTCCTTTATATGCAGTGTTTTTATTCACTATTTTTATTTTGTACAAAAAATCAAAAGAAGGAAATCTCAGCGCTGCACTTTTGTTTAGCATGGCTGTAACTAATTTATCGGTGTATCTGGTGTTAGCGCCATGGACCGATGCTACTAGCACTAGTATTCATTGGCCATTATCCGGCTATATGCCGCTACTTGTCTTTTCTCCTTTGGCAATACGGGAAACTTATAGCTGGGCAGAGACCAAGTGGAACAATTTAGTCGCAACAAGAATCATTGCAGCCATCCCAGTAATTGGATTCACCGGCACTGTAATAGTATTTCTTGGAGTAGGATCACAAGCCTTCCAATTGCCACTGCAAAGCATTGTTGGTACGGGTGTACTTTCTAACAAGATGGCAGGCTGGGATGAATTTGCCGCTCACACAAAATCAGTTCTTATAGCTCAGTTTGAATCTGATAGCCCCATTATTGTTACTGACAATTATTACACAGCAGCTCAGGTTGAATTCGCTAGAATCTCGCAAGAGGTGTACACGCTGGACCGTGATAAAGCGGTGAGAGATGGACGAATAACCCAGTACGAATTATGGAACAAGGATGAAGCGGGAATGGAATTTCAAAATGATCGCCCAGTCTTATACATTAATGAAGACAGCACACTCACCGTTTCCGACAAACATGATTTATTGGCATTGATGTGTAGACGAGTTGATCAACTTAATCTGGTAGATGAATTATCACTCTACAATGGTGACAAAGCATTTAGTTTTTATCGCGCTAACAGACTAATAAGCGAGGCTTCTAATCGAGCGCAACCCTGCCCTTTCCCTCCTCGTGCCTGGATCGACTTTCCGGCAGAAAACGATGTTTTAAGTGGAGTGGTGAACGTCAGCGGCTGGGCATATAACGAGGATATTGGCATCGATTCAGTTGAATTGATTATCGACGGGGCAGTGGTCGGCAGGACTAATTATGGAATGTCTCGACCAGACGTCGTTACTGCAATGGATATAAGAACCGATCCTAATGCCCCAAGTTTAGGTTTTAATATTGAGGTTGATAGCTCAACAATTGCAAATGGAAGAGCAGAGCTTGCTATCGATTTAATAAATAGACAAGGAAATCGAACTCGCTACGGGCAGCGATTAATTAGAATTCTCAACGAACGGGAATTCTAGAGGTCTAAGTACTTCGACGGCAATACGCCATTCGTTGCTTTCATGAAAGCGCCATTGGCGCAGATAGCTAGCCTGGAAAAACTGAATATCTTCATCTTCGCTTAGAGCCAATGCCTCACCTCGGTTCGCTTGCATTATGCCGTAGGTGTATCCCATATCTTTCGACGTGGACAGATAACCACCCATGTATGTGAGACTTATTGGTACTGTCGTACTCAGCTGATTATCGAGATAGGCACCGTAAACAGAACTTGCTGCCTCTGCACCTATAGCAGGAGCCATTTCTGGCAAATAAACTCTTGTGTTCTCCAATCCATAACGTAGCAACGCTCTTTGACCACCGCGAAAATTAATACTCAAACCAAACAAATTATCCGCATCAATTAAAGCCTGCATATCGCTATTAGCATCCGCAATCATAACCGGGTGTGCCGTTTCATCTAATACAGCTTGCGTCTCTTGATACTCCGGTTCTACATTTAGATTTAGAAAACCGGGAATACTCGCAATCATATCCGCCATTAATTCCCACCGGCCGTCATTCTTCTTCCAGACTGAAACCAAATGACCAAAGGAATACGGATCATTTTCCCCGGTGGTATTTATCGCTTCATAAGGCCCTGCAGTTAATCCTAAATCTCCATCCCTAGATACATCGATGTAGTGTGATTCCCAGGTTAGCTCTCCTGCCTGTTCATTAGTTCTGTATTCAACCAGAGCATCTACAGGTCCACGGTTAGTTCTAAATACAACTGAGCCTTCCCCGAGAAATTCCAAGAATGCCGCAGCACGACCGATATCATAAGCCAAATCGGCATAGGTTTGATCGGCGGCACTGAGTTCCAACCAGTACTGGCGCTGATCAATTTCCTGAGCGCCACTGTTTTTGAGGCTCATTGAAATTGAAAGTACGCCGAGGGCCATTACTATTTTGAGTCGATTAATCATGAATCCTTCAGGCTATTTAGTGGTCATTTGAACTTTTTAAATAGTAATCGGATTCTTTGGAAGGATATAGAGATAAATCACCCAAACACCCTATAAATTGGGTAAAGTACTGATTTTTAAACAATTCTAGTTAAAATAATCGCAACGCTTCCGATTGTCTTGATTCTCCCGAATCGATAAAATTTAGACTTGCCGGCACTGAACTTGTTGCAAAAAAGATCACTAACACGGCAATCGGACTACTTAACCTCAAATCCTGGTCAAATAATCATCGTGCTCAGAAGATCGCTGCAGACAGTATTAATTTTGCTCATCGCTTCCAGCTTGGTTCATGACTAACTCTATCTTTGCTCAGCCTGTTGTTGTATGAAAATATCGAGACCTTATAATCGGTCTTCCCCATAACTTACTGGAATTCGCCATGCTTGATGAACTGTGGCAACAGTTAAAATCTGAAGCTGAAGCTGTGACTAAAGAAGAACCGCTTCTGGCAAGCTATGTTTATGCCTGTGTTCTGAATCACGAATCACTGCAATCGGCACTTAGTTTTATTCTCGCTAATAAACTGTCGGATGACGTTATGCCAGTTGCCACCGTTCGTGAATTATTCGATGATGCGTTCTCTGCCTCGCCAAAAAATATCGAGCACGCCGCTTGCGACATTAAAGCGGTGTTTGAACGCGATGCTGCTATCTGCAGTTATTTGCCGGTAATTTTGTACTTGAAAGGCTTTCAATCGATTCAGGTACATCGTCTCGCCCACTTTCTTTGGCAAAATAATCGTAAAGAACTTGCCTTGTTCATACAAAGCAGAAACTCAGAAGTATTTTCAGTAGACATCCATCCTGCCTGTGTCATGGGCCATGGAATAATGTTTGATCATGCTACAGGGATCGTGATCGGTGAAACTTCAGTTATCGAAGATAACGTTTCTATTTTGCAGCAGGTGACGCTCGGCGGCACAGGTAACGAGCAAGGCGATCGACATCCAAAAATTCGGTCCGGCGTGCTAATTTCCGCTGGCGCTAAAGTACTAGGAAACATAGAGATCGGCGAAGGTGCAAAAATTGGCGCAGGCAGCGTGGTCTTAAGCGATGTCGCTGCCCATACAACTGTTGTTGGCGTACCTGCACGTACAATTGGCAAGCCTACTTCCGACTCTCCGGCGGAAACCATGCAGCAGAATGTTTTTGAAGATGGATCTAGTAGCGATAGATGAAGAGAAGTTTCTAATTAAAGTTTCAAGTGTTGCTCTGCCAATTTAACCGATGCCCTGCGAGACTCACCTTTAAACAAAATCAGGCCACCATTAGAAGAGGTTTTAGCTGACTACCGAATATTCAGTGATATACGTTCGGATGGCATTTGAGAATGAAATAAATGTGTAGTGGGCGATAAAAATTACTTAACCAGCGAACTGTATCAGCACGCCCGCGGCGATGGTTGATCCGATCACACCTGCTACGTTCGGACCCATAGCGTGCATGATGAGAAAATTGTCTGGGTCCGTTTCTATACCTACCTTATTAGCGACCCTGGCCGCCATAGGCACAGCAGAAACTCCCGCCGCCCAATCAATGGATTGATTTTTCGCTCAGAGAAAAGATTCATGAGCTTTGCCATCAAAACACCGGTAGCAGTCCAATGGCGAATGCAACGACGCCCAGGGCTAAGATACCGAGAGTCTCTCCCACTAAGAACTCGTCGGCGATTAATTTAGATCCAACAGAAAACCAAGAAAAATAGTCGCGATATTTATCAAAGCATTTTGCGCAGTATCAGAAAGTCGAGCTACAACACGACACTCCTTCATTAAATTTCCAAAACAGAACATACCAAGTAATGGTGCGGCTCCAGGAACAATTAGTGCAACAAGAATAAGCAAAAGCAGCGGAAACAAAATCTTCTCAGCCTGAGATACTTCTCTAGGGAGTTGCATTTGAATGACTCGTTCTGAATGCGTGGTTAATGCCCGCATAATCGGCGGCTGAATTAAAGGCACAAGCGCCATATAAGAATATGCTGAGACCGCAATCGCCCCCAGTAACTCAGGTGCAAGTATACTTGAAACATAAATCGCAGTAGGTCCATCCGCGCCTCCTATAATTCCAATCGCTGCCGCTTGCGCAAGAGAAAAAACAAAGACCCCAATTTGCGTCATAGACAAGGCGCCTACAGAGTAGAGAAAATACCGAACTGAGCAGCTGCTCCTAGTAACATTGTGCGCGGATTGGCAAGCAGTGGACCGAAGTCAGTCATTGCTCCAATACCCATAAATACCAATAAGGGAAAGATACCTGTATCTAAGCCCATCGCAGCAAATTGAGCTAGCACTCCATCGCCGACTGCGATATCTACACCAGGTATGTTCGAGAGAATTCCGCCGAATCCCAAATTTGGGATTAGTAGCAAAGGCTCGAATCTACGAGCAATAGCGAGATACAGTAGAAACAATCCAATAAGGATCATAGCTACCTGGGGGATACTAATCTGAAAGATCCCGGAAGATTGCCAAAGCGCAACTAGCTGACTCATATCATTCTGCTCAATTAGTTTAGAGTCAGTAAAACGTCACCAACTTTTACCGCATCACCAGTGTTGACGAATATTTCCGAAACAACCCCCAAATGAGTTGAGCGTATTTCGGTTTCCATCTTCATCGCTTCTAGTACAAGAATCACGTCACCTTCCGCTACGCTATCACCAAGTTCCACTGACACATTGAATACTTTTCCAGCAAGAGGAGCCGAAATTTCTACTGCTTCCCCCTTGAGCGAGACTGCCACCTTTGGAGCTGGCGCAAGCCCACCTTTAACTTCCCCAAGATGAGAAACATCTCCACCATGGGTGACTTTTACAACGTAAGCCTTGCCTTCCACCTTAACTGTGTAAATCCCAGAATCGGCTTTAGCCTTGGAAGCACTGGTTAATACATCTTCTTCAGATGGGACTGGTTCGAAAACGTCGGGGTTATTTCTATTTTTTAAAAATTTCCATCCCACTTGAGGAAACAACGTATAAGTAAGCGTGTCATCAACTTCATTTACCAAGCTGACACCTTCTTCCTTCACCAAACCTAATAGAGTAGTTTTCTGTTTTTCAAATTCCGGCTCTAATAAATCTGCAGGCCTGCACGTAATAGCATCACGACCATCAAGTACTTTGGCTTGCAGCTCAGTGTTAACTGGTGCTGGTGTGGTTCCGTACTCTCCTTTCAATACCCCTTCGGTTTTTTTAGTGATATTACGATAGCGCTCTCCAGTTACCACTTTAATACCGCCTGGGTACCAACAAACTGAGATGTGGGGGTAACCAGAGGAACGAAAAACCCCAAATCTTCTCTTACCCTTGGAATCTCATCCAGCACCTCATCAAGTTTGTCAGCTGCATTTTGTTCTCGCAATTGGTTTTCTAAATTAGTAAGCATGCCCCCGGGCACCTGTGCTACTAGGATGCGAGAATCGATACCCTTTAAAGATCCTTCAAACTTCGCGTATTTTTTTTTTTGCTTCGCGAAAATAACTGGCTATCTCTTCCAGCAGTTTCATATCTAATCCAGTATCTCGCTCTGTATCCTGCAGAAGTGAAACTATTGTTTCAGTTGGCGAATGCCCGTAAGTCATACTCATGGACGAAATCGCAGTGTCCACATTATCGATGCCTGCCTCGATAGCCTTTATATAAGTAGGAGTAGATAGACCAGTAGTTGCATGGCATTGCATATGAATAGGAATGTTGACAGTCTTTTTGAGCTTGGTGATTAGCTCATAGGCAACATAGGGCTTAAGCAAGCCGGCCATATCCTTAATACAAAGCGAGTCAGCGCCCATACTTTCGATCGCCCGTGCCATGTCCAACCAACTATCTATCGTGTAAACAGGGCTAATCGTATATGACATCGTGCCTTGGGCATGCTTGTCATGCTTGCGCACGGATGTAATCGCGGTCTCAAGATTACGCATGTCGTTTATGGCATCAAAGACACGAAAAACATCAACACCATTGGTAGCAGCTCGTTCTACGAATTTATCTACAATATCATCAGCAAAATGTCTGTAACCCAGAATGTTTTGTCCTCGAAACAACATCTGTTGTGGCGTATTAGGCATTGCTTCCTTAAAACGACGAATACGCTCCCAGGGATCTTCCCCCAGATACCGAATACAGGCGTCGAAAGTGGCTCCACCCCAAGACTCTAATGACCAGAATCCAACCTGATCGAGCTTATCCGCTATAGGCAGCATGTCATCGATTCGCATACGAGTTGCAAAGAGCGACTGGTGTGCGTCCCGCAACACCACGTCAGTTATTCCCAGAGGGGAACTTTTATCGTTCATAAAATTGGCTCGTACTGTTGAGAAAGTGCCGGATGCACCATTAATTACGCGTGTTTCTATGCTGTGCAATCGCGCGCGAGATTATTGCCAGAAGATTACGGTCTACTTTTTGTGTCACTGCATCTGCAGTATTCTTAGGAATCTTAGCTTCATATTTTTGTACCAACAATGACATACCATGAGTCGCGAGAATCAGGAGTGTCAGGAACATGAACACTGTGCCCATGCCAAAAATAGCTATCTCGAATCCCTGGCTTACTAAGTTTTCCATGACGGCTTGTCGTCTTTGATTAAGGGAGCTGGCATCATACTAAATGCAATTAATAGAAGCTAACATCTACTGCTATCGAAGCTTCTTCGGCCAATCTACATGAAAATATATCCCGATTCGAAACAAGGGCATCATAATGGGCTCGCTGTAGTTTTTTTTGGATAAGGAAAGGCATAATACCTCCCACTGCGGGCGAATTAGCCAAATAAAACCTTATGTATCGACGCGGGTGCTGTTTGATGGCATTTCAGATGGTGTTATCGGGAGTTTTCCTTGATTATACTGGGCCTCAAGATAAAGAATGAATCCACTTTTTGGGAGATTATCGTGAAAAAGATCGTAAAAACTTCAGCAATATCGTTAGTTTCATTAATCATCGGTTTAGGTGCAGGCATTTTCTTCAGCACCTCAGCCCAAGATGAAAAAGTTTTCGAACTACGGACCTACAAAGCAACGCCAGGCAATCTCGATAATTTGCATGCGAGATTTCGTGACCACACCACGCGAATTTTCCGTAAGCACGGAATGGAAGTGATTGGCTACTGGTCGCCAACTAGCGAAGAAGAGCGTGAAGACACTCTCGTTTACCTGCTAGGTCAGACAACCAAGCAGCAGCGGATCAAGCTTTGGGAAGATTTTATTGCCGATCCAGAATGGGCGCGAGTCGCTGAAGAGTCGAATCGGAATGGCCAAATTTTAGGCGGCATCGAGCGGAAAATACATGTCGCTACCGATTATTCGCCAATGCGCTAAAAACCAGAAGATAAAAAAGGCTGGCAAATGCCAGCCTTTTTTATTCAAGAATCCCAAATTATCCATAAGCCAACTCAAGAAGTTCGCGTACAGATTGAATTTGGAAAAACCAATAAATTGCAGAAAAAATAATGAATGTAGATGCTGTAACTAAAGCGGAAGTTTGAGCATCTTTTAATTCTGCAGACCCTGTAGTTTGATCATCCGCTGCTGTTTGATTTTCTTCGCTCATAATCTTCTCCCCTTTACCCACTAAATCCGATCCAACGACCAGTCGCTGCAACCAGGAACCAAACCAGTATTGAAGCGATCGCCGTCATTTTTAAAATAATTGGATTAATTGATTCTATCTCATGAGCCACTAGCGGTCGTCGCACATAGTAATGAAATAATATTCCTGCCCCTAAGGCCAACATCTTGTACCAATAGACTGGCAAGTAGTAGATTTTCATCGCCACTCCACAAGCCATAAATACACCAGTTGCCAGCAATGTGATAAGCGCCCAGAAAAATACTCTGTCCGCTCGATCTATTACTTTTCTATGAGGAACGTCAGTAAGCAGCACACCTAACAACCTTCCATCACTGACGATCACACAACCACCCAATACAGCCAAACCAATTAAATGACCTGCTTGGATCGTTGCAAAAGCCGCGCCCCAAGTTTTGCCTACGTATCCAAACCAGGTTGTTTCCATCCATTCGAAAAATGGCATTAACTCGGTATAAACACTTAACCGGGCGTAAGTAAAACTAAAACCAAGAGCTGCAGCAATTATTGCTGCAGTAAGAATTGTTCTTGTATAAGGTCCCAGTATTGCAGGGGGCATGTTTAACTCCTTATAGAGTAGTAAATTTCAGCTGCTTTAGAATCTTGCTTGGCCGTCAATACAGCCCGCAACAAAATCGATAAAAGCCGATTGATCGTAATCACAATCAAACCAATCGTAGGCAATAAATCTTCCACAGATAACAACGATCGTCCAAAAAACCAAGGATAACATTGCACCTGTCCTTATTCTTTTCGGAGCCCGTGCTTCATTGTCCCAGGATGAAACAGATTCATTCATACGTTTATGAAACAAATAGGCATTGATCGCACATGCCACCAACAGAATCATCTTAATGCGGAACCAGACACTCTGCGCAGACCTCACCGGCACCGCATAAAAAAGTAGGATCCCAGTAACAAACATTACTGTAAATCCAATCAGCATTGGGATGTTTAAGCGGTCTGCAATTTTCGAGGCCGGCACATCGGGAAAAGCATAACCTAGCATTCTTAAATCGATTAAAAAAAAGCATGCCCAGGCTCATCATAAGGGTAAGCACATGGGTAGACTCAACCCAGTTATACATATAGTAGGATTCATGCAGCATGGCACTGTAAGGGGTGTCATCTATCCAAACTGCTATGTTGTATATAAGTTCGTCCACTAATGGAACCTCCGCCATTTCCTGGCTCTTATCTCCCACTAGTTGATTTAACCGCGGGAGCTTTCAATTTCTACCGAAAAAACATCTAACCTAGAAGGTTACCCAAGCATACCTCGGCCCACATTGAGATTGCTCATAGAATACCGAGTATAGGCATAGACGATATATCTGACCCCAATTAACATTAGTGATCCAAATTTGCCGGTTCCCGTGAAAACCCTTTCCAAAACGGATGGAAGCCGACGCGCAAGAGTAACTCATGGTCAAACTAAAAACCCAGATATGTACTCTCACAAAGTTGATTTTGCCCAGTCAATTTCCCGACCAACAGTAAAGTTCTAGATTAGGATGCTTTCTTCCTCTTGCATTACTCTGAGGCAGCCACACCTTTAATTTATCCAAAGGCATTGTTTAAAGGAAAGTAATCAACTGATAACCAGCCAGCAAGGCTATCGTAAAAATTTGGGGTTGGTCCGATTCATGACGTCCGTTCTTGAAGTCGAAAAGATTCAGTTAGACGCCATGGCGTTGGTAAGCGGATCCAATCCATCAATTCGAACTTCAACAGTAGTTCCCGGCTTCCATAATAAAATACCGTCTCCTGTACCACACGCAATCAAATCTCCAGGGAATAAAGTCATTTCCTGGGACAAAAAACTAACTATTTGTTGAGGCGAAAAAATAAAATCAGAAACTGCATAATCCTGTCTTATTCTTCCAGGGTTGAAGGTTTTGACCTGCATTTGATTGAGATCCACCTTAGTGCTTATGCTAGGACCGAAGGCACCAAAAGTATCCATACTTTTGGCTCGACACCACTGTGGAAAAGTCGGATCTTTTCTAATTAGTTCTGGAGCAGTTGTATCGTTAACGTTGGTGTAACCGAAAATGTAATCGTCGGCAGATTCTTCGGAAACATGCTTGCAAACCTTTCCTATCACTACCCCGAGCTCACCTTCAAAGATTACTTTACCTTCATAATTGGCTGGGCGTCTAACTTCTCCAAGATGAGGTAAATAACAATTACTGGTCTTAAGAAAAAACAGAGGTTCTTCGGGAATCGTCAATCCTTGACTTTCTATCGCGCTTCCAACATTTTTTTCCATAGACCAAACATTTTGCCCGGCCAACAGGGGGTGAGTAAATTCAAGTCCTTTACTTTTAGTATCTCGTCTGTGGACTCGTTATTATCAAATAGGTCCCCCACACAAACTTTGACTCGTTGCTCGTCAAAATCAACCTCATCAACTAATCTCCCAAACTCGTCTAATTGTGAGTTTTGACGTCTAAATCTGATCCATTTACTCATAAATGCTTCTTGTTAGTTATAACAACCTGCCTGCTCAGCTCTCTGAATTACAAGTGCTAGGATAGTATCAATGTTGGGAGTTTGTATTCCCGTCATTTTACCCAATTCCTGAATCACGGTTAGAAGAGCATCTATTTCCATAGGACGCCCTTGTTCAAGATCCTGCAACATCGATGTTTTATGGGCTCCCACTTTAGCTGCCCCGTCAATACGCTTCTCAATATCAACGGAAAATCTAACACCCAGGGTTTCAGCAATCTGTTGCGCTTCCCCCATCATGCCCCGGGCGATATTTCTGGTTCCTAACTCTGTGGCTATTACATCAAGGGTAGCGGTAGTTAGCGCGCTTATTGGGTTAAAACACAAATTTCCCCATAGCTTTATCCAAATATCATCTCTAATCCTGGGCCTAACTGGTGCCTTTAATCCAGCTTCGATAAATGTCTGACTTAACGCCACTACTCGCTCTGTTTTTTCTCCGCTGGGTTCGCCCAAGGTAAATCTGTTTCCTTCCAAATGTCGAATGACACCTGGCTCTATCAAATCGCAGGCCGGGTACACAACACATCCAATGGCACGCTCAGGCCCTAATTGCGACCACTGGATATCATCGGGATCCACAGAGTGGAGGCGCTTATTTTCGAATGGTCCTTTCACTCCGTAGAAATACCACCAGGGAATGCCATTAACAGCTGTGACTACAGCTCCTTGGGGTGCAAGAAGACCTTTAATCTGAGGCACTATTTTAGGGGCAGAGTGGGCTTTAAGGGTGACGATAACAAAGTCTTGTGGAGGCAGGCTTTCGGGACTATCTGTGCAATGGAGATGGTACAGACTTTCACTTTCTCCCGTGAGCACCGTTAAGCCTTGCTCCTGCATGGCCTGCAAATGTGGTCCCCGGGCAATCAGGCTAACTTCAGTTTCAGTTTTGGAAAGCATGGCACCAAGATAGCCTCCAATGGCACCGGCACCGTAAACACATATCCGCATCACTTGTATTTCCTAATGTTTTAGCAAAATTCGCTTTATCGAGTTGTAAATAAGTCTAGCTCAATGCTTACTGCACTACGAGGCGAGATGGATTGGTGAAACTACCTAGAAATGTTTAAAGTCAGCATAGAGTTAGATAAAAGCTTTGCTCAAGTGGAAATCCGATGCTCACAGCCTTGACTTACTATATCCTGATTTTGCACACTGCGCGCTTTGTAACGGAAAAATAAGATGGATACACTGGGAGAATTAGTCAACTGCGGTAAGGCAAAAGATGCTGCACTCGCGGCGCCTGACAGACAAGCACTCACTTATGAGCAGTTGCGCGCCCAAGTAGATTATACGGCAACCCGACTAAATACCTTAGGTGTAGGTCGCAATGACACTGTAGCTATCGTACTGCCGAATGGACCAGAAATGGCGAGTGCGTTTATCTGTATTGGAGCGGCTGCTACTACCGCACCGCTAAATCCAGCCTATCGCGGCACAGAATTTGACTTTTACTTGGAAGATTTACAGCCAAAACTTTTGGTCGTTGAAGAGGGTACTGACTCGCCAGCTGCAGCGAGTGCAGAGAAATTGGGCATAACCGTAGTAGTCCTGAAGCATGAAGAGACTGACCCAGCTGGTAAATTTGAATTAATCGGTGAATCGATTACCCCTGATTCACTAAAACCTGGTCTTGCCGAGTCTTCCGATATTGCGCTGGTTCTACATACCTCAGGCACCACTTCGAGACCCAAACTCGTGCCCTTAAGCCAACAGAATGTCTGTGCGTCAGCGCGCAATGTCTCGCTGTCTTTAGAACTTATATCAACGGATTATTGCCTGAATATTATGCCTCTGTTTCACATCCATGGCCTAATTGCTGCCGTATTGGGCTCGATACAAGCTGGGCTTGCGTTAACTGCACGCCTGGTTTAATGCTTTAAAGTTTTTTGTCTGGCTGGAAGAAATTAGACCTACTTGGTATACCGGTGTTCCTACCATGCATCAACCCATTCTTTCTCGAGCAGAGCGTAACAAGCACATTATAGACAGCGTAAAACTGCGTTTGCTCCGCTCTTCTTCAGCTTCCCTGCCACCCAAGTAATGCAAGATCTAGAAAAACATTCGATGCTCCTGTAATCGAAGCTTACGGAATGACAGAAGCAGCACACCAAATGGCGTCTAATCCATTATCCCGGGGATCCCAAAGACCCGGCTCAGTCGGATTAGCCGCTGGACCTAAAATTTCAATAATGAATCAAGAAGGTGAGCTTTTATCAGCCGGAGATATCGGCGAAGTAGTGATTCAAGGAGAAAATGTAACGTCGGGCTATCTCAACAATGAGGAAGCTAACGCCTCCGCATTCTCAAATGGATGGTTTCGCACAGGCGATCAAGGCCACATAGATAAAAAAGGCTATTTAACACTTACCGGCCGTCTTAAAGAAATTATAAATCGCGGTGGTGAAAAAATTTCCCCCCGAGAAGTAGACGAAGTATTGCTCGATCATCAGAGCGTTGCCCAGGTAGTGACTTTTGCCATTCCACATAAAAAACTCGGTGAAGATGTTGCTGCTGCCATTGTATTAGAAGATGGAGCGGAGCTCGATGAAACCGGGTTGCGAGACTATGCCGCAACGCGCCTGGCGGACTTTAAAGTTCCTAAAAAAGTAGTCATCCTGGAAGAGATACCCAAAGGACCTACCGGAAAGCTACAACGAATAGGGCTAGCTGAGAAACTAGGCCTCGCGTAAAGAATAGATCACAATTTATCCGAGCCTACAACACCTAGGCAATTCATTGGAGGAGCGTAAACGTGGATGAAGTAACTACTGATAACGAAAATAACTCCGTCGATACACAAGCGCTTCAGAATGGAGAGAAAACCTTATCTTCTCTCGAATTACCCGATATGTCTTTTTCAAAAATGATAGGTCATTTCGGTCCCGGCATTATCCTGATGATGACAGGTATCGGTACCAGCCATATCATTACCGCTCCCACTGCTGGAGGTCGTTTCGCCTACGCACTAATGTGGTGTATTCCAGTTGCGTATATTTTTAAATACTACGGTTTCGAAATGGCTTTTCGATTTACCAATGCCACTGGCAAAAGTTTAATTGAAGCCTACGGCACCCAATGGAAAAAATGGCCGCTATGGTACGTTATGGCAACCACTTTATTGCAGTGTGTAATCGGTCAGGCCGGTCGTTTGATAGCTGCCGCTGCGGTGCTCTATTTCCTATTCAGCTATCTATTCAGCGAGTCACTAGGCTTCGAAATAGCGATAGAATACTTTGCAGTTCTATTAGGGGTTTTTTCAGTTTTCATCTTATTACGTGGCAGCTATAAAATCGTGGAGCAGGTTGCCAAGATGGGGGCCCGGATTTCTCTTTCTTACCACTGTCTATGTGTTTTTCGTTGACCCTCCCCCCTTATCGGTAGCCCAGTACTTTGTGACATTCGATATGCCTTCGGGATCATGGTTGATTATCGCTGGATTTCTCGGCCTTCTACCTACAGGTATTGACGTCTCTCTTCAGGCATCGGAATGGGGTAAGGCTAAGAAAGTGGGAATGGGAAGAATAAGGCATACATTGGAAGAGATGGGTCTCGCCCAACGCTTCGATCCTTTTGCACCAAAAAAAGAACATCTAACTATAGACACTTCTAGACTTTCACCACATACGCAATTGTATTGTCAACGATGGTTCACCATCGGCCTGTGGGACTTCCGACTCGGCCATATAGTGTCATTTATAATCGCCTGTATATTCTTAATCCTTGCTGCCATTTGGATGTATCCCAGTTCCGTAGAAGGACAAGACGTAATTGGTGATATCGCTCGAATATTTACCGAAAGCGTTGGCAACGGGCTAATGATTTATTTTTAATTGGAGCTTTCGCTGCGACGTTTTCGACTGCATTTAATTATTTTGATGGCTGGCCACGGATAATCGGAGCTTGTTGTCGCAATATTTTCCCTGCAACCGCCAGTCTGCAAGGGTTAGACAAGGATGATCTAGGGAACGAGCACAGGACAAAGTGGTATTCGGAATACAACATCTATCGCGCCACTATGATCTTCTCTCTGGTCACCGCGCTCCTTATAATTATAGGCATACCGAGGCCTGTATACCTCGTACTGGTTGCATCCGCGTTAGCTTACTTCGTTGCTCCGGTCATTTACTTTTTTAATGTATATTTTTGCCTCACCATCATTCCAAAAGAAGACAAGGCATTCTATCCATCAAACTTTGCAAAATATTTCTCTTGCATTAGCTTGGCCATATTCACTGGCTTGAGCGGGATACTTATCCTGGCGCGGGTATTTGATATTACTTTGTTCGGCGGGTGAGAAAGTACCAAAGACCAATTAATCCATATCCGTCACATTACTGTGTGATGAGCGGGGATTTGACACTGACAACGCCTCAAACGTCATGCCAGCGTGTGTCTGCAACCTTTCAAACAGTCGAACACCAAAAATAGAAGCCGGGGTCCAGAATCCTCCGGGAAATGAGCCCTTATCTACGTCACGGCACAAACTGATGCCTGCTTGCGCTAACATCTTGGCGGTTGCCCCATAACCGGGATCCTTGTCACCGGTAACTTTTACTATTATGTTCCCACCTTGGTCATTCTCCCGAAAAAACGGAGATCAAAGAATCCTTTGTCCTGCTGTTCGGGGCTTGGTCCCTCTCCAGGCTTTGGTAAGAAGAACCGAGTTGCAAGCCATCGGACAGGGGGTAGTGCGAAACAAATCATACCAAACCTAGTCACTGTAGATAATCGCTTGGCACGTTTTTCGCCGCCTCGCCCATCCCCTGTAAGCGTTCCCCTCATCATAGGTGAAATTAGCGTCATAACTAGGACTTAAGAGAGCATTAGTACGCAAAACGACCCGTTGGTTAATAGCAGCCATTAAGAATGGTCCAGTCCAGGAATTAAAATCTTCATCATATTCCACTGCAATTGTTTTTTGTCGAGCCTTAAAATGATGACCTTCTGGACAAATGGAGTAAGGGTCTTTCAATTCTTGTCGCAACGAAGAATCTTTGGCTGCTTCTTGGAAAAGATTAATAGCGCTGGCAATTGTTCCTCCTGAAGCCCCACCCTTCGTCCCTTTCACACGCATCTTCACATGCTTGCAATAAGCTCCGAAATGTTCCTGGGCGAGATCCTGCAAAAACTTAACCCCCAAATCCGAGGGAATGGAATCAAAACCACAACAATTAACGATACGCGCACCAGACGCCTGAGCAGTCGTTTCGTATTCGGCAATGATGCGCCGTATCCATTGCGCTTCACCTGTTAGATCACAGTAGTCGGTTCCTAACTCCGCACAAATCTTTATTAATAAGTCACCGTAAAGCGCATAGGGTCCGACTGTTGAAACAACAACATGAGTTCGGCCGCAAAGCGCATAAAGAGCTTCTTCATCAAATGAGTCCGCAACAATTACTGGGATGCCCGCAGCCTTCGGACCGAGATCTTCGCGTAACGCGTTTAATTTCGATCTTGATCGCGCAGCCATTGCCCAACTAAGATTGGATTCAATGTGCTCGCCAACCAAATATTCGCTGAGGATCTTTCCTACGAAACTGGTTGCTCCAAAGAGTATTAGATCAAATTCCTTGTTATCCATCATTTAGAACGTTCCACGGACCTTAAAGGTATACCTGACTCCATCGGTTGTATAAAATCTTTCGATTTCTTTGAGCACGTCATCTCTAAAATAACCAGCGTAGCGTCTTCTCTCAGTTTTTCGCACATGATCTCGCATGTTTATGATTTCCAGCCTGAAAGTTAGCCCACGCCAGCCAGATTTTTCGACAAACGTCATAAGATTGCTAGGAGATCCCATATAGAAAATATTATCAATATCCCAGAAAGCACGATTGCCATCGATTCGATCGCTGTAATTAATTCCGTAATTTAGACCCCATCGAGACACATCGTGCCTAAACCCAACATTGAAGCTGCCGCGATCAAAAGGCACAACTTTTCGATGATCATCGATTAAAGGATCAAATATCTTGGAATCTTGAACAAGGAAACCAGCCGTAACTAGAGCTTGGGGCAAGTTGACCATTGCAAGCCGGATACTGGCATTTACATTCAAACCCACTACTTTGCCATCTCCAACGTTTCCATTCATTGATTCAAGTTGAGAAAGAGAAGGCGAAATATCGATTCGACCAATATCGTCTTCGAAATCGTAATAAAACAAACGGGCATTAATTACACCACCATCATTGGGCAAGCGATAATCCAGATACGTAGTGTAACGCCAGCTTTGTTGCTGCTTAATTTCAGGATTACCAGCGATAGTATCCTGATCTTCATCTCTTTCATTTGTGTTTGCGGAGAAATCTGTAAAAGTTAGCTGGGAAACATCTTTCTCCAGAGTAAATCGAAATTGAGTTGAATTACTGATGTCATACCGAAAGTCAAACTTAGGCTTTAGAAAATCAAAATCCCTTTTGTTATAGATATCCCCAGTCTGTTCGATCTCCGAATATTCGGCAACAAGCGAGCTCTCCAATGACATTCTCGGATTAATGCGCCAATTATGAACTGCGAATCCTTCATAGCGAATCTCTTCCACCGTAGAAATGGCGTTTGGAAGATTTACAGCTGTTAGTCCACCGTGACGCGAAGAAGGATTACCGCCAAGAGGTAATCCCAGGAGGAGAGCAGAGTCTTGAGTCGTTTGCGCTCCTTCTATTCCTAATTCTAATCCCTGATCTTGAGCTACATTCCAGGTATAAGATGTACGCACAATTTTTTCTTGGTAACCACCACTGGTATCTAGGAAAAGATTTTTGTTTTCAACATCTCCTAGCTTGAGAAAATTAAAGCGCTCTCTGGTGGTGTCCCCAACTTTGTCATTAACTATAAAGAGGAACTTGTATTTGGCGCCATTATTGAAATTACGTTCATAATCTCCACCTATTTCCCAGTTATAGGCTTCCGAAGGGATGCGCTCGCGTTCATACGATACAGCTGGAATTGATCCATTATAGTCCGTTATTTCCCGAAAAAGCTTGGCAGGAGGATCGCTTTCTCCATAGAGTAGATTTAGTGCAAGACGGTCACCGTTCTCGAAATCCCAATTCAGATTGGAATTAAAGCTGTAGTTAGTTTGCTCTACTTTGCGATCCAGTTTAATAATTTCATTAAAGCTAAGATCCGGATGCATACTCAACTCCTCGGTATTTTCTATACGATACCAAGGAGCCATGTCTGCGCTTACAAGGTAGTTAAATCGACCGCTTTGGCCGGTAAGAGATAACGTGCCTTCTGGCTTAACCGTACCTTTCCTGAAAATGGCGCATACCTAATTCAACGCCGTAGCTTGAACGAGATGCGGATTCTAAAAGTATTATGTTGATAAGCTGGCCTGAATTCTGCACGTCGAGCTCACTGGAAGTACCACGTAAATTTCAATGTAATCAACTTCGTTAGCAGTGATTCTATTTAATTGACTGCGTGCCTCATTGGCCTTGCCCGCTAAACGTTTGCCATCAATTAAAATCTGTGACAAACCACCAAGACCACGATTACCGCCACGAAATCTCCTGCTCAATGGATCAGAATCCCCCCCTTGCAAAGCTAACTCGATTCCAGGAATTCGGTCCAACATATCGTTCACAGAAACCGGAGAAAATTGAGCAAAATAAGATGCGGGATAGGTAACAGTTGAATCTGCAGCAGCGTCGGCTTCCTGGCCTAGCACCGTACTTTGGATTGGCAGAATCAATAGCGGAAAAATGCTAAGAAATTTAGAAAAAGATGTGCTTTTCATAGATCTTACTACTTCTTAAAATTGAACAATCTATATTCTTCTGCGTAGCATTCTACCATTGTTACTGGCGAATTAGCTGATCCAACTATATGACAAATTGTGACTGCCATTAGTAGTTTGAAATAGACGTAGATTGGTTAGATAGCTAATTAAAAACTCAACACGTATCAAATATTTAAAGGTGATACCTGGCCCTTAATTTGAGAAATTCGCTGTTCAGGCGAACTGTCTTTCGAATGGCGATAGCTCAACCAGATCAGAAACTGCAACCCGAAGAGCAAAGAAGCAGCTAATAAATGAGTCGGCTGAATAAACGCAGGCATACCCAAGTGCCCAAGGGTGGCTCCAGATAAAACTGCTAGAAAAATTACTAGAATCATAGCGAAGGTAAGCCGGGTTAATACATGCTGCCAGCCTAATGAATTTATCAGTAAGCGGGCGAGCCATAAATTAGCAATCAATACCAAGGCGGAAAAAGAACGGTGCACAAAAAAGAACCATGGCATGGCTTCAATCCAAGTTGATCGTAGCGCCTCGCCTTGTGCTTCCCGAATAAGATCCGTCATTTCTCTTACTTGCGTGCCCATAGCGACTTGCAACACCGTCATTCCCAAAACAATGTAAAGCCAAGGTTCAAAGCGGGAATCTATTCCTATTATCGGCTGCTTCACCATTACTCGTCTTCTAGCTTCAGCTAAGGCAAAGAGCAAAGTACCAACTATAGCCAGCGCCATTAACATATGAA
The DNA here is from genome assembly GCA_019654215.1 of Gammaproteobacteria bacterium. Taxonomy (GTDB): domain Bacteria; phylum Pseudomonadota; class Gammaproteobacteria; order Pseudomonadales; family Pseudohongiellaceae; genus UBA9145. Next base: position 65,353 of record BPDI01000004.1, on the reverse strand, counting down.
TAGTGATCATCCCGGGCTGAAGATTTGAGCTCACAACTTTTGCCCCAAGCCAGCCCTGAAAGCCGACCATAAAAAACGCAGCTACGGATGCTAAAAAAATAGATTTATTAATTCGCCTTAATGGAATCGAAAAAATTGCAGTAAGAAAAATCAGAAACCCGATAGTGACCCCAACCAGACGATTTGCGTATTCAGCCCAGGTCTTCGTAACATTAAAACGGGTATCTGCATAACCCAGGTCCGCGTAGATCTCTTGATAATTACTGGGCAATTGGGATTCATGCGTGGGAGGAATCCATTGACCAAAACAAGTCGGCCAGTCTGGACATCCCATGCCAGCGCCGGAAGCACGTACGCTGGCACCAACCAAAATCAAAAAATAGACCGCCGCCAGAGTAATAATCGCCATTCGGCGGTAACGCAGCAAAGACTGTTCGGTTTCAGGAAGGAATGTTTGGCTGATCATGTTCTGTTTACGTTAAAAATCAGGAAATAGATTGTGCTTGATAAAAGCTGCGCAAGAATAAGCTAGCAAATATTTTACTGCAACGAATGCTTAATTCCGGAGGTTTTCCAAAAGCTGCGCCGAAGCGTAACCATCCATGGGTAAGTTAATGCTTTCTTGATAAGCCCGAATTGCAGCTCGAGTTTGTCTTCCGACACGCCCATCCGGCTCACCTGAATCGAAGCCAGAGGCATTCAATAACTCTTGAAGCTCTCGCACATCGACAACACTCATGGCCTGTTCGTTTTCTGGCATTCTTTGTATAGGTCCGGCGCCAGTATAACGATCAGCTAAATGACCAACTGTTAAGGCATAAAAAGTAGAAGGATTGTAGCCCATGGTAGCTCGAAAATTCTGATAAGCGAGAAATGCAGGCCCCGCTGCTCCGGCTGGCAGAACCACTGAAGCATTCATATTTGCGATCGGGATAGGACTACCATCCACCATAGCTATTCCGAGGTCTTGCCACTCCTGTAGCGGTTTTCGTGTTCGCGTTCCCACCTGGCTATAATCGAAATTCTCTGGCAGTAACACTTCTCTACCCCAGCGCTCGTCTCCGCGCCAACCTAAGTTGTTTAAGAAATTTCCTGCGGAATGAAAGATATCAGGAAGACTATTCCAGATATCGACGCGACCATCCATGTCGCCATCAACGCCATACTCTAGAAAAACCGACGGCAAAAATTGCAATTGGCCCATCGCTCCCGCCCAGGAGCCACTCATGTTTGCAGCGCCAATATGCCCCATATCGATTATTTGCAATGCGGTTAATAACTCCCTGCGGAAAAATGCAGAACGGCGCGGATCGTAAGCTAAGGTTGCCAGAGCCTGCAGTACAGAAAACCCTCCGGTGGCCCGACCATAATTACTTTCCACTGCCCAGAAAGCGACAAGGTAATGTGGTTGTACTCCATATAGCTGTCTAACTTCTTCCAGCAGTTCGGCGTGCTGCTGCAATAAACTTTGCCCTCGACTAATTTGATTTGCGGTTATTCGCAAAGATAAATAGCGCGTAAATGTCTGAACAAATTCCGGCTGGCTATTGTCCAGCTCCAACACTCTTTCTAATGGTGCTTCTAACTCATCAAGTGCGACTAAGGTCAACTCTCTAACACCAAGAGAAATTGCTTCTGCACGAAGATCTTCAAGCCAATCGGCAAATGATCGGTCTTGTGCGACTAGTGGGAAACTTAGAGTTAGAAGTAGACAGAAAGAAAGCAGATGGACAGGCACTGGTCTCATACACGTATGATAATGGATTAAGTAACGAATGAAAATCCATGTGGGGTAGAATAACTTGCCCTACTGTTGCTTAATCGCAGCAGTTTAAACTGCGCCGAAATGATTAATGTAGTCAGAAACCTAGCCTAATCTGCTGCAGACAGCGTCATAAAATTAAGACTGAGATGATACATACCCTGTCCCAATGGACGATAATTAGAAACATTATATGGCGATTTAATAGTCTTATTTTTCCTTTAATGAGGAACTGAAAATTCCAATTCGAAATCCGGTTAGTGTGCTGCGTCAGATGTAATTTTCGCGAGCTGCTCTATTAGTTGATATCGACATTCTTTTGAATTCCTATTGGAAAAATTTACTCTTTTCGCGACCAGCCTCTTGTTTCTGAAAATTTCTTACAATACAGTCAAAAAATGCAGAAAAGTCCTATAAGCCTCGCTCCATTACCGGCGGTGCTCTCACAACTTTAACGTTGATCTGGCAAATCGCTGTGCAGGCAGCGGAAATTTCTGTTGTCAGAGAATATGAAGAAATTGCCGAACAGCAACGCTATGACCAGCTGCTTTTAGAATTTGGTAATAATAAAGAGTTGCCGCCGGGTTATGAATTACAAGCCTTATTAGCTCTGAGTCATTATCCAGAGCTTAAAGACATCAAGATTCGATTCATCGTCGATGATGTTGGTATTCCACTATCGTCCAGACCACTATGGACTTCACTACTACGGTCAGCCAAGAATCGCACCTACATTGTTGTCATTGATAATCACCTGGACGGACCACGTGATGTTCCCCTTATTACAGAATCAGCCCTTTAATGCTCAGGTTGGCATCATCGGCCCTGAGCTTTCCCATACTGTTTACTATCTCGATCGCTCCTTTTTTGGAATTGCTTGGACGGTCTTTGTCAATTAGGCGATTGTCGAATTAATTTTGAAAGAAATACCGACCGAAGATTGATTCGCTATGGTCTTGGCTGGCAGCGTTACGATCATGCTCTTTTTGTTCGTAGTCGATTCGCAACTTCTCTAAAGGCTGCGTCAAACAACGAAGGGGGAGGCGGAGCTTACATGAGTCCTGCCGAGTTGTTACAAATAATAGAGAATAGTGAAATTTACTCGGACTGAATCCTATCCAAAGAAATCGATATAGGGTTCAGAAATCCCAAATTATTCGTATCCTCAATATTCGGTTTTAGCTCAATACTATTGCCGCGAGCTATCAGGAGTGAATTCCCATTGGTATTCTGTGACATCTGGCACTACTTTAACTTCGGTAGAAAACTTAAAGGGTGCACTAATCCCGCTGGAGTAATGCATTTCAACGTAATACGCGGTATATCCTTGTTCTGGAGGGTTGAGTTTTACTTGATAGGTACCCGGCTCTATTTCTTCTAATGGAGTGGACTGGTAAGCCCGCCCGATTACTGCCTGTGTGAAATTTCTGTCATTAGGATTGTGAGCTTGCCATAACAAGACTTCTAAAGGCTCATCCAGCGAAGATACTGTAATAGTTCCGTCATCTGCAAGATTCCAGGAATATCTGGGCATCTTTACGTTATGCACAATCGCGTGATACCAGGCATCGATACTGTCAAAAATATCTGTACCATCCATACTGTGATTGGAATTCGGCACATAACGTACATGTTTCTCGCCGACCAAATCATCCCAGTAAAACTGCGATGAATCAGGCAGGAAAAATTCATCTCCCGTGGAGTTTAGTAAAAATTTAGGGAGTTCCAGTCGGTCGCGATATTCATAAGGTTCCACCAAATCCATCAGTGCATCCCATTCCTTGGTGCCTATCCAGTTTACATTGCCGCTAGTTACGTAATCGATAACTGCTAGAGAATACGCCCCATACACGGAAAAATGATGCTTAAAGGAATCGCTAACATTTAGCATATCTATAACGATTGGCATTATTGCTACTACGCGCTCATCCACGATTGCAGTAGTCCAGGTGGTCCAACCTCTTTTAGATCCACCTGCCACGACGAATTGATCTACTTTTACTTCTTGCTGGCTCGCGATGAGATCGGTAACTGTATCCATGGCCCTCACAGCCGCCTTAGTCATTGGTAACCTCAAAGGCCATTTTTCATCGCCACTGCGCAAATACTTATCCCAAGTATAAGCTATGATCGAGTCCTCAGTGCGGGGCCTGCCATCATCAATAAAAACTAGTGGCTGGTTTGGAACCATATACAAAGTACTGACGACCGTCCCAGTTTCTAATGCGCGTTTTATATCAGTCGCCTGGGCCTCGGTGGGAGCATCATTAGATTTACTACCGCCAGTAATTGTGAGAAACCCAATATCACTTTGTATTTCATCTGGAGCGACCACCACCATGAAATGTTCCCAAATTGGAAGATTAACTTCTGCCTCCGTTAACCACTGCTGGGAAATCATTTCCAAAATGAACGTTGTATAACCATCACCCTCAACAGTATTAATTACTTCATAATGGTAATTCGAGTCAGTCGAATTTACATAGTGGTCTAATGCGGTAAGTCGAAGGCCATTGCCTGTGTCGGCTGCATTTGAATTTACAGCAAAGAACGAATGAAGAATTAATAAGAGAAATAGTTTTTTCATTTAAGGACCTATACTTATTTTCTGAATTTAAGGAAGGTCGACTAATCAGAAATGCCATGCCTCGACATTGGCTTCGGCATCTAACTAATTACCGATCACAGACTCCATTCCACCTTCAATCAGTGATGATTCACTGACCAACTTTAGTGTTCTGTAACTAAGTTCTCTAACAAGAACCATTACATTACTGATTTACTTCGAGCATCCTGAGAGACGACCTAGCAGAAATTCACTTTACTCGCTCCGGAAGCAACAAATGCTATCGTCTTGCAGATGCTGTGTCGACCTTATAAATTCTGGCCCGGAGACAAATTTCCCAGTAGTGATCTCCGATAGCCCTTTTGTAATAATTTGTAGTAGATTCGCTTCGCCAGCGCTTTCTCCTTCATTTAACAAATCTGATTTGATACTTTCAGTTTAATGATCGAATTCTCACAGGAAATCCGAACAAAAAGGAAATAAAAATGAGACATTTGAAGACAGGAATAGGCGCATTACTGCTCATTTTAGTGGTACCAGCAACAATTGCTCAGGATACTGGAATCATAGGTCCCAGCCCATATAACTTCACTACTGAAAGCTGGATGAAGCCGTTCGCACAGGACGGTTTTACCTGGGGTGGAAACTCAGGCGTGCACGTTGAATCTAAAGACCGAATCTACTTTCTGCAGCGCGGAGAAACTGAATTACCAAATCCACTTCCACCGGAGTACACAACCTTTGCTGGATCACTCGGCTGGAATGTTTTGCAGGGTCGAGGTCGAATTTGGCGCAACTGCATTTATGTAATCGATAGCGAAGGAAACGTTTTAGAAGTTTGGAATCAATGGGACCATTTGTTCACTGGTACCGACGGCCCAGGACCCCATCGAATTAGACAAAGCCCTTACGATGAGGAAAAAAATGTATGGGTAATCGATGAAACTGGCCACATAATTTATGTTTTTCCAACGACGGAGAACATTTATTAATGACCCTCGGCGAAAAAAATATTGCCGGCAATGACGAAATTCACTATCACTTTCCGCAGGATGTCGCATTCTTACCAGACGGTAAATTTTTAGTTGCCGATGGGCTGGGTGATAATCGACGTATCGTAGTGCGCAATGCCGACGGTAGTTATCATTCCGAATTTGGTGAGGGCGGTGATGAGCTACACCAGTTTGCTTCAGTTCATAGCTTAGCATTAGGCCCCGATGAATCTCTCTACGCCTGGATAGAGATCATCGCAATGTAAAAGTCTTTCAACAGACCGCTCGACGTAACTCCAACGCCTACCCTAGCTTCGAATATGTAACAACTTGGACCGGTCTCGGCATGCCTTTGGATATCACTGTTAGTGAAGATAATGCATGGGTCACTGATTTAAACCCACCCAAGATAGTGCAATTTAATCTAGATGGTTTAAGAGAATATACCTGGCCCCTTCCAACAGAAGGTCCAGATTTCTGGATCGAAATGCATTCCCTATCGGTGGACGAAGATGGAAATCTGTATGGAACTGACAACCAGGCTGGTCGCCCACAGAAATTAGTACCAAGACCTGATGCCGATCCAGACCATTTGGTAAGAAGACCTTTCGTTCCCAGATAAATAGTAGCTTTACATAAAAAAGGCGAGCAGGCTCGCCTTTTTTGCTTTCGCTTTACTATTTTAACGCAAAAACTTTAAGCGCTGGCCCATTGCGAGAAAGATTTCTGATTACGTTATCTTCACCACCTAAGAAACCATCGACCACACCTATCCACACATTCGCATTAATCGTCGGCGTGCCAATAGCCACTGCGATGTATTGAGTATCACCAACCTGATAGGTAATTGGAAACGATGCGGGAATATCACCCAGGTCTGTTTCCCATAGAACTTCCCCGGTAGCTTCGTTAAGTGCTTTAAAGGATTCATCCAAAGCACCAAAGAACACTACACCACCTGCGGTGGAGATAGCTGCACTGGTAGGTGGTACAACTTCGCGATGATTCCAGATTAATTCTCTAGTTTCTAAGTTTATCGCCTGCCAACGACCGAACCTACCATCGCTTCCCGCCAGTGGGCTTGGCATAGCTCGCATCGCTGCCCCAGTTGAAAGTATGCCACCTTGGCCCGTCGGTCCCGCATCCATACAAATTTCAGCAATCGGTAGTAACAAGATTTTCGAATCTGGGTTGTAGCTCGCGGTTTGCCAATTCCTTCCGCCATTGGCAAATGGGCAAAGAAGATGAGTTTCTTCCGCATTGGGCGTCGCAGCAGGACTAATGGTTTTTGCCCCAGTCTCTGGGTCAATCGCAGTAATTATGTTCTGCAATCCCAAATCGATGGAAAATAAGTATTCACCAGACGCGGCATCCAGCGCGTCATATAAAGCCATCTTACCTGCAGTAAGTACCACCTTGCGCATTTCACCTTCAATTTCAATCTCAACTAATTGTCTTTCATAAACCCAATCGAGATCCCATTGATCATTAGCTATATGTTGAAAATACCAAATAAGTTCACCAGTGCTGGGCCGCAATGCCACTGTAGCATTAGTATAAAGCGCGTCATTAGAGACACCTTCGATATCCACCGGCCGTAATAATGGTTCTGTGTTATAGGTAGGTGCTAAACCGAAATAAACTAAATCAAGTTCTACATCATAAGATCCTGGCACCCAAACTGAACCACCACTACGTTCTTCTAAAGGAATATCATTCCATGTGTTACCTCCGTCTTCACCAGGTCTGGCTACTGTATGAAATCGCCAGGCCTCGTCGCCTGAATCCAAATCAAGTCCCACGATGAAGCCCCCCCCGGGTACCATAGTAGCAGTCACTCCTTGCACTAGAGTGTCTCCAGCAACAACTGGCGCACCCCTTAGCGCAAAAGGTAGAGGGCCGGCTTGCGGTGGTGCTTCAATGCTAGTATCCCAAAGTACTTCACCGGACTTATTATCCAGTGCAACCACATGGAGATCTGCAGTAGGCATCAAAACCTTATTGCCATGCAAAGCAATACCAATCTTGGAACTAGCAGTGCTTCTTGATTCGTGGCGATAGCGCCAAAGTTCATTGCCATTAGTAGCATCCATTGCCAATAGAGTGTCCCTGGTACTCAACAAATACATCACGCCATCATGCACCAATGGTGTTGGAGTATTGGGCCCACTTTCCAGCTCAATTTCCCCAAGCTAAACTCAGATCTTGAACATTTGCAGTAGTAATTTGACTGAGAGGACTGTGTCCATAGCTAGCATAATTTCTTCGCCAGATTAACCAGTCTTGTGGAGGAGGCGATTCCAACATTTCGTTGGTGACATCACTCAATCCTTCGAAAATTTCGTTATCGGTCTGGGCATAGAATGCGAATTCAGAATCCCCACCATGAACAAATAGAATATTAGAGAAATACGGATTCGAGCTGACCTAAATTTGTGCATTTATACTTCCTCAAAACTTAGATGCATTAAGTAAGAGTAGATGTTGAGGCAGAAAAGACAGAAATTCAAAGAGAAAACGCAGAGCACAGAGAAATATTCGTTAAATTACCGTTCTTAAGTGTTTATTTCTCGATGAGGCTCCTTTTTACTCAATAATTTGTAAGAATTGAGTAAATTCCTGAGCTAGTCTTATAGATAGAAGCACCAGAGTTAACAGCTTAGATTGAAGGCAATTTGGTTAATGGGTACAGATACATAGCCTGTATTGCACATTATTTGAGACCACAGAATTTACCTGTTGATCCGCCGCATTCAGGGAAATGGCAGCCTGTTATCAGTAGGCAATAAAAAAGGGGCCAGTACCAGACCCTTTTTTATTCAATGTTTTTTAGTTTGGTAATCGGTAAGCAACCAGCGCCCCAGGATAATCCATTTGAGAGCTACCGATTTGCACAACGATGTATTGCTGACCGCGATGCATGTAAGTCATCATGCCGTACTGGCCAGGCGCTGGGAGCGATACGCTACCAACAATCTCCCCGTTGTATTTGTCTCTTGCGTTTAGAGTCATCGGTGCATCTGGATACATTTGCGCCATTCCGTCACTTAATGCGCGAGTTTGGACAAGAAGATCGCCTGTCACCATTTGGATCGACCAGCCAACTCCGCCAGTATCAGGTATATCAATGCCCTCTAATGAAGGATGATTAGTAATGGACTCGGGAGTGGGTCCAACTGCCGTCGACCAAGCTTTATTGCCACTGTTCATGTTATATGCAGTTAATTGGTTATCCATAGGCTTAAATAATCGCAAGCCATCGATCATTGGCAGACCACCAGGGCGGCCGGGCAAATAGGCGGCGACTGTCTTACCAGTTGTTGGTGTGCTGTTTGGTGTCGCGCCGCCTTCTCCTGGTACTGGATAATTCGGATTGTCTCTATCAATACCGTTTGTTGCACGTAAAAATCTTGGAGCGAAACAATTTCGTGAGTGCGCGGCAAACATCATTCCGATGCTGGGGTCACCAACCGGTTGATGGGAAATATTTACGCCGGCAAGACAGCCTACGTTATTGATATAATCGTTGTTATGATCTTCAGGCAGGGGCGGCACATACAAGCCACCTACACGATAGCCATTTAAAATAAACATCGCCTCTTCTTTTAACTCAGGTGTATAGTCAATGATAAATTCTTCAGTTAAACCATTGGTAGCAATAGGATCGAGTGGTTCAGGCCATGTAGGGAACGGTTGAGTAGGTGCTGTATAGTTTCCAGGGACTTGAGTTTGAAATACTTCACGATCTTCGATTGGCCAGATGGGTTCACCTGTCGCGCGATTAAAAGCGAAAACTAAACCTTGTTTAGTATTTTGAATAAGTGCAGGGACGTTTTGTCCATCTACAGCTAAATCCATAAGCATCGGTGGCGTGGGTAAGTCATAATTCCACTGATCGCTGCGATGAATTTGATAGTGCCAACGACGCTCCCCGGTTTGCACATCCAGTGCCAATACACTGCCTCCAAACAAGTTATAACCTGGTCGGTGACCCGCATAGAACTGCACTGTGGATGCATTGGTCACCATATAAACAAGACCTAACTCGGGATCAGCTGAAGCCGGTGCCCAGGTCGAAATATCTCCAGACCAACTCCAGGCATCATTTTCCCAAGTCTCATGCCCAACCTCTCCTGGCCTTGGAATAGTGTGAAACTTCCAAAGAAACTCGCCGGTGGCTGCATCAAAGCCCATGATGTCGCCCGGTACATTTTCTATGCGGGTTTGACCGTAACCAGGTTGATGCCCAACGAGAACGACTACAACTCCATTAACAACAATAGGTGGAGAGGAGGCCGTTACCATACCTATTTCACGGGGAATGCCATAATCCGGATCATAAGCGCCACCTCCAATTAAATAGTCTTGCCATGGGCCCCAGCCATCGACCAATTTAGGAATAAGATCGATGCCTCCAGTCTGACTAAATCCTTCGAGAGGAATTTGTTCTCCCCAATTTTCCAAAGGCAACCCAGTCTTAGCGTCCAGTGCCCAGAGGAAAAAACCGGGAGTAGTAATATATATAACACCTTTACCATCCACCTCGGCGTAAGCAACACCTTTGCCGTACGCTTGTCGAGGAGAACGCTGATGGCGAACCGTCGGCGGCTCGCGAAAAGTCCATAAGTTTTCACCGGTAGCAGGGTCAATCGCAATGACTTGTCGGCGAGGAGTAGCAACTGTGTACAATGTACCGTCTACGTAGATTGGTGTTGCACGAGAGAAGTAATCAACATTTGGTCCAAAGTTATCACTGCGCCACACCCATGCCTGCTCAAGTTCATCGAAGTTTGATGCATTGATCTGGTTCAAAGGCGAATAACGCGTATTACCTGAATCACCACCCAGATAACGCCATTCACCATTTTCAGTTCCAAGTGTTACCTGAGCTTGAGACCAGTTAGATAACAACAGATAAAAAGCAATCGTTCCTAAAAGAGTAGCTTTAGAAAGTCTTCTTATAATCGTTACGCTCATTGGATTTCCTTGGCCGGCCTAGTTTGGAAGACGATAAGCAACCAATGCGCCAGGATAATCGACTCGAGAGCTACCGATTTGTACAACGATGTATTGCTGACCGCGATGCATGTAAGTCATCATGCCGTACTGTCCCGGTGCCGGTAATGGAACTGATCCGACTACTTCTCCTGTAAATTTATCACGCGCATTTAATGTGAGCGATGCATCCGGTTCTATTTGTGCCATACCCTCACTTAATGCCCTGGTTTGCACTAATAGATCGCCAGCAACCATTTGAATCGACCACCCAGCTCCACCAACGTTCGGGACCTCAACATTTTGCAGTAATGGATGGTTTTCGTATTCGGAAGGAGTTTGCCCAACTGGCAGCGACCAAATTTTCTCTCCTGAGTTCATTTGATATGCAGTGAGCTGATTATTCATGCGCTTATAAATAGGCAATCCATCGATTGTGGCTAGCCCACCGCCGCCGCCTGGCAACCATTCAACGACAGTTGTGCCAGTCGTAGGCGTACTGTTTGGCGTGGCACCACCTTCACCGGGTTCGGGATAATTTGGATTGTCTCTGTCTACGCCATTGGTGGGTCGCATAAACCCAGGAGCAAAACAATTGCGCCGATGGGAGTTGTACATGATGCCCAAAGTCGGATCAGCTGTAGGGGGATGGTTAATTATATTGCCTCCACCTAAACAACCAGCATTGTTTACAAATTCGCCTTCATAAGTATTTGGAAGCGCCGGTACGTACAATCCCCCCGCGCGGTAACCGTTTAATATAGTTGCCGCCTGCTCCCTCAACTCTGAAGTGAAATCGATTAAATAATCTTCCGTTAGCCCATCGACAATAATGTTATCAACCGGCTCGGGCCAGGTTGGATAAGGTTGCGTTGGTGAGGTGAAATTTCCAGGTACTTCCGTTTGAATTACTGCGCGATCCTCTATCGGCCAAATTGGCTCACCGGTTGCACGGTTAAATGCAAACACCAACCCCTGTTTAGTGTTTTGAATCGCCGCCGGAATTTGTTGGCCATCCACGGTTAAATCCATTAACAATGGAGGTGTAGGTAAATCGTAATTCCATTGATCACTGCGATGAATTTGAAAATGCCACCGGCGCTCACCCGTCTGCACATCCAGTGCTAACAAGCTACCGCCAAAAAGATTGTCGCCAGGACGATGACCAGCATAAGACTGAACAGTCGAAGCATTAGTTACCAGATAGACTAATCCCAGTTCTGGGTCCGCGGATGCCGGCGCCCAAGTGGACATATCACCGGAGAATCGCCAGGCTTCGTTATGCCAGGTTTCATGACCAACTTCACCAGGGCGAGGAATAACATGGAACTTCCACAACCGTTCACCGGTAGCCATATCAAACCCCATGATGTCGCCAGGTACATTTTCGATTCGAGTTTGACCATAACTTGGCTGATGTCCAACCAAGGGCTATTAGAACACCGTTTACAACAATTGGAGGTGCCGATGCCGTAACCATTCCCAGTTCTCTGGGAATGCCATAGTCCGCATCGTATTCACCGCCCGCTACCACATAGTCTTGCCATGGTTCCCAATCATCCACCAGATATGGAATCAAATCTATGACACCAGTTTCAGGAAAACCTCCAACAGGAAACGCGCCGCCCCAATTCTCTATAGGTCGGCCAGTCTTTGCATCTAGTGCCCAAAGAAAAAATCCAGGAGTAGTAATATAAATCACTCCTCTACCATCAAGCTCTCCATAAGTAACGCCTTTGCCATATGCTTGACGCGGCGACCGTTGATGGCGAATGGTTTCGGGCTCTCTAAAAGTCCAAAGTGTTTCTCCGGTTGCAGGGTCGATTGCCACAACCTGGCGACGAGGCGTTGCTACCGTATATAGAATTCCGTCGACATAAATTGGAGTTGATCGCGAAAAGTAATCAGCATTTGGACCAAAATTATCAGTGCGCCAAATCCAAGCTTGCTCAAGATCACTAAAATTATCACGATTGATCTGATTTATCGGTGAGTACTTTGTGTGTCCAATTGTTCCACCAATGTAGCGCCATTCACCATTTTCGGTGCCTGTCGTCACCTGTGCTTGCAGCGAACTACAGATCAAGAACGAAGCCGTTGCAACTCCAACTTTTATGCTCGTAAGAAATCGTTTTGGATTCATTTCCTATTCCTCTTAAGAGGTTATTGTTTCATATAACTGTTTATTAATTACTCCCACTCGCTAGCGGGCTCAACGGGATCAGATTTTAAAAAACGTACAAGATCTGCATGGAATTGATCCGGTATCTCGATCTGTGGCGCATGACCAATTCCGGGATACAGTAAGATCGCGGAATTTTGCAACTCGTTGGCTACGTTATGGGCTAGAGTTGGGAAGTCAGCAACCAAGCCATCTTCTTCACCACCAATTACCAAAGCCTTGGTATCGATATGTTGCCAATCGTAAACCACAGGATCGTTATAAAGCATGCCGCCTTGTAAACGTCGAACCATCGTCAATCGTGGCCATTCACCACTTAAGGTTTGTCCGTATTGACGGCGAACAAACTCTAGATGCGCCGGAGGCCATGCTTCAGGAAAATAGCGGCGGTGGCCTGCCAAGATTCCGCGATAAGAAGCTGGCGCCAATTCTGCTCCGTATGGATCGTTCCATGAACGCCCTTGTCTTTGATCGGTAAGGCCAATTTGATTAACCATTACCACGTGACTAGCGACATCTGGATAGAGCATAGCAAATCGACTGACTACCATACCGCCCATTGAATGCCCAACAGCTGCTACTTCATCAACGTTTAACTCATCTAGTAATGCCTTCATATTGGCAGCAACGAAATTGAAATTGTAAGGAATGACTGGCTTGGAAGACTTACCATAACCAATTCGATCCACTGCAATAACGCGAAATCCTTCTGCTGCAAGTGCTTTAATCGTTGGCGTATAAGCTTCTGAATAAAAATTCATTCCGTGTTGCCAGAAAATGGTCTGGCCATTTACGGGCCCAGTAGGAGCGATATCCATATAGGCCATATTCATGTCCTGATCGAAGCGCCGTAGTTTTAAGAAATGTACCGGGAACGGGTAGTCGATTTCTTCAAAATTTGCTGATACCGGACCCCAGTCCGCCGGTGGTTCGGAAGGTGGTTCTGCAGGCCATTGATCGGCGGCCAATGCAGCGTTTCCGAAAATTCCGATTAGAACCAAGCCGAGTCTAGCAAAAGACCGCTTAAAAGTAGCATTCATAGTAAGTAAGCCTTTGTTTTTATTGAATATAAGTTCTTATAATTGAATCAGGGTTAAACAGTGTATTACAGAATGAGTTGAAGCAAAAATAAATGCAAACCAGACGAATCAACGATCCCATTGGGCCGATACTTTGATAGACTCCGTTTTACTTATTGCTGGTCAAATTCATCCATTTATCAAAAACAGGTAACGCTCTATGAAAACAATAGTAAGAGCTTGCAGCGTCCTCTTTGCTTCCCTTTTTATCTTTGCAACAGTACAGGGGCAAGATAGCGATTATGAAATCCCAAGAACCGTTGATGGGCATCCAGACTTACAAGGAGTCTGGGAAAACAATACTATCACTCCGGTGGAGAGACCCGATGTTTTTGGGGATAAAGAATTTTTAACCGATGAGGACATCGACTTTCTCCGCGCCGGACTAAACACCATTGAAAGCTCTGGCGAAGATGCGCTCTTTGGCGAAGGTGTAATTCAGGCGATTTTTGAAGGTGAAATTAATTCCTATGATCCATCCACAGGGAATTACGATTCCCAGTGGATGGCTCCCCGTACTATTCACCGACGCACATCGCAAATAATCGATCCGCCTAATGGTAAATTTCCTCCGCGAACAGAAGAAGCAATCGCCGCAGCTCGCGATTTAGCCGAGCACCGTCGACTGCATCCAGCGGATACGTGGGAAGATCGCCCCCTCGGAGAAAGGTGCTTGAGTTTTGGGGCGCCACGATTAAGCGCTGGTTATAACAGCTACTGGCAAATTGTCCAATCGAAAAATACAGTAGCTATTATTCAGGAAATGGCTCACGACGTTCGTATTATTCCCCTTGTTGAGAAGCCCCACGTAGATGAAAGCGTGAAACTATGGCACGGAGATTCGCGAGGTTGGTGGGAAGGTGATACGTTGGTTGTTGAAACCACCAACTATTCCGAAGCTAGCAGCACCAGTCCGCGCACGGTAGAGAAAGTTAATATCGAGAGACTAACTCGAATTGGTAACAGCGCCTTACAGTATCGGTTCACTTCCAATGATCCAGGGAATTATTCTGCACCATACACTCGCGAAATTGTTTTCGATAAGACGCCGGACAAGATTTATGAATACGCCTGCCATGAAGGCAACTATGGCATGGAATATATTCTTTCCGGTCATCGTGCGGAAGAAAGATTAGCAGCCGAAGGTGGCGCTAACGATTAGATTATCATATGCACAAAAAAGGGTCGCTGTGGCGACCCTTTTTATAGGCGATACATTAACGAAGCTGACCTGCGATTCCTTCAAGTGTCGTAGCTAAAGAAAGATACCTGGCCCTACTTCGACCATTGCGATCGTTACCCTCATCTTCCATGGCTTCAGCAAGCTCATCTAATTCATTGGCCAAACCGCTATTGCTGGAATTACTAGAAAGCAATCCTTCGGCTTGATCCAGTGCAGTATTCAACTGAAGTACTTGACCACCGGCAATAACATTACTGCGTTGCAGCTGATCCATATAGGCTCGGGCAACAACAGGTACATCAGGCCACATTACTTGTTGCTGAGTTTGCGCATTTACAGTTAGATCAGCATCTTTTAAAGAAGCTGCAGCAATTTCATTCGCTGTAATGAAATCACTAGGCTCTAAAGAAAATACATCTAGTCCACGAGCGATCTCAGTTCCATAGATGTGTCCGCCATACCAATAGGTAGACCAGTAGCCAGCAGTTATGAGTTCTTCCTCATCTAGTGGCCCGCGATCGAAGAAAGCGATCTCTACTGGATTGGAAGAGTCTGTAAAATCAACGACGGAAACACCGCCCTGATACCAGGCTTGAACAAATATATCTCTGCCTGGAACAGGAATGAGCGAACCGTTATGTGCAACACAATTTTCCGTATCGGTTTGTGGTGCAGACAACTTGTAGTGAGAACGGAATTCCAACTGGCCATCAACAATGTCATAAAAAGCGTCTGCTCCCCAGGTCATTGGGTCGGATGCACGACAACGAGGACGACCGCCGCCTCCCCATTCATCTGTAAAAATTACCTTAGTGCCATCGTTGTTAAACGTCGCTGAGTGCCAATAGGCGAAACCCGGATCAATAACCTGATCAATTCGTAATGGATTCGCTGGATCAGAAATATCCAGCAAGATCCCATTGCCGGAACAGGCCCCTGCCGCTAATCCGATTTCAGGAAAAGTTGTAATGTCATGGCACTGGTTAGTTTCACGAGTGTCCTGAGTGTCGGGGCCATGATCACCACCTTCCCATAGTCCGGCCAGAACACCACTATCAGGATCAGCGAAGATGAATGGACGATTTATAATGCGCGCGTCCTCTGGACGTTCCATCGGAATCTCGATAACTTCAATTCGAAACAATGCTGATTCGGAGTTTTCAAATGGCGAATCATCAGAACAACCCGCAAGCTCTTCATCATCTCGAACACCTGATGTTCCTGATACATAAACATAAGCGATGTTGTTCTCATTCGGCTCACTAACCACCGTGTGGGTATGAGAACCACGACAAGTTTGTACAGCACCAACTTGAATCGGCATACTGAAATCACTAATGTCAAAAATTCGGATCCCTTGTACTCGTTCCTGACTGTTTGGCTCTGGCACACCTTCTAAACCACAATCTAGCCGACCGCGGGTTTCTTGCACCGACATAATCAGCAAGTTGCCGACTAAAGAAACATCTCCTTGACCACCAGGACAAACTACTGAGCTAATGTGTTGCGGCATAGAAGGGTTGCTAATGTCATAAGTATTAAACCCGTGATAGTTACCAGCAACTAAATAATCTCCACTGAACAGAAGATCGGTATTGGAAAAGCTTAAGAGAGATGGACGCGGATCATCATTCTCGTTTTCTTCCTCGTCTTCATCGGCCGGGGTTTCTGCTAGACCGCTGACCGCATCTTCATTTGTAAGTTCTTCAGCCGTATCCACTTCTTCGTCATCCGGCCCAAGTGATTCTTCTGGCTCTGGACGATTTGGTAGTCCTGATGGATTCTCTGGATCGAAAAAACCATCTGGCTTAGGCAAAGAAGCTACAAGTTGTAAATTTAGAGCAGCTTCTCCAGCATCTCTAAAACCTGGCTCGAGATTAACGCGAGGATCTGGATTAAAACCTGCTAACATTAAGTCCATTCGATCGATTTCTGCACTTTGATCCGAAGTCACATCCGAAGTAAATGCGTAAAGAACTGGATCCTGCGCTGCACCTCTTTGATCCAACAAGTTCTCAACCATTTCAAGAGCACCTTCATGGTGTTGGATCATGAACTCTAAAAATAAACGATCGAACTGATCTCCCGATGCGGCCTCTAATTGAGCCATATCCTCATTTGTAAGCATGCCAGGCATCAGATTGTAATCGCCGGCATGGTGAGCATCCGTGCTAGGAACTTCAAGATCACGCTCACCCAACCAATCCTGCATCATAGAAATTTCGTCATCCTGAGAAAGTGAAATCCTTTCAGCCATTAAGTTCATTGTCTCTCTATTGGAGCGAGACTCGACCAGAGCAGACATTTCCATGGCTTGAGCATGATGGGAAATCATGCCTTGCAGAAACATTACATCCCCAGCTGAATATTGAATACTCGCAAGATCCGACGCTTCTTCAGCGGTAATGATGCGCCCCGGCTGACCCGGTGCACCTGGCTGAATAATTGGCACCTGAGCCAGGCTTTGGGTAGCAACTAACCCAGATAAAGCCAATAGCAGGCAAGATGTAATTTTGCTGTAACCAGATTTCATAAATAGTACTCCGTGAATGTATCGTTACCCCATTTGCCAGAACCGTGCATTTTACCCATAGATTTGGGTTTGTGGAGAGTAAATATCACATTAAATACTGTGCTGGACCCCGCCATGAAGCACGTAATACACTGGTTTTTAAAATAGCCACTAACCACCGTAATAGTCGAGAAAAAGATGACTTCCATGCGAAATTTCATTGTTCTGCTTTGTGCCTTAATCCCAATCTGGATTGTATTAGGACAAGACTATACTCCCAGCGTATTTGATCGAGATGATGGATTGATTCCAGTAAATACCAACGATCCGAGTTTTGACCCATGGAGCCAACTTAGAGATCCGGAAAACGATCCTGACCGGGAACCAGGTCCTTTTTATCCTGGCAGATTACGCAACGCTGGGGTCCTCACTTTTTTTGGTTTACCTATCGCCATTAATGCTGAAGATTTGACAGCTGGTGAAGTCGATGTGGCAATTTTAGGAGCACCAATCGATATGGGAGTCGGAATGCGAGGTGCAGCTTTAGGTCCTGGAGCTTTAAGAGAAAGCTTAGGAGTTGGAGGCGGTGGCGGACTCCCTCACATGCACACAGGGGTATCCTGGAAGCGCGAACTAAAGGTCGTAGACTATGGTAATTCTCCCATAGATCGATTTAGCGTGGAGAGAAGCATGCTACCGGTTAGGGAACTGGTTCGAGAAATTGCTTCAACTGGCGCCATTCCACTCATTGTCGGTGGTGACCATTCTCTTGAATACCCAGACGTTGCCGGCGTTGCAGATATTTATGGCAAGGAAAATGTTGGCGTTATTCATTTCGATGCGCACTACGATGCGGCAACGGAAGGCTATAGTGGACACTTGATTTCTCATGCTCAACCCATCGCCCTATTAATTGAGGAGGGGCATGTATTAGGACAAAACTATATCCAAGTTGGTCTGCGCGGGTATTGGCCCGGCGAGGATGGGTTTGAATGGATGCGCGAACATAATTTTCGTTATCACACCATGGTTGAAATTGAACGGGATGGCTGGGACGCAGTCATGGAAAGGGTTATTGCCGAAGCGAATGATGGACCAGAATACTTATATATCTCACTTGATATTGACGTTCTCGATCCCGCTTATGCTGCCGGTACCGGTACGCCAGAGCCTGGAGGCCTTACTACCAGAGAATTGTTCCCTTTGATTCGCGCACTTTGCACAGAGAACAATATGGTAGGTTTTGAACTGGTGGAACTGAATCCCTTAGCGGATCCTGGATATACGACGGTAATGAATGCGAATCGTGCAGTCCAGGAGTGTTTAACAGGTATTGCGATGCGAAAAGTGGGAATTACCGACGGCAATTACCTTAACCCGCTAACTGTAGAAGATGCTATTCCAGATCCTTAGCAATAAAAAAGACTTCGATAAAAATTAAAGCCCTTCTCTATTATTTGTTGAGCTTTTTTATTAACCAATTACCGTACTTCAATAGTAATTTCAGAATAGCTTGTGTAAGTGGAATCATCGGCGTAAGCCCGCAAGACATAAGTGCCGCTCTGGCTGAAAGTGGCTGCAGTAACTCCTTCCTCACCAGCAGGATCTAATTCAACAACATTATTGTCGAAATAGACCTGTCCTGGACCTCGGTATTTGATCCAGGTTAATGCGAGCCCAGTTTTATCGGCAGCCGCATAGTTCACAATACCTTGTTCTTTGGGCGAGTTTCGACCTATGCCACCCCCTACCTCCGGTAGTAAATTAGGTAGTGGATCCATACGCCCACGCCTGTCTCTCTCGTAAGGTCCAGGCAATCCATCGTCAGCAGCAAAAGCCCGTAAGTTAATAGCCTGACCTGGGCGAGCTGAAATACTTCCTTCTATACCAACTAGGCGCAAACTTGGTGGCTCATTTTCGTACTCAATCTCAGTCCGCCCTCCAGTCCCCCGCCCTCGATTTGCACTCCATACACCTTCATCGACAGCCCAGATATTTTCTCTTTGCAAAGTGCCGACTGCTGTTCTAGTTTCACCATTGTGAGTAATAGACCAAACCAATTCATTACCGACAAAATCTGCGGGCAAATTAACGTCCACTACGAATTGCTGACGGCGTGGATAGAAATAAGTAGGTTGACCTCGATCCTGGGAACCTGGATTGCTAAGAATTAGATCTTCGTTAAGCGGCCCCGCATCATTAACACCACTAGCGATATAGAATGCATTGCTACCACCAATTTCAATATTAGGTGTCTCATCATAGTTTCGATTTAAATATCCAAACCACATAGTAAAGGTACCATCATCATTCCGCTCAAAGCCTTCATAGATTGGTTGAATACTTTGACCGAAAACGGTGCAACGTCTGCGCAGCAATAAATGATGAATAGGACAGAAGAAGCAGCGCCAAAATGGCGCTGCTTAGATGTTGTAATTTAGCTTTGGGTATTCGAACTAACATCGCTCGACGACTCCTTTATTATGATATCTGCTTACTAATCACTCCCCGCATTCGATTGACCGAGTCTTTCTGCCACTGCGGCGTCATACTCTTCATCGGTGAGCTCATAGTAACTTATCCAGGAGAACGACATGTCGTCGGTAGAGCGTTGACCAAAACCAACCCAGTTTCTGGAGTCACCAGCCCAGGGATTACTTGGAGAATTGTTAAACCAGCTGGTTACATGCAACATGGAACCTTTGGGAATTAGGGGCTGCACGTCGTCAGCATAGTTATAGGCAATGTGCCAACCAAAGTCCCAATCGGCACAGCTCAGAGTCTGCCGACGATTGTCCTGGTAAATCACTTCGATGCATTGGCGCGTTCCCAAATTATGCAAATGTGGCTGAAACGTTGTAATACGAATGTTCTTATCAAGAAATTCATAACCATCAGTCCTAATCGCCGCTTCTCCACCCGGCAGATCTAGGTCTTCATTGTCGGCCATATGAGAACGAATCAATTCGTGCTCAGGCTCTTCATTTTCAGGCAAGAACCATAATCCAAGCCGCGTTCGATCGGTTCGGTCTAGCCCATCTGGACTCGCTGCATAGTGGACATTCCAGTTAAGGCGTGTGCCCGCTTTTATTAACTGGCCAGTACCTGGGGGATTAATGTCGGCAGTTTTGCCAAGAGCATATTCACTGAGAAACCCTCCTCCCCCTTCAGGAAATTCCATGGAAGTTACTGCATGATGAACCACTGGGAACCCTTCAGCAGATGGCTTCGTCTCAAAAGCCTTTATCCAACGATCCTCTGTCAGGCCGGTATCACTGTAGAAAGTCATCCACCAGTTAGGGCCATCTGCTGGCACGGTAAATGGTTCTGGGATCGGGATTATAAGATCAGGCGGCCGCCCCATTTCATCTTCTAGCGTCCAGGCCACACTGTCCTCGAATTCTGGAACTACTGGCATATTGCTCATGTCACCCTGAGGCGAACCAGCATCCACCCAAGCCGCGATAGTCGCTATCTCTGAATCAGTCAGAGATCGGTCATCTTCGAAAGATCGCACACCAACTGTTTTATCAATAAAGTACGGAGGCATCTTTCGTCGCACCACTCGATCCTTGATAACCGGAGCCCAGGCTCGAACAGTTTCATAATCAATAAGCGTCATAGGCGCGATCGATCCAGGCCGATGACACTAAACCCACAATTTTCATAAATGATCGGTGCTACATTTTCCGCAAAGGTAGGGTCAGCTGATTGCTGAGCAATCGCCGCAGGGGAGATCATAACTCCCAAAATAACCGCTGCTTTTTTCATTATTGTCACTTGGCAACCTCCTGCTAGATTTTCGACTTTCTGTGCTAACTACAGCTTTCGAACAGAGCCGAGAATTGCTTAATGTTTTTTAACAGTTTAACAAGACGAGACTATTAATATACTTGGCTGTCCGTCAAGTTATTCCTCCTGTATTTCAGTTATTTATTGCAATCTGTGACTGTTTTACTCTTATCCTCTCAAAAAGTTTCCCGGTGCAAATACAGATAAGAATTGATAATTTTACAGCCATGAACGATTTAACGATTTCCGAGTTAATCAAGTTCCATGGAGAGGAACAAGGCGATTCTCCGGCGCTTATATATGCAGGAAACACAACCTGCTATACGGAACTTATTAGCATGGGTCAGCGAGCAGCGAGAGGCTTATCAAACCTAGGAGTTTCACACGGTGATCGAGTCGCATTTTGGCTCCCCAATTGCCCAGCTTACGTTGTGTTATACCTTGCGTGCGCACAATTAGGAGCTATAGCCGTTGCAGTAAATACTCGTTTTCGCAGCACTGAGGTAGCAGACATACTTTCCAGATCTGGCGCCACATGTCTTATTATTTGGCCAGACTTTCGAGACATAAATTTTCTACAAATACTCGAAGAGCTCGATAAAACTGCTCTGCAAAATTTGAGGACCATCATTTGTTATGGTGAAGAAGAGACTCCATCCGAGCTATCTCCCTTTCCAAGTCAAATTGAAAAAATCACTTATTCTGAGTTAGTTCAGTCACAGCCTTTACTCAAAAATCATAGTACTCCCACTAGCGGCTGCAATATTTTTACAACCTCCGGGACAACAAAGGCACCCAAATTTGTTTTGCATACACATCAGTCTATTACCAACCATGCTTTAGCAATTTGGCGCAATCTTGAACAAATTATTGATAACGGCGTCTTTTTCCATACGCTGCCATTCTGCGGGGTATTTGGATTCAATCACTTGTCCGCCGCATTAGCCGGCGGAAAAGCCAGCGTCATTCAAAGCGCGTTTGATGCGATTGATGCTGTCGCGCTAATCGACAAATATCAGGTGCATTATTTAAGTGCTACTGACGACATGCTATTAACTTTATTAGATGCCGACCTAAGAGACAGCGCAATGCCGTCTCTAGTGTGCTGCGGTTATGGTGCATTTAATCTACCTGCAGAAGAAATAACTAAGAAAGCCAGGCAAAAAGGGGTCACGTTAGTGGGTCTTTATGGCATGGAGCGAAGTTCAGGCTTTGTACGCAAGGCGATCGCACGAGCTCACCCCAGGACTTCGATACTTGCCGGGTGGAAAATTAGTTTCCAGGCAGGCCAAAGTTCGTGTGCGCAAGTCCGAACACTGGAGATCTACTTCCCCATAATCAAAGTGGTGAGTTGGAGTTTAAAGGGCCAAGCCTAATGAAGGAATATTTTGGAGACCAACCCGCGACCTTCCGAATCATTTACCAACGACGGTTATCTGCGGTCAGGAGGACCTAGGATATACTACTTCGAAATCAGAATTTGTTTTCGACAGCTCGCATGGGAGATACCTTGCGTCTAGGGGGGATATCTAGTAAGCCCTGCAGAAAATTTGAGAATGTTATTACCGAATATAAAGCCATTGAGGCTGCTCAGGTGGTCGCTGTTCGAGTCAGTAATAAGATGCAACCTTATGGATTTTGTAGTAGCGAAAAACGATATGGAAATAAACGATGAGTTGCATGGCGCGCTCATTGTGAAGAACGGATAGCAAAATTTAAAGTTCCAGTTGCCTTTCAGTGTATAGCTCAATTTCCTACCACAAAGAGCCCTAACGGCACCAAAATTCAACGAGCTAAACTACGACAAATGGCAGAAGAAGCCTTAGAGTTGATGCTTTAGATTAGTTCTGGTACTCGCAATATGACTGATTTTTCCACAATAGTAAAGTCCGATACTTTATCCCTGGAAATAAAAAGCCAGTGTATTTTGCCTCCCAAGGTGGAGCAGAAGCCCAGTTAAATATTAATGCTGACTTTGAAGATATTGAAGTCAAGATTAATGACGGTCGCTGCCTGAACCCGCCAGCCAACTTAGATAAAGAAGGTTTCGAACTTCACATCATAAAAGCATGATTGCTGATTTCTATAAAATCAAGAATCAGCAAGCCAAATACGAAGCGGAGCTAACAAATTTGGTATTGCCGATTATCGGTGGGGAAAGCTGGTCGTATTTGATCATACATTGCGATCAGATTCAGCTGAGATTCGGGAAGCTCACAAAATTAGAGAAGCAGCTGCCGTAGTTCATAATGATTACACTTTTAACTCTGCTCATAAAAGAGTAAGAGACCTGCTAGATCATGACGAAGCAGAAGCAAAACTTAAAAACCGCTTCGTCATTGTTAATGTATGGCGAGCCATTCAGGGCCGGCAATAAGTTCGCCGCTGACTTGTTGTGACGCTCAATCAGTCAGTGAAGAAAATGTGTTTGCAAGTGAGCGAAGAGCCAAAGACAGAATTGGCGAGCTGGAATTAGTAAGCAGAAGCGTCGATCACAAATGGTATTACTATCCAGAAATGAACAGAGATGAAGTTTTGCTAATTAAAACTTTCGATTCTGCTGCAGATGGTAGGGCCACTAGGTCGGTTCACACAGCATTCAGAAATCACCTTGCACCCATTGATTGCCCTCCCAGGGAAAGCATTGAATCAAGAATGATGGTATTTTTCTAAGAACTTTCTCGCAAATAATCGTCTGTACCGTTTAGCCAATCATCCCGACGCGGCGCCCACATATAAATTTTCCCTCCACTTCCCCTATACAAGTCGCCTTATGCGGAACGTTCGGCGGAATAACAACAACATCACCGGGATTTAGGAGCAGCTCTTCGGGATCATCTTCACCAAAGACGAACCGCATTTGGCCTTTAATTACCTGAGTAATCTGTTCATTGTGATGACAGTGCAATGGCACCACGAAGCCATCATCAAAATAGATCTTTGCAACAGTCATTTTTTCTCCAGTGAAATTCTCCGACACATACTATCGTTACGGTTTCCATCTCAATCTCTTCCCAGTTGATTGATTGAATTTTATTTCCCATTATTAGCCTCTCGCACATTTCAGGGGGCAAAAAAAATGAAGTAATACTGCCAGCAGCAGTATTACTTCATTCGGATGTTTATTTATCTTACTAGCGAGTTGAATACTTAGTGAAAGCACCACCAGCCCAGCTTAAAGAATTTGGTCCTTCGGCTGCATAAACATTACCACTCGCATCAACTGCAACACCTTCCCTGCTGTGCCTTGATAGACGCGGTCAGGCCTTTCAAATGGTGGAATGAATCCAGAAATTCTGTCTTCATCGATATGCCCTATGCGAACGCCATTCCGCCAGCCAACATGATTTGTCGGACCAGACTCAGAATCAATCGCGTAGACCAAGTCATTGTCAGTGATGAAAATGCCACTAATACGCCCATAGGATAACGCGACTCAAGGTAATTGCCGTCTTGATCAAACAGTTCTAGGCGATGATTGCCACGATCTGCAACCCATAAACGACCCTTAGAATCAAATTCCATGGCATGTGGAGTTCGAAACTCACCGTGGCGCACCCAATTTCACCCCACTGCATAATAAAAGTACCGTCTGGGGCAAATTTCAAAATTCGCGCGGTGTCTCCGGCCGCTCGTCCCTCCTCCATGGCTGCATTACTAGTCATGCCCTGGCCATTGTGACCATCGGATACGTAGATGCTGCCATCAGGGCCAACGATTACATCATTAGGCTGGTTAAACTGACCGGGACCAGTACCCGCCTGGCCTGCAGTTCCCAAACTCATTAGCAATTCACCATCGGCACTAAATTTATGCACTTGATGTCCTTTGGTACCGTCGGCATTCGCGGCGAAGTCCGTCACCCATACATTCCCTTCATTATCCGCATGAATTCCATGAGGGGTTTGCATGAGACCGCCACCGAAGTTAGCAAGTACTTCTCCAGTATTGCGATCGAACTTGAAAATTGGGTCCACAGGATTTGTATCACAATTAATAGGGACACCGCCGCCGAAACTGCTAGCGCCACATCGCTCGTAGGCCCAGACGTGACCGTCAGTTGGGTCAATATCTACACCCGCAGTCGATCCCCATTCGCGGCCGGCCGGAAGCTCTCCCCAATTCTGAGTCACAATTGGATTAGGATTAGGTAATCCGGTTCCCGAAATTGCGTTTCCTGATTGTGCTGAAACTATCCCGGAAGCCAGGGCTGGCAGTACTGCAGCCAGAATCACTTTCTTGGATAACATGTCCACTCCTCACTATACTTATTATTAGGTTTGACCAAGCATAATTGGGCTAGCCCCAAAAATACAGCGGCTTGGAGTCAACAGCTTAGAAACCAACCCTTTTATCGTGTTTTTGGAAATTGAATCAGGCAAAATGGCGCCAATTTTTTGCCGGCCAAAGGAGTGACAGTGCAGTGGCAGTGGTATCAAAAAAAGAAATCGAGGCTTTTTTAGCCGCAGAATTTCCTCAAGGCTCCTTTGACCTGGCGGAATTTAGCAATAATTCAATCACTATAAGACAACGAATGAGCGAATCCGATTTACGTCCCGGCGGAACCGTTTCTGGACCGACTATTATGGCTTTGGCTGATTGTGCGATCTATGTTGCAGTGTTGCGGGAAATTGGCCTGGTGGCTCTGGCAGTCACCACAAGCTTTAACATTAATTTCCTTCGCAAACCACGGGCTGGCAAAGCCATTTTTGCAAACTGCCATCTTCTAAAGCTTGGCAAGTCACTGGCGATTGGGGAAGTGTCAATATATTCAGACGGAGCAGAAGATCCGGTTGCTCACGCAGTTGGGACCTATTCCATCCCGCCAAAATAGAAAATTAGACTTATTTAATTTTCACTACTCTCAATACAATACTTGTCAACGAAAATTGGCGGCATCTTAACCGGCCTACCATTACTTAAGTTTGTACATACAAAATCCATTTCAGCGCGAACTAAAGTCTTTCCAGATGTGTAATTCACAATTTGAAAGAGTCTAGAAGCTCTCAGCTTGCCGTCGTTAGCAATAATCCAGTTTGCTACTTTCAGTTTGTCACCTTCATAGGAAGGCCCAAGTAGATCTGCACGAATCTGCTTAACTGCCATGCCTCTTTGCATCTTCGTGCATATATCATCCGGTAATCCAACTGCGTCTGAATGTGCAAACATGCAATCAGTCATCCAGGCAATATAAAAATGATTTGAAACATGGCCGTAACCATCGATACGATCTCTACCCACAGTCACATCGATGATAAATGGGTTTGTTCTATCCAATACAAAATCATTCATGAGAAAACCTTTTATACTTCGAAACCAATATTAAGGAATTCCTTTTCTTTGTTAAACAATGGAAGAAATTAGTTTAAAACCAATCGGTATAGTGCATAGCCCTTATAAACAAAAATTTGCTATCCCGCGACAACCAAACTTAGTGCCAGCAGGAATTGGCAAAATTGAATTACATGCTGACTTTGCTGACTTAAATTGTTTGCGGAGCATTGCCCAAATTTTTCCCTCATCTATGGATCTTGTTTTTCTTTCACGCTACAGCTGAACAAGGATGGTCACCGACTGTGCAACCCCCAAGACTAGGTGGTCAGGACAAAGTAGGCGTGTTTGCCAGCCGTTCACCTTTTCGCCCTAATCCTATAGGAATATCCGTAGTTGAGTATCTTGGATATAAACCCTGTTGATGGCAAAACTACTATTGAGGTTGGAGGCATCGATATATTAGACAGAACACCTGTGATCGATATCAAACCTTATATTCCTTATGCTGACATTCTTGATTCTGCCGAGGGTGGTTATGCCACTGAAAAACCAAATTCAAATTTTGAAGTTTGTTTTTCCGAAGCATCAGAGAAAAAATTAGCAGTGCTAGCCTCAAATTTTCCAGAACTTAGAGATCTAATCTCACAAGTGCTTACTCAAGGGTCCCAGACCTGCATGGCGAATAAAAGATCAGGATGAAAAACAGTATGGAATGACATTGTTTGAATTCAATATCAAATGGCAAATAAACAAAGATGTGATTTTTGTGACGGTAATAAACGAATTAGAAGGCATTTGACAAACCAGTGCTTTGTTCTCGGCAGAGACTATGTAGAATATCGCCTTTAGAACGAAGAGCTCTATCCATACAGTAATAATCAGTAGAGAAAATAAATGATCAAGCTAGTTCCTTTCAGTTCAGTTAGTCTGGCCCGTTACTCTTCGCTAGTCTTACTTTCCTGGCTATTTGCAAATAATGTTCTCAGGGCCCGTCGGCCCTGAATAATTTCCAAAACGTTACTCTAGAAGAATTAGCAGATCCTCCCGCTAAAGATTGGCTAATGTGGCGTAGAACAGGGGAACCATTGGGGCCATAGCCCTCTCGACCAGATCAATAAAGATAATGTTTCATCTCTCAGATTGGCTTTCGCCTGGACCATGGAACCTGGCTTGCAAGAAACTACTGCACTCGGGAAGAAACGGAATAATGTTTCTGCCACAAGCTTGCGATTTTATCGAGGCTATTGATGCTAGTGATGGCACATTGCTGTGGGAATATCGACGACCTCCTGTTGATCATATCGCTTCACTTTCTTGCGCAAACCGAAACGCCACGATTTATAAAGATCAACTAATTATCGCTACAAGAGATGCCTACCTTGTCTCACTTAATGCTCGAACAGGCGAAGTTACTTGGGAACATCAAGTCGGCGACTGGACTGTCGGACAACATTACTCCGGTGGTCCGCAAGTTCTCGACGGCAAAATTATCGCCGGTATGTCGGGTTGTTATTACATTAATACAGGCTGTTGGATTACGGCACACGACCCAGATACTGGAGAGGAACTCTGGCGCACTAATACCGTACCTCGTATTGGCGAAGCAGGAGGGGAAACCTGGGGAGATGTTCCAAACGAACAACGCCGCGGCGGGTCTGCCTGGATGCCTGCCAGTTATGATCCTGAGCATGATCTTATTTATCAGGGAATTGCCGTTCCAATTCCCTGGGGATCGATTCAAAGAGATACCCGCGGCGGCGACGTGCTTTATACGAATTCAACCATCGCTCTCGATGCTGATACCGGAGAAATCGAGTGGTACTTCCAACATATCCCTGGCGGTAATTGGGACCAGGATCACCCATTCGAACGAATAGTAGTTGAATCAGAAGTAACACCAAATCCCGATGCAGTTTCCTGGATAAATCCCAACATAGTTTCAGCGGAGAGGCGCAAATTGGTAACAGGAATTCCTGGAAAGCCCGGCATTATCTGGACTATGGATGCAGAAACTGGAGAATTTCTGTGGGCTAAAGAAACCAACTATCAAAATGTCATCGTCGGTGTTGATATCGAGAACCAAAAAGGCATAACTAACCCGGAAATCGATATCACCGAAATTCGGCAGCGCAGGCTAGTGTGCCCAACAACTACCGGAGGCATTAACTGGAACTCCGTTGGTTACAGTCCGGACACAAACGCACTTTATGCCCCCACGAATAACACCTGCATGGATTACTATTTAAACCCGGTTAACCCTGTTGTCGGTGGTTATCACAGCAGTGCAACATCAAGAAAAATAAATCTACCGGATGGTGATGGTCAAGTTGGAATCTTTACTGCAGTCGATGTTGCAACGGGCGAATCGATTTGGACTTATCAACAAAGAGCCGCGATAACCGGTTCTGTTTTGACAACCGGTGGCGGCCTAGTTTTTGTTACTGATGACGCGCGACGCTTACGAGCCTTTGATGCAGATACTGGTGAAATCCTTTGGGAACAAATACTGAATTCTTCTGCCGGTGGATTTCCTACGACTTACAGTGTCGATGGCGTGCAATACATTGCTATCGCAGCAGGTGGAGGCATTAACCATCGAACTCTCACTCCCGAAATTAGACAGCGTAGCGGTGGCAATATGCTTTTCGTGTTCAAATTACCATAGTTAAAGGACTTAGATGATTTATAAGCTTGGCGAATTTGAAGTTGAGATTGTTGGGGAGGATTTTTTCGTTGCTGACAGCGCTACGGTTCTTGGTAAAGTGAAATTAGAAAACAATGCAAGCATTTGGTTTGGCGCTATCTTACGTGGCGATAATGAATTAATAACCGTTGGCGAGAATTCAAATATTCAGGAGTGCGCCGTGCTTCATACTGATCCGGGCATACCATGTACTATCGGGAAAAATGTAACTGTAGGGCACCAGGCCATGTTGCATGGTTGCACAATCGGAGACAACTCACTAATTGGAATTAATGCAGTTGTCTTAAATGGCGCAAAGATTGGATCCAACTGCCTAATTGGTGCAAATGCCCTGATAACAGAAAATAAGGAAATTCCCGATAACTCCCTAGTAATGGGAGCGCCGGCGAAAGTAGTAAAAGAACTGACCCCTGAACAACAGACAGGGCTTGTACAAAGTGCAGAACATTATGTTCAGCGATTCAAAAGATTTAAGCGCGAGCTGCAACCAGACCCGCGCTTCATTGATGATTAAGGCGCTTTAGCACAAAAAAGCCCAACAAAAATTGGGCTTTTCAGGTGGAGATATATTGGCTAAATTTTTAATCGTTTCCTGAGCCTTGTGCTTCTCTATGCTCGCGCTCTCTTACGCGAGCCCCCATTAAGGTAGCACTCATAGCATAATTTCCTTCATGGCAGGCGTACTCGTATGGCACCTGATCTGATTTAGGCCACACAAATTCACCACCCCATGAATCTGTGTAATCTTCGTCTTCAACCATAAAACTGTAAAGTAGACCTCCGTCATTGATAGGTGTGAATCGCTCGGTTACTTTGCGATCAGCAGTTTGGTAAGGCTGATCCAAGAAG
Organism: Gammaproteobacteria bacterium; assembly: GCA_019654215.1. Lineage (GTDB taxonomy): Bacteria > Pseudomonadota > Gammaproteobacteria > Pseudomonadales > Pseudohongiellaceae > UBA9145. Next base: position 35,463 of record BPDI01000004.1, on the reverse strand, counting down.
TTAGTAGTTTCGACTACCAGGGTGTCACCTTCCCACCAGCCAATGGAATCACCATCAAATGTCGCCAAGTCAGAGGATTTATGCTCCTCATCACCGATACGAATGATTCGAGCCCAATGCATCCATTCGATATAAATCATCATGTATTCATCGGTTTGCACAACAGTTTTCAGATTGTTGTAAACCAAAGGTCTGATGGGGATTGATGCCGAGGGTTGATAGATGCAGCGAACACCTAAGGTTTGATTCTCAGGGCCATCATAAGGCTGATCACCGGTTTCTAACCACCAGGCACCGTCTCTTTCGGGCCAGGCAAATTTGGGTGCAGCTTCTGCTTTCGCCTGCCCTTCAGGGGTTCTTAAGTGGCATGCGACCGTTTTCTGGATAGGTCAAAATTGAAGTTCGATATTGACCATCGATCGTAAAACCATCATTGCCTCGATCGAACCAAAAATCGTTATAAGACCCAATGCTTCCTCCGGCTTCCGGAGCACCTCTGTCCGGATCACTAGGATCCGAATCCCGGGCACGAATTCCCATCTCTCTATCTCGCAAAGCCTGAACTTCATCTTCAGACAAGAACAAGCGGTCACCATATTCTGTTGGACGCTGAAACGGCGTAAGACTTGAGATATCGTAGTTGCCATTAAAATCTGGTTTACCAGAGGAAGTTCGTGAAAAATCATCTTGCGCATTGAGCAAAGATGAAACCATCACAAATGGTATCGCAGTACGCAAAAGTTTTATCGTGGTTTTCATTTATTCCTCCTTGCTGAAGGATTCAAATCTGACACATTCGGGATTGATGTTAACTACTGTGACAAGTATCGATGTTAGCCCACCGATTGGACATGAATAAACTTAGTCTAACATAAGGCTTGCAGACAGCTGAATGATTTCAGCTGTCACAGTAAATGCGAATTCAGTAAACTGTGCCCTCGCTGACATACGAGGAGCTTTAAACAATGATTTCTGTTAACCGGTTGAGTATTGAAGACGCACGAATATTAATCGAAGGAGCAAGAGTGAAAGCTGATGAAATTGCTGTTCCCATGTGCATCGCAGTAACTGACGATTCAGGAAATTTGATAGCTTTCGAGCGTATGAATGGCGGCAAAGCACATAGTATCCAATTTGCCCAGGATAAAGCATTTACCGCCGGCGCAGCCCGTAAGGCAACCCATGAGTACAATGCAGTAAATACCCCTGGTAGCCTGGCTTTTGGTATTCACACGGAAGCTGGCGGTCATATTAGTACCGTCGGTGGCGGCTTGCCCGTATTGATAGATGGGGAATGTGTTGGTGGCATCGGTGCAAGCTCTGGCTCACCTCAACAAGATATGGATGTTTCTCAAGCCGGTTTAGACCATTTTCTCGAATCGCTTTGATCTAAAATCGATTTTTAAGTTTCTACTGAACTGATACCTTATAACAACTGTTATGAATCTATTATGGTCTCCTACCACTAATTGTGAATCCGCGCTCAATCAGGTTCTACGTGAGATAAACGCTCAGTTTAATTTGGAACTTAATGATTACCACTCACTATGGAAGTGGTCCACTGAAGACGTGGAAAGATTTTGGGCATTTTGGTGGCAGCAGGCTGATTTAATTGCCAGTAAGCAACCAGACGAGACACTCCGAGTCGGCTGTTCATTTGAGAAAGATTCCTGGTTCCCCAACGCCAAATTAAATTTCGCCGAGAACTTATTGCGTTTTCGTGACGGGCAACCGGCTATTATTTTCCGCGGCGAAGATGGCAGCCGCGAAGAGCTCAGTTATAAGGAGCTATTTGATCTAAGCGCCAGTTTTACCAATGAACTTCAAGCCCTTGGCATCAAAGCCGGAGATCGAGTAGCAGCATTAATGCCGAATCGACCGGAAACGGTAGTCGCAATGTTGGCAACTACCTGGCTAGGCGCCATTTGGTCCAGCTGTTCTCCAGATTTTGGCATCGATGGCATCCTGGAACGTTTTGAACAGATAGAACCATCGATTCTAATTGCAGTCGACGGCTACCAGTTTAAGGGGCGTACGATTTCAATCTGCCAAAAAGTTGAATCAATTAAAAACAAATTGAATTGCCATAGCATTATGGTGAACTGGCAAAAATGCGGCCAAGTAAGTGAAGCTATTTCATGGACAACGTTAACCAAAAACAAAAATCCCCCACCCGACTTTTATCAATTGGGATTTAACGATCCGGTTTATATTTTGTTTTCTTCAGGAACTACCGGAAAACCAAAATGTATAGTTCATGGTGTCGGTGGTACTCTGCTTCAGCATTTAAAAGAGCACCGGTTACACACCGATATCTCTCGCAAGGACGTTCTGTTTTATTTCACCACATGTGGCTGGATGATGTGGAATTGGTTGGTATCGGGATTGGCTTCTGGTTGTACTCTTTTGCTATTCGACGGGAATCCGTTTTTCCCCCAAGCCAATGCATTAATGAAAATTGCCGATGAGGAAGGCATTAGTGTATTCGGTACCTCGGCAAAATATCTATCAGCCTTACAAAAAGAAGGTGCCCGGCCCATCAAAGAGTTTTCGTTAAGCAGTTTGAGAACCATTCTTTCAACAGGCTCGCCACTCGCTCCAGAATCGTTCAACTACGTCTATGAGGGCATAAAAGCAAATGTGCAATTAAGCTCGATTTCAGGAGGAACTGATATTGTTTCCTGCTTTGTATTGGGCTGTCCTATTCTTCCCGTACACCGTGGCGAACTTCAATGCCGAGGCCTAGGTATGGCGGTCGATGTTTGGAATGACAATGGAGAATCAATAAGAAATGAACCTGGCGAATTAGTGTGCACCAAGTCATTCCCTTCCAAACCTATCTACTTTTGGAATGATCCTGACGGTAGCCGTTACCACAACACCTATTTTGATCGATTTGAAAATGTTTGGTGTCATGGCGATTGGGCTGAGTTGACTGACAATGACGGATTAATAATAACCGGCCGTAGTGATGCCCTCCTTAATCCAGGTGGAGTGCGTATTGGAACCGCTGAAATATATCGCCAAGTGGAACGCATTCCAGAAATTGTGGAATCAATTGCAGTCGGACAGGATTGGCAAGGGGACGTTCGAATAGTTTTATTCGTGATGCTAAAAGAAGGCGAAATTTTATCGGAATCTCTACAAAATGACATCAAGCTTTCGATTCGTAATAATGCCAGCCCGCGCCATGTGCCCGCGATTATTCTTCAGGTTAAAGATATTCCGCGTACTCGAAGTGGCAAAATAACCGAATTGACCGTTAGAGATATTATTAATAATAGGCCTTTAGCTAATACAGAAGCTCTGGCGAATCCTGAAGTGCTAGACGAATTTAAAGACCGCACGGAATTACTTCGCTAGTTATTATGTCTTTAATTGCATTTATGAAACTTGCATCAAATTTAGATTTCATTAATGTCTATGTTATCGATGCAGCCTAATATTCTTTTAATAATTCTTTTTCGCGCAGTATTAATGCTCGTTGCAAGCATAAGTATTGCAGCGTGCTCTGGCTTGAGTTATGTAGAGATCGAATCGACCAATCAGAATAGCCGAGTTAATTTTCTAGTTATTCATGCCACCTCGGAAAACTTCGAAGAATCGCTACGATTATTAAGCACAAGAAATCCGAATCCCGTAAGCGTGCACTATCTGGTTCCATATTTAGAAGATCCAACATATTCCAGAAATAATTTAAGAATCTACCGATTAGTGGACGAGGATCGCCGTGCCTGGCATGCGGGAATTAGTCAATGGGGTTCAGAAGTCTCTCTGAATAATCGATCAGTTGGCATTGAGGTGGTTAATGACTTTAAATGTAACGAGTTAATTACACATACAAACGAGGAAGAATTGATTGAACTGGAGTGTAGTTTCCCCGGATACCCACAATCACAGATTGATATATTGGTTGAACTTATTGACGAAATTTTAGAGCGCCACCCCGGAATTGACCCAGTAGATGTGGTTGCCCATTCAGATATCGCACCAAATCGTAAATCAGATCCAGGCCCTGAATTTCCCTGGAAACAACTTTATGATCAAGGTATCGGTGCCTGGTATGACGATGAAACTGTAGTTCGACACTTTGGTGAATTAGAAAGAAGTCCTCCCAATCTCCAAGAATTGCAATGCGCGTTATCGATCTATGGGTATCCGATCGAGGTCTCCGGCGTGCATGATCTGCAGAGCCAGTTTGCATTTCGAGCTTTTCAACTTCATTTTCGCCCATCAAATTACAACGGGCTAATTGACACAGAAACCGCAGCGATACTCTCCGCGCTTAATGAAAAATATCGCGCAAATAGTCTCCAGTCTTGCGACGAATATAGTGAGAGCTAATACTCACTCGTCCTAAATCTAACCTCTAAATATCCAACGACACCTTCAACTGCAGTGTATCCATGAGGTGTACCTCGAGGAATTAGTACTAAACCCTCCTACAGTCACCCGCTGAGAGTAGCCACCTTCTATAATTGCTGCCCCCCCTCCTCCAGGCCTTACTGCTACACCACCGGTTGTCAGTATTCCTGCTCCTTCAACTATGTAATGGATCTCCGTACCGTCGGGATGAACAATCGCTCCCGCCGGAGCATTGCGACGAATCATATTAATGTTGTAATCCTCGCCCACACTAATAACGCCGATGCCAAGGTTTGGTCTCTGGGTTAGTGTAGCCGCCAAATCGGTGCCGATGTCTTCAGAATCAAAGTAAATCGCCGGTGGCATCGCGTCTTGTGCGAGCACAACAGCGCTTAAACCAATAATGATGAAAACAGTAATAACAATTTTTTTCATTTTTTTATCCAAATACTTGTTAATGGTTTTTCCCAGCATAGAAAGGCTACCACTTAATGTCTATGGCGATAATGAAATCTCCTTGAAGTTGGGGGTTACCAACGAGTAAAGTATTCTGATCAGAATAATTGACCGACTGGAATCAATCATGGGAAACAAGTTAAGCCTGCCCCTAATTTTGGCTGGAAGCCTATTTTCGATAACGATGAACGCTCAAGATGTGACCTGGAGCGTTGCCACCCCTGATGGGCAACCTGATTTGCAAGGCGTTTGGGGCAATAACACCATTACACCCGTAGAGCGGCCAGACAGATTTGGCGAGCGCCAATATTTAACGGATGAAGAGCAGAGCCTGTTGCAGCGCCGAATCAGAGAGATAACAGAAGGAGATGGTGATGCCTTATTCGGCGACGGAGTTTTCGAGGCAGCGTTTTCTGGCGAAGTCAGATCATATGATCCTTCCACTGGAAACTATGATCAATCCTGGTTGGTTGAACGTTCAGTTCATAACAGAACATCACAGATAATTGATCCACCCAATGGCAAGTTCCCACCGAGAGTGGAAGGAACTTCTGGCGTGACATTCAATCGACCGCAACGGGGCAATACTGCTCCTGCTTCCTGGACGGACCTGACAGTCGATGATCGATGCATAAGTTATGGTGCACCCTATCTAAACTCTGGTTACAACAGTTACTGGCAAATCGTGCAATCAAAAAATCATGTTGTGATTGTGCAAGAAATGATGCACGACGCGAGAATAGTTCCTCTTACAGAAAAGCCACCGCTAGATGAAAAAATTCAACTCTGGCATGGCGACTCTCGAGGCTATTTTGATGGAGATACCTTGGTTGTTGAAACTGCCAATTTTTCTGGACGCAGTACCTTTGAGCATAATCGATCACGAAAAAATATCGAACGATTTACTCGCTTAAATCAAAATCAGATGCTTTATCAATTAACTGTGGATCTTCCAGACACCTATACTTCGACCTATACCCGAGAATTTATTCTTAATTACACTCCTGATCCCATTTATGAGTATGCATGCCACGAAGGCAACTATTCCATGGCAAATATTCTAAGAGGAGCGAGAGTGCAAGAAGGATCGATAGAATAGAACTAAAACTAAATATCTATTCGACGATTAGGAGTCAGCATTATCGAAGTGGGATCGCGACGCTTAGCAAAATATATCTAAAAAGAGAACCTTCGGCTTGTATTAACTAGCACAATTTAGAAAGAGTGAACGGACCATATCATTCCTAGATTCTTGAACTTGTTTTCTTCTACACTCGTTCGCACAGGTTAACCAATCGGACTTACGAGCCGCATTAGTAAATGTAGAAAACTTTTTAACCAGCCTCTTGTTGCCAAGGTTGAAGGCCATATCAATTAAGCCAAGTTTCGCATCTTCCGGATAATCATCGTATTTCGGAAAATCCATTCTCAATTTCGATTCGAATTTATCGAGACGCATATCCAGTAATTGATTAATCTCGTGATCACTTAAGACTAGTTGTGTGAATTCCTTGTAAAATTTTGCGGGATGCGCAGCTTCCTGATTGCTAACTAGCTCGAATTCGTCTTCGATACTTTTCTCCGACGCTTTCTCACCCGTTGCTTCTAGTATGAAGCGCAATAAAAGTTGCACTGGAAGGTTTTTTTAACATGTTGCCAACACCCACAGTCACTTTTCCAACTGTATTCAGATACATGTGGGCAACGCAGCCCTCACCTTCCTTGATGAGTATACGAACTTTATCTCTAAATTTTTCTGACAACTCTTATCCTCCCTGAGTCAGAAAACCTTTATTAAACCAATTAATAAATATTGTTCTTAACTATCAGTCCTCTGATCCGTTTTGTTCACGGTGCTCTCTTTCCCGAACACGCGCTCCCATTAATGTCGCTGACATTGCATAGTTGCCTTCATGGCAAGCATACTCGAAATGGGATCTGATCAGACCGAGGCCATACCATTTCACCTGCGTATCTATCGGTGTAGTCGACATCCTCAACTTCAAACGCGTAGATCAAACCGCCTCCAGGTTCAGGAGAAAATCTTTCAATTATTTTTTTGCCTTCAGAAGGTTGATAAGGCTGATCCATAAAATTAATTGTCTCCACAACCAATGTATCGCCTTCCCACCACCCAATAGAATCCCCATCGAATGTAGCGAGTGTTTCAGAGTTGTGTTCGTCGTCAATTCGAATAATCCGCGCCCAATGCATCCATTCGATATAAAGCATCAAATAGTCATCGGTTTGCACTATCGTTTTGAGGTTGTTATAGACTCGGGGCGTTATTGGTATTGATGCCGGCTGGTGATAGATGCAACGAACAGCTAATGTTTGATTTTCAGGGCCATCGTAAGGCTGATCTCCTGTTTCAAGCCACCAGGCGCCGTCGCGCTCTGGCCAAGCAAATTTTGGAGCGGCGTCCGCTTTAGCCTGACCTCTTTCTGTGCGTGCTGGCATGCGGCCGTTTTCTGGATAAGTAAGAATAGAGGTTCGGTATTCTCCATCGATAACAAAACCGTCGTTACCACGATCGAACCAAAAATCATTATAGGAGCCTATATTACCGCCTTGCTCAGGTGCATCTCGATCTGGATCGCTCGCTATGGCATCACGAGCGCGTATACCCATTTCCCGATCTCGAAGTGCCTGTACTTCCTCAGCATTCAATGCACGACGGTTCCCGTAAGAAGTGGGTCGCTCGAATGGAGTCAAAGTGGAAATATCATAATCTCCATTAAAATCGGGCTTGCCTGACGGAGTGCGCGGATAATCTTCTTGCGCGATAGCTTTCAGTGAAATTACAAGGGTTAGTAAAAGAGATAATGCAACTAGTATTTTTTTCATTGTTTCCTCCTGATGAAGGATGTTGCGGCGTATTTGGTATGAGCCTTAGTCTGCACCATTAGTGCAAGAAGTGTATATATTTTATCGGAAATTCATGGCCTAAATTGACATTTAAAGGGAGAGCTTGCTATAGCGCCCGCAGTATCGTGACTTATGAATACCTGAGTCATTTTAATATCAAGGGAAGTCGAGATGGCGGTGTTAGAACCTGTCTCTTGATCAGGATAGGCATCTGCGAGTCGCCTTAGAGCCTTGTAGAGAGAAATTCCGGAAATCTGACCGTTGCTCAAATGATGAGTAGAGTCATTACGAATTAGTTGATAGTACCACGTGTCCACATCAGCAAAACCGGCCAAAATACCATCCGCATTATCCTCCGACAGATTTAAGTGTAGGCGTGCATCTTTAAAAATATGAATTGAAGGCACGCTTAAATTCATCCAGGGAATCACTAGATCACCAATTGGCTCGGTTGTCAGTACCGAATCGGTAATCTTGCCCTTTGATTCACGAATTAAACTCTGACCCCATCGATAGTCAATTCGCTTTAGGGTTTCCCCCAGCCATGGCTTTTTGTCCCGTAGCATCAGTAAGTAACCGATCCATGCCTCGGTACCATGTGACAGTTACTTCATCGTCATTTTCTAAATCATCTACCCCGCTTAACTCAATCATCATGCGATTATAACGACGATCAAGTATGGCTTTATTCTGGAAAATAAACTCAACACCATCCGGGCCACGAAAACCAATGATGCAACCGACGGCGCGATAAACTTCATTATCAATTCCCGGTGTTCCATCTGGATGATTAAAATCGTTGTCATCCACTCTCTCATCCAAATTAAGCCCCCAGGAAAATCTTCCCTCTACCTCGAGAAATTCGAATCCATCTGGTTCTGTCGTGGGGTGCCAAGTTTCAATTTCCTGTTTGAGCTGGGTCTCTTCCACCGAGAGCAGCTCGTGCGCAGGAAACAGCTGTTTCGAATTGCTCGCGAGGGCCGTCGTTGAATCCCCGCGGGCATTCTTCAGCTGAAGGCGTCTGATAAACTGCCCAAAGAATAAATCGGTCATAACGTATCCGATAAAAGCCATTTTGAAAGCTTGCCGGTCTGCCCGGAAGCAACACTGATTCCTAGGAAGAATAGCGTAAGAAATTTAACTGTAAAAAGTGACCCCTCGTTCCATTACAAAATTCCACCCATAAAATCATCACGCAACCAGAAAGCCCTAAGACCATTGCGCTTTCCACGCCATTCACCGGTACCACCGCCATTAACATCACCAATTACTTTGTCGCCACCAAACAAATAAACCGGCCTATCTCGATAGGTCCAAACCCGAAGCGCATCATTATCATCCGCTGACACGTAATGCCCAGTCATAGGATCTATATTCTTAATCTGCCAGGTTCTATTAGGACTTTGCTCTTCTTCACCGGCTATTACGTATGGCCAATAGCTTAAGCACTTTCCTGCATCTCCCGCTCCACACATAGCTAAACGATACACTTGGGTTTCATCAGGGTGGTCACAATTAAATTGATCCTGAGAATCTTCTCCGCAAAAATATCTATAAATAGTTCTGCCGTTTTTATCTGCAAGCACATTACCGGCTATGGTTAACTGGGAAGTAAAACTAGCAGGTAATTCAGGAGCAGGCTGAGTGAAAACGTTATCCCAGCCGGGAATATCGCTTCCCTCCTGACTCCAAGAATCCGTATCCAGTAGGTAGGTATAAAGTGGCTTACCGCGAAAAACCCATTGCCGTTCACCGGGTGAGCGCTCCAACAATGTCCATTCTCCTTGCTCTCTGGCTAAACCTGGCGCACTAACTGGCTTCCAGTTAACCAGACATTCTTCAGTACAGGCTGCGCTCCTGGCGGTATCCGCAGCGAAGCTATAAACAGCTTCATTTAAGTCTGTGGTTAACATACGCCCGATTGAAGTCGGCTTTATGGCAAAACCAGGAGGTAACATGGATGGTGGGCTTATAGGCACGCGATATGCTGGCGAATCACCTCTCGAACTGCGAGTAGTGCCCCCCAAAACGTCACCGGGTTGCATGTCACGAATTGAGGTATATAGGGGCTGCTCGTCATAGGCCCACTGCTTTGAACCATCTCTGCGTTCAACTATAGTCCATTTTCCAATCGCTTCAGCTTCCTCGTCGGCGTACACCGGCGGCCACAATTCAACACAACTTTTGCGCTTATCCAGTTCTGGCAACTTTATTCCTGCCGGATAAGGACTCATTAATCCCGCAGTAACCGTTAAGACATCCTCATAACAAGCAGGAATTCCTGGTGCTTCACCACTGTACCCATTGCGTAAACCATCAAGGGGCCATTTATATAGTGTCTGACCTGTTTCAGTTGCAAATACCGGGCCTTCCAGTTCATTAACCACGACCTGAAATCCAGATGGCATAGCAACCTCTCGATAGACTTCGAGATCTGCAGCGATAGAAATTAAAAGTGGTGCAACACAAGCCTGTTATTGCTAACAAGCAAGTTCTATAGGCAGGAAAAAAGATTAAACCAGAATTTCACCAATCTCACTCGAGGTGGTATTACTCTTATCGCCCCATGATTCGATGTCGAGCCCCATTAATCTTTGAGCTGTAAAACCCTAGTCGACAGCCTGGCAAAGCCACCACCATCGACATGGAGTCCAGTTTTAACTCTTCCACCGGCCGTGCCGGCACTAAACATTGGTATGCCGTCGATTGCATGAAGTTTTGCAAAAGACTGGTCTGTAGTTGCATAGATGAAGCTATTATCAAGAAGAGAACCGTCTCCTTCTTTGAAATTCGCCAGCGCATCTACATAGTAAGCCCATTCATCCATTGCGCGTCGAGTAAACCAAGGGCACATTCGGCTGATATCCGAGTTCTGCGTCCACTGCTTCCTCGTGGGTTGCGGTGTGGTGTGGCTTATCATAGCCAGGTCTTTAAATTTTTGAAGAGAAAGCATGCGCATAAAACATGTTAAACACGCGAGTCTGATCACACGGGCCCCAGCCATTAGCATTAAATCCGTCATCATACGATGACGCTTAGCAACAAGATCTGCATCAAGCCCGGTAGGAAGTATTTCTGGTTCTTCCAAAACAATACAGGCTTCGCGAGGGGTCTGGTTTGGTCAATTGCAAATCAAAACGACGCTCAAGATCTCTTAAGCCAGTAAAGTATTGATCGAGTCGCGCACGATCATTTGCTCCTAAAGTTTGTTCCAATTTTTTTGTATCTTCTTGTACAGCAGAGAGCGCACTCTTTCGAACCATTACTTTAGGGTCTGGAGTAAAAGTTTCAGCATTCGGGTTTTGAAATTCTTCACCGAATAATCGTTGATAAAACCGCAACGGTGACCACTCAGGTACGTTTACAGAATTACCACCTTCATAACTAAAACTATTGCGATTATCACCGGTAGCGGTGGCACTTAGGCTGCGAAACCGAGTTGCATTACCAATCTGCCTTGATACTGCTACATCGATTGTTTCTCCCGGTTTATTTTGGGAAGTCATCGGCGCAATGCCAGAGCGAAGCACTACCCAACCAGAGTGATGGCAAAGATTGGGAGCATCGTCTTTAAAAACATGGAAATTGGTATAGAGATTAATGTGTTCCTGAACAGGAGCAAGGGCAGCGATTTCATCCGGCAGATCGAAATTTGCGCCGGTTTTCTTTGGCACAAAAATCGATTCGCTCATACCTAGCCCCCAAGACCAAGTACCAAAGCGCATAGGTATTGGCGTGCCATCAGCATAGGCAGTACCGTTGTCATTGAGAAATATGTCCAATAGTGGCAGCCCAACAGTAATAACCCCACCGTTTAGTGCGCCTTTCAGGAACTTGCGACGATTAAGCTTTTTCATTCCATCCCAATCACGTTATCTCTAGCTACAGTGAGTTGAAGTTTGGTTCCGGAAGCCTAAATGGCTCCGCTGTAGACTCACTAAAACCCATTTTACCCTGAGAATCGGTCGTTCTCACAGTCGAAAACGCCTTACTAATAATTAAAGCCCGCAATAGTGCGGTTAACTTGTAGTCATTTGCAACAAAGCGATTTTCGAGCCAATTGATGATATCTCGGTCATGCTGCAGAGATGCAGGCCCGCCTGTGCTATAGGCGAAAAGCCTGTTTACCAGACAATTCGGGAGTTTCGGATGATCCCGCACTGCTAGCGCGAGACCTTCTATATCATCATAAAACACCCCATCCAGCTCACCACTTATGTCTAGCTCAGATCCGTTCTCAGTCTCACGGAAACGACCTGCGCCATCGAAATTTTCCAGGGAAAGGCCCATGGGATCTGTAATTAAATGGCACCCTGCACAAGATGGATTGGTGTTATGCACCGCCAGCCGTTCACGTGCAGTATCTGCATTTTCTGCTTCTTCTAAGAGTGAAAAATCTACATTAGGGGGTGGGTCTGGAACCAGTTGGCAGAGGAATCGCTCCCTCAATGCCGGGCCTCTTAATGTCGGAGAACTCCTGACCGCATGAGAATTAGCCGCAAGAAAGCTCACTTGGGTTAATATTCCTAGGCGCGGACTTTCATCGGGAAACACATAAGAAGTCCAACCATTTCCGGTCGGAATGCCATAAACCACACCCAGGGCTGGGGACATGAAAGTTTTTCGCGTGGTAAATAAGTCGCGATAGTCAGAATCCCCAACAATCAGGTGATCTACTATTGTTCGCAGGGTTTGTTCTCGGGCGTCACGCAAAGTCGAACCTGTGACCATTGGATACACAGAAGGGTCTTTAGCCAGGCTGTTAAACTCATCGAAACCAAGCATGTCGTCGAAGAAGGCTCGCATGCCAGATTCCAAACGAGAACTGGCGAGCATACGGTTAGTTTCTCTTAAAAGAGTTTCGTCGTCATATAGATCTCCAGATTCCGCTGCCGAACAATGCTTCTCAGGAGGAGCATTCCAAAGAAAGAAACTTAATCGGGACGCTAAGAAAAATTTTTCCAGGCGGTCAAAGCCTGGTCGATCCGGGTCTGGTTCTCCTGATCGACGATAAAAATAAAGTCTGGGCTAATCAGAATGGCTTCAAGTGCCAGCCCCAGCCCCTCATAAAAATCTTCGCTTGTTCGGCAGCATAGTTGGCAATATCCACCAGCTCAGATAAACGAGTTTTTCGAGAGGCTTTCTGTTTAATAGTCTTCCTGTATCTCGAAAAATAGTGCCGCACAGGTTCCTCGGGGGCACTTACCGATTCGGGGCTACAAGGAATGAGAAAGTCTCGGTGATTTTCTCAACGACTCTTGCTGCGATTGAAGTTGCTGCTTGCTGAATTTGAGAAATTTGATCGGAAGTAACACCTACAAACGCTGCACCAGAGGAGAGCAACCCCTCAATGCGAGTCATCGGTGGTATGGGCGGCAGAATACTATTGGCAATGTCTTCGCCAAACACTGCAGCAATGGAATTTGTGAACTGCTCCCCCGTGAGCAACCGGATTCTGAGCCTGACGCGCTGTCTTCAGGTTCAGCCAACTCGCTGATATTGTCTTCGCACGCAACAAGCAATAAAGCTGCGCTAAATAAGAACAGCGAAAAACGAAAATTAAAACAGTAATTTAATGAACCACATTACTTATGTCGCCTGCCCTTAACCGGCTAAGATTTCCTCGTTAATAGACTATCGTACAATTACTGAAATTTTAAACATCTCTATCTTCAACAAGTTATTTACCTTGTTGAAGAATAATTCAATTGACAGCGTTTATCGCTGGCTGCCACCTGCCCTGGCAAAACCATTCCTGCTCTATTCCCCCAAGAGTTTCGAATATAGCTTGCCACTGCGGCTATTTCCTCATCACTTAAAATGTATTGGAAAATCTTTCCATAGGATCCAACCAACGAGGCTCAAGTGGCGATCCTGGCAACTCCGGCGAATACAATATCGCATTAATCATGGATGCCGGGTTTTCTGCCTGAACTACGAGGCTGCCCCTATTGAGTTTAGGCGCCATCTCTGGATCTCCTTCGCCAGTTGGTAAATGGCAAGTGCCGCAATGTAAATTATAAATGGTCCGACCTTGCCCCATTAACTGATCGTCAGGTGCAACACCTCTTGGTTCTTCAATGGCAGGAAGACTTTTTAAATAAAGCGCCATAGCACTTACATCGGACTCATTTAGAAAGCGTGAACTATTCATAATGACTTCATTCATTGGGCCAAATGACTCCAAGAATTCATTGCGCGCAGTTTTTAAGTAATCTTCTAAATGCTCGTGACTCCACAAACCGAGTCCGCGATTGCTAGAAGTTATGTTTGGTGCAACCCAGGTACGATATTCACCAGAGCCAACTCGATCCTGATACTCTCCTCCACTTAAATAAAATTGCTCTTGTTCAGCTCCAAGAATATTTCTGGGCGTGTGACAAGCGCTGCAATGAGTTAGTGCTTCGACCAAGTATGCGCCTCGGTTCCATTGCTCAGTTTGTTCTTCACTAATTTCGAATTCCCCAGAATCGAAATATAAAAACTTCCAAAAAGCCATTAAAGCTCTTTGATTGAACGGAAAAGACAAATCATTATCTGGTTGCACTTGTTTTACCGCTGGAATGCTTTTCAGGTATGCAAACATCGCAACCAAGTCTTCATTAGTAACTTTTGTAAATGCCGGATAAGGAAAAGCAGGATATAGGTGTTCACCATTGGGCCTGATTCCGTGGCGCATGGAGTTCAGAAAATCCCATTCAGTCCAACTACCAATCCCAGTATCTAAATCCGGCGTGATGTTGGTCGAGTGGATAGTACCGAATGGTGTTTCAAAGGCCACGCCCCCTGCCATTAACTCACCTTCTCCGGTGGTATGACAGCTGGCACAGTTGCCTGCGACAACCAGATACTCTCCTTTTGCAAGCACTTCTTCTTGACTGTAACCATGATCGGCAATAGGTCCATCACCACTCTCTCCGTTTGATGAGAAAACAATGACTGCGATCACGATGGCAACTACCAAAGCAATTAATAACAAATAATGACGGAACAGGAATGACAAACTAGATTCTCAAATAAAATTATAGCTTCAATTTAGTAAGTGAGGCCGCAGCTAGCTACGAATCCTTTCTTTTATCAATGGATATGCGCATTTCTTGTTATTGCAGCACTATTCAATTGACCGCGGGCACAATCCTAAATTAGCTTGTTTTAGTTTGGTAGCACTAATGCTGCTACTAAACCGCAGACTTAATGCATTAATCTGAACTGAGCCAAATTTTACCCATTCTAGCCTGAGACACTTAGGTTTGGCGCCTAATTAGGATAGCATCCGTAGAAACACAACGATTGGGGGCAAACAATTGAAAACTGGCCTGTTTGAAAAATTTCGCAATATCGATTACTGGATCGTCGCACTGTTACTGCTGGGCGTAGCTCAGTCCGGCCTGAGCCAAAATAGATTTAGCGATGAAGAATTGCTAGCGATGGATAGACCTATCGCTGGCATTCAATCATTCTGGTTAGAAGAACTAACTTTCTTAGAAATTCGAGATTTAATCGCCAACGGCACAACAACGGTCATAATTCCCACCGGCGGCATTGAAGAAAATGGGCCTTATCTCACCATCGGCAAACACAACCTGATACTGGAAGCTTCCTGCCCCGCGATCGCGGAAAAACTGGGGGATGCTCTTTGTGCTCCAGTAGTAAAATTTGTACCGGGAGGTAATATCGATCCGCCAACCGGCGCGATGAAATTCCCAGGAACAATTAGTTTAAATGCTCAACTTATGAAGCCTTATTAACGGATATAGCTAACAGTCTTCGTCAATCTGGATTCAGTGATATCGTTTTAATTGGGACAGCGGCGGCAATCAGAGAGGCATGGAGAATGTCGCCACCAAACTAAAGAGCGAATGGGTAGAATCAACCGCGCGCATTCATTTCGTTCGCGAATTTTATAGTCCCGGCTGGGAAGAAACAGAAAGTTTTACCGAGCAAGAGTTGGGGTCGCCGAATCAAGTCACGATGGTTATCACGACGATATCTGGGTAACTGCAATGATGATGGTCTCCGATCCCGAACAAGTTCGCTTCGAACAGCGAGTTGAAGCTGGCCTAGCTTCAATTAATGGAGTCGCCATTTTCCCGTTAGAGGAAGCAATTGAATTAGGTAAACAGATGATTGAATTTCGTTCTGAACTAACCGCTGATGAAATTTAGAGATTCAATTAATATCAAAAGATAATTAAGAGATAAAAAACGGGTGTTAATCATGAAATCCTTTAGAGTGTTTACTGTGTTTGCAACAGCAATAATTATAAACACTGGACCAATATATGCGGCTGAGGAAGAAACAAACGAGACAGCAGAGATTCCAGAACCAACTCGCTTTATTAGCGAGCACTCAAATCGATTTAATGATAACCGCATCGATTATCAGGCCATTGCTGGCGAAACTTACATTAGAGATATTGAAGGAGAACCTAAAGCATCAATCTTTTCCTTTGCATATGTAAAAAGGGATCTAGAAGAAGGCGAAGTACGTCCCGTTACCTTTGTCTGGAATGGCGGGCCAGGCTCGGCGTCCGTATGGTTACATATGGGCAGCTATGGGCCGAAACGAATAGTAGTACCGTCAGATGCGGGTCATGCAGGCTTGCCTCCTTATCCTATTGTTGAAGCCCCCGAAACCATTCTCGATGTAAGTGATTTAGTGTTTATTGATCCGGTTGGAACCGGTTTCTCAAGAGCTTTAGGAACTTTTGAAGGCAAGGATTTCTGGGGATTAAATGAAGATGCAGATTCTATGGCACTGTTTATTCAAACATGGATTTCTGAACACAATCGCTGGAATTCCCCTAAATTTTTATTAGGAGAAAGTTTTGGTACAACTCGAGCGGCTGCAGTTGCCAAATTTAAAGGAAGGCGAATTGAATATAAGCCTCAATGGCATCTTGTTCGTATCGCAAGCATTAGATTACCAGGGTTCTACTCCCTATGTGCGGGACAACATCGTTTCCTACATCACCTATATTCCAACCATGGCCGCAACCGCTCTTTACCATGGGCGCGTAGAACCTCCACCGGAAAGCCAAGAAGTCTTTTTGCAACAAGCTCGTGAATTTGCTGTAAATGAATATTTACCTGCACTTTTTAAGGGCAATGCAATAGAACCGGATGAATACCGGACGGTGCGCAATCGATTAGCCTACTTCACGGGGTTGAGTGCTGCGTATATTGACCGTGCGAATTTACGGGTGCAAGGAACTCGCTTTGCCAAAGAGTTTTGAGAGATCAAGGATTGGCTGTAGGCAGATCAGATTCAAGATATACCCAAGACCAAATTGATGACCTGGCCGCAGAGAATTCTCGCGATCCTGCATCAGACGGTATTTCGGCAGCCTATAAAGCAGCACTTATGACGTACATTCGCAGTGATCTAGGTGTTGATTGGAATAGAGATTATCTCGCACCAGCCGATCCCAATTTAAATTCCAACTGGCGTTGGCGACAGTTCCAGATGGTTCTTCCTGGGAGCCAGCATACGTAAATACTGCCCACGACCTATCGGAAGCGTTGCGAATAAATCCAGCACTAAAAGTTTTTGTTGCATCCGGGTACTTCGATTTAACAACACCTTTCTTTGATGCGGGAAAACACACTCAACCGACACGACATACGAGCAGATCAAATTGAATATGGTTTTACCAAGGCGGTCACATGATGTACGTGAATGAACCTTCAAGAATTCAATTATTAGAAGATACACGTAATTTATCTTATCGCAGATTCCGAATCGATAAATCTAGCTGGGACAACGTTTATTAATCCAAATCGAAACTCTATCGAGCCGACAGTTTGTTATCCGCAATAAAAGATTATCTCCTAAGTAAGAATTAATTTCAGGAAAAAAAAGGGCCAGTCTATCGAGTGAACCCTTTATTGTAGCTTTGGTTTTTGAGGCAGCTAAAGACTCATCTTACTTTCTACTGCTGGGTCGCATAGACATCGACTAATACTTGTACTTCATTTGGTACTTCTGCGGTATTTGCCCAATACCCCTGACCAACACCAACTGAAGCCGCAAGATTTCGACTTCACTAGATAGGCGGAAACAAACTTGTCCATCACAGGTCTCAATATTCAATTCGAAAGGAAATGTAACAGGATGGGTTTGATCACGAATCGTCAAAGTGCCATCGGATTCGAAAGAAGTAACTCCAGTTAATCTGCAACTTTCAGCCTGAAACTTAGCCATTGGCCAAGTGTCAACGTCGAATAATTCGTAGTCGAGCAGATAATCCAACACTTCCGGCGAATCGACATCAATGTCTTCTATATTAATAGTCACATCAAATTTGCAACTTCCAGGGCGCATCGGGTCTATGTCGAAATTTGCTTCAACATTTGTAAACTTGCCTTCATATAGATCGCTACCATAGTTATATTTGAAAGTTACCGTCGACATTGCCGGATCGAGCTTCCACATCGCGGCTTGCGCTGGTAAACCAATGATCAACAAGGCGGCACCTAGTAAGGCTCGATTCAATAAAGTTCGCATGTTAATAATTACTCCTGTTTAATTTACGGCAGTGCGTAAGCCACCAGCTCAGCTGGTTGCCCTCCACCGCTGACAAACATTGAAATGTATTGTTTGCCATCATGTTCATAAGTAAATGGCAATCCAGATTGGTTATTCGGTAGTTCAATCTCCGCTAAGATTTCTCCAGTTGTTTTATCTATAGCTCTAAATATTGGACTTGCTCCGGGTCCGCCAGTTCCTTCCGCTACAAATAGCAATGATTTTGTTACAAAGACACCTGCGCGAGTCGGCACACCGGTACGCCCAACGTCGACACCTTCAAGAAGCGGGTGGTTAGCAATTCGATCAGGGGTATCAGCATTAGCAATCATCCACAGATGATCTCCACTGTTCATATCGATTGCAGTAATACGTCCATAAGGTGGTTTAACGATTTCCAGCCCCTGAATTCTCGGTGTGCGCGCGCCGAAAGCTGCACT
Organism: Gammaproteobacteria bacterium; assembly: GCA_019654215.1. Lineage (GTDB taxonomy): Bacteria > Pseudomonadota > Gammaproteobacteria > Pseudomonadales > Pseudohongiellaceae > UBA9145. Next base: position 16,807 of record BPDI01000004.1, on the reverse strand, counting down.
CATACCAATATCAGAATTCTCATCTTTCTCCAGCGCCATAACATTTAGCTGAGTTCGAGATGGCACGTAAAGAATTCCGGTTTCCGGGTCAATTGCAGCACCCTCCCAGTTAGCTCCTCCAGTTGCGGACGGCATATGCAACACACCCCGCGTTCCGTCAGGGGAATCAGCTAATGAAGGCGGCGAATAAACACTTGGTGCAAGGCGAAATCCGTCTATGGATTCCAAAGCGAGCGCTCGCAGCTCCGAGGTCCAGTCAATAATGTCTGCCTCTGTGAACCCCTGACGATCGAATGGTGCTGGACGGGTCGGAATCGGTTGGGTTGGTGAATACCATTCCCCAGGAACATCACCTACCGGAACTGGCTCTTCAACAATTGGCCAGATTGGTTCGCCTGTTTCTCTATCGAATGTATATACCCAAGCCTGCTTGGTGACAGACATTAGGATTTTGCGACCGTTTGGCAAATCAGCGAGTACTGAAGCACCTGGTATATCCCAGTCCCAGATATCATGGTGAGTTAGCTGGTAATGCCACCGACGCTCACCAGTTTTAATATCTAGAGCAACGATAGAATCAGAAAACAGATTGTCACCTGGACGATCGCCACCATAACGATCGCCAGTCGCTGATTCTACTGGCAAATAAACCAGTCCTAATTCAGGGTCTCCGGATAGTGGTGCCCAAACTCCAGCATTACCGGTAAATTCGATTCCGCCATCAAGCCATGACTCAAATCCAAGTTCGCCACGTTCCGGAATTGTACGAAAAGTCCAAAGTAACTCGCCTGTTCTTGCGTCGAATCCGCGAATATCACCTTTCACATTCGCTTTAGAACGGGGTCGCATACCTACTCGATGCGCGGCACCTACGACAATGACATCATTCATTACGAATGGCGCCGCGGAGAGGCCTATATCGGGGTAAGGAAATCTTGGATCATCGGCGTTTCTAAGACCAACAAATAAATCGACAATGCCATTTTCACCGAAGTTTGGATCAGGAATTCCAGTTTCGGCATCCAGTGAAACCAAGCGATAGCCTGGAGTCACATCGATAACGCGATTACTCTGACCGTCACTCCAAAAAGCAACGCCACGCCCAGCACCTTTCCTTGGCGCCTCATCGAAGCGATCACCTTCCTGGGGTCGCCACATCCAGAGAACCTGTCCGCTAGTGGCTTCTAAGGCCACTACGTTTCTAGTGCTTCCGATGTTGGCATAGAGAATTCCATCGATCTCGATCGGAGTCGAAGGATTATTAAAATCTGTGGTGGGTCCAAAGTTAACAGTGGAAAACTGCCAGGCAAGCTCCAAAGAACTAACATTGTCGGCATTAATTTGATCGAGTGGTGAATAGCGCTGCGCTAATTCATTGCCGTGATATTCCGGCCAATCACCCTCGTAAATACTCGTGCCAGACTGGCTCCAAACTGCAGAGGCGCAGAGAGAAGCTCCAATAGCTGCCGCTAGTAACGAAAATAATTGTTTTACTGTTCGCATCTTGGATTCTCCAGATTTCATGTTTTGATCTAACCCATATTCAAAGATATCAAAATCCATGCGCGCCTTGTTTCTGACTATTCCGTAAAATACGGCTCCCAGGGCAGCATTGACGGTGCTTATTAGGCTTAAATGGCGCCTCCGATAGGGAGTGGCAGAATAAGCATTCTCTACGCTACAAGCAAGGTCTGACGTGCTTTTAGTGCTATAAATTTTATCAAACCGCCTATATCCTGGCACAGGTAATCGACCGTATAAATCCAGTAAATCGTCTGGATTATAATCCGTCGCAAGTGGCTATTTTTAGGCGTGTTACTTCGATAGACTCTCATTCTCTAAAAAATTAGAAATCTCGCGAGAAAGTGACTCAAGATTTGGCAGAAAATCGCTCTTTATGCGACCCTGCCTCCAAAAGAAACAGGAGAAAACCATGCTTCGTCATTTTTTAAAGCTTTTTAGTGCTAGCCTTTTAATTGTATTCGCTGCGAATACGTATGGGCAGACTAACGGTGTTTATTATGCAGCCCACCATAATTATCGCGTGGTGGAAGTTGCGGAAGGATTTTTGCAGCCCTGGTCAATGGCTTTTCTACCCAATGGAGACATGCTGGTAACCGAAAAGCCAGGACGCTTGCGAATCGTAAGAGATGGCCAATTATTGCCTGAAGCTATTCCAGGACTTCCCGAAAGCCATTATGTGGGTCAAGGTGGCATGTTTGATGTAGTACTCCATCCGGATTTCGAAGAAAACCAATGGGTGTATGTAAGTTATGCCAAACCTGTGGATGACACTTCCACTACCGCAATTATTCGAGGTCGATTTGAAAATGATCGACTTACTAATATCGTTGAAATCTTCGCTGCACAGGCAACGGGTTTTGGACATTACGGTGGCAAAATTGCATTCGATGCAGACGGTTACTTGTATTTAAGCCTAGGTGACAGACAAGCTCCTTCTCGTGGCGATCTAAGCGCACACCCAGCACAAGATACTTCTAATCACCAGGGGGTCATTGTTCGATTGAATGACGATGGCAGTGTGCCTGATGATAATCCGTTTGTGGGTCAAAGTGGCTACCTTCCAGAAATATGGAGTTACGGACATCGCAGCCCACAGGGTTTGGCAGTTCATCCCATAACTGGCGACCTGTGGGAAACTGAACACGGACCGCAAGGTGGTGATGAACTCAACCGCATCGAACCAGGTAACAACTATGGCTGGCCGGTAATCGGATACGGCGTGAACTATGGATCTTCGGGAAGCCCTATCCACGAAGGCATAGGCCGAGAAGGTATGACTTCGCCAACACAAGTCTGGGTTCCATCAATCGCCGCGTCCGGCCTGATGATTTACAACGGAGATAAATTTCCGATGTGGCATGGCAGTATTTTTTCAGGCGCACTGGTTGGCCAGCAACTTGCTCGACTACATATGAGTGAGGACTACCGCGAAGTGATAGTTGAAGAAACCCTTGCCTATAATATGGGTCGTATTCGCGACGTCCGCCAGGGAACAGATGGTTATATCTATTTAGCTATCTCAGACGGTAATGGTGGTGGCAGAGGTGATTTCGAAACTACTTCCATAGTTCGCCTAGAGCCAGTCGATTAGTTTTTTAACTCCGATAAAAAAGGGGCTTTTTAGTCCCTTTTTTTTATGCAATCGAATTGCCACAATGTTCGCTGGATAGAAAAGGATCAATTGGCATTTTAATAATTTTTGCAAATCGGAACGTCGTACCCAAATTTCTGAAGCGGTTTGTTTTGGTCTTTCCTTAACAGGCCTACTTTGGTGAATTTATTGAATGACTACGAACGCTCACTTTCTTCGAGCTAGAGATCTTTAAGTATTTCTCTGGCTGCATTATGTCCAGGAATTCCAGTGACTCCTCCCCCGGGGTGAGTTCCCGATCCACACATATAAAGCTTATTAATAGGTGTCCGATAATTCCCATATCCCAAAATTGGACGGGCACTAAACATCTGATCCAGGTTCAATTTGCCATGGAAGATGTCTCCATTTATGAGGCCAAATTTTCGCTCCAAGTCTATTGGGGTTAAGACCTGCTGACCAAGAATGAGCTCTCTAAATCCTGGTGCATATTTTTCAACTTGATTTATTACAGTCCTTGCAGCTTTATCTCGATGCACATCCCAATTCAGACCGGGATTAAATTGATGACAAAACAAACTCGCGACATGCTTGCCAGGGGGAGCTAATGAGTCGTCCAATGTGGAAGGAATAAGCATCTCGATAATTGGTTCTCTAGACCAACCTAGTTCTTCCGCATCTTTATATGCCTGATCGAGATAATCCACTGTTGGTCCAATAATAATTCCAGAAGTAAGGTGATCTTCGGTTGCGCGCTTGTGATTTTTTAAGCAAGTAAAGTCGGGTAAATCACGCAGCGCCACATTCATGCGCAAAGTGCCGGAACCATTCTTATAGTTTGCCATTCTGCGATTAAATTCTTCAGGAAGATTGCTTGCATTAATCATTCTCCTGAATAAAAGAGCGGGATTTAAGTTAGAAACTACACGAGAGGATTCGATTATTTCACCATCATCTAGCTCAACTCCTACCGCTTCATTGTTTTTAACCACTACTCGATGCACTGTGCGATTCACTTCGATATCTACACCTTTCGTCTGTGCGTAGGCAGCCATTGATTGTGTTATTGCTCCCATACCACCAATCGCATGACCCCAAATGCCTTTTTTGCCATTTACCTCACCAAAGGCATGGTGTGCCAAGACATAAGCAGTACCAGCTTGTTTAGTATCACTATAGGTGCCAACTAAGCCATCGAAGGCAAATGCTGCTTTGACTCGCTCATCTTTAAAATAGTAATCAAGGAAATCTGAAACACTCTTTGAAAATATATCTAGGAGAACGCGGCCTTCATCGACGTTTAGTTTACGCAAGCGATTCCCGAGCAGCGCAGCTCTAACGACATCTCTAAATCCACCGCCTGCGTTAGGGGGAGTCTCAAGAAGAAGGCTACGGATTTGGTCCGACACCATCTCGATATCACTAAAGAAACGATCAACTTGCTTCGCATCATGCTTTGAAAACTGAGCAATCTTTTTTTTTAGTTCATTTCGACCATGAACAAACGCAAGAAAGTTTCCGTCGTTATGAGGGAAAACGTTATTTACTTTGCGCTCAACAATTTTTAATCCATGTTTATGTAACTCGAGATCGTTTATAACTTTCGGATTTAGCAGGCTGACTGTATAAGCACCTACTGAATTCCTAAATCCAGGGTGAAATTCTTCTGTACTTGCTGGACCACCGATCTGTTCATTTTTCTCCAGAACCCTTACGCGCATACCAGCATTGGCTAAATAACTAGCACATACGAGACCATTGTGGCCTCCTCCGATAATAATTGCATCAGTGGTCATAGCTACTAAAAAGATGAGTCCAGTAAGTTGCTAATGATAACAAAAGTAAAATAAAGCACTTGCATAACAAGAGCTTTTAAAAAAGACAGAAAAAGTCGGATTAGAGCATCTAGCTTAAGCCTCAATATTATTGCGGGCTGCCGCCGAGGGTGCTATGTTCAAAGTTGACAAATTATTAGAACAATTACCCGCAAATCCACCCGAACCAAAATTAAAGAATAATTGGAGGTCACTGTGAAAAAAGCGATTTTCTGCTGCTTAGCGATATCAGGCTTGCTCAGTTCCACATCTACTGCCCAAACTTATGTATCCGATTTCGTAGGTGGCAAAATAACCGATCGACCAATTCGCATTCTGCAGACTAATTCTGCTGGTGATGATGTGTATGTTTTTAACCCCGAAACCATGGAACAGGTTGGTTATATCGAAGACTTACCTCACAACCATGGGGCGACTGTGCATGCGGATGGCCTCTATTACTACTTCACCAATGAATACGATCACACTGTCGATGTTGTTGACACTCGCACGTTCGAGATGGTGAAACGCATTCCCTTGGCTAATGGTCCACACAATCTTTCAGCTAGCATGAGCGCAAGAAAGGTTTATGTAGCAATTATTGCTGAACCGCTCATACAGGTAATCTCAATGGATACTAACGAGATTATTGCCAATATCGAAACTGGCGGTGGAGTTCATAACACTTTTGTAACACCTGATGGCAAATATGCAGTTGGCGGTATGATCGGAGCGAGCGAAATTATTGCCATAGATACTGCTACCGACGAAGTGATATTCGAAACTTCTATTCCCTACTCACAGAATCCATTTACCGGCGGTGTACGCCCACTAACTTTCACGGTTAATGAGGATGGTACAACTCGCTCCATGTTAGTAAACGTTGGTGGATGGCATGGCTTCTGGGAAATCGACGGGGAAAACCCAGGAAGTATTAAATAAAATTAGCCCTCCTGTAGCATCCTGGAATCGCATGGACCAAACCGCAGATGGAATCCAAAGCGCCCCAAGTCATGGGATAGTTGTACTGCCTGATCAGAGCCAAGTTTGGCATTCAAGCCGTGCCACGTCTCACATTTATGGCTACACCTATCCTGATTTTGAATACATTGGAAGAGTTTATATTGGTAACCCTGCTTGGATTACCACTACACCAGATAGTAATTACCTATGGGTAGGAGTTTCAGGTCATAACCAAACAGCCGTAGTCGATGTGCATAATCAAGAAGTAGTAAAGCGCTTTCCAGTAGGACAGGCACCTAAGCGTATCTTCACTGCAATCATGCCTGAGGATTGGGGGGGCGAAGCACCATGAATGGTCCTACCACGCGATGCTTTGCGATCGCGTTATTAACAGTTCTAGTTATCGGTTGCGGAGAACAGGAATCAGCTCCTTCAACACCACAAACAACCCAGACTAGTGATGCCGCAGTGACCAGAGATACGCCGAAGGGATTGGACTTCGAGTTCTACAAGGAATCAGTAGAACCAATTTTTATCCGTTATCGTGGTGGTTTTGTTGGCTCAGACAAAAGCTTGCTTGCCTGTCATACAGTACAAGCTAATGCTCCGCTCGGCCTGGTAGCTTTAACTGAAGAAAACGGGGAAGTGTATTGGACAGAAGAACAGTCTCGAACCAATATGGAAAACGTTGCGTTATTAGTTAATCCGAGCGCTCCAGAAACTAGCCGTATTCTAATGGCTCCCCTTGCGCCCACAGCAGGTGGTGAAGCACATTCTGGTGGAATCTTCTGGGATTCCGCGAATCACAGTGAATATCGAATAATTTCCCAATGGATCGCAACCGGTAATCCAAACGCAGGTGCCGAACCTACTGTAGATATAGATTTCGAATTTTTCCGCTCGTGTGTTCAGCCAATTTTTGTAAATCCGATTGAGAACGCAATGCCCTGTATTGAATGTCACAGCGGACAATTTGCCATTCCAAATCCAGATAACAGCTATTGGACACTTGAGCAATCTCGACAGTCATTCGAAGAACTAATGACTTTTGTTGACCCCGGGCGACCAGATTACAGTCGTTTTCTGCATAAACCCCTGCATCCGGATGCTGGTGGAGACTTAATGCATAACGGAGGAAGACGCTGGTACTCACAAGATGATCCAGAGCGTCGAGCACTTGAAAATTGGGTTCGCGGCGATGCTGTGGGCGATCAATGCCCACCGGCTCTGCAGTTCGATTATCCGCCAAGGCCCTAGAACCATGCGATCACGGATGAAACGGGCAGTATTAACTGCCTCTTTTATGTTGCTCGCTAGTTGTTCAGATCCTGTACCTGAAACTTCCATGGACGGAATTTTCACTGTTCAGCAAGCCGAGCGTGGTAGACCTTTATTCGATGATCTCTGCCAGCGCTGCCACAGTTTGCAAGAATTTTCTGGTCGGACATTCGATGCTATCTGGGCTGGCGTTCCGGCAGCAGCCCTCTATGCCAGAATCGCTAACACTATGCCTTTAGATCAACCAGGTAGTTTAAGCATCGCTCAGGTTTCTAATCTGATGGCTCATATTCTTAGTGAGAATGGAAATCCTGCGGGAGACACGCCACTTGAAGGCGACCTAGATTACCTAATGACTATTACCTTAGCCCGCGCAAGCGAATAGTAAACTCACCTTTTAATTTTTTAATTAATTGGTTTGGGATTCTAAACTTTTCATTGAACAACACAGATACCAAGCGAAATACTATAGAATGAGTAAGGTTCTAGCCCTTAAAATAGGCACTTAGAAGCGTGTAATAATCTGGACAAGTCCACACCAGAAAGATACCTTTACTACCTCTTACAAGCCCTATTCATCCTTTTAGTGCCCCGCACTGGAGAGAAATATGATAAGAAAAACCCTTACCTCTCTAGCGCTTGGACTGGCGCTGGTTCTTTCAGCCAGCAACCTGTTTGCCCAAGCCTCAGAGTCTATAGAACCCTTCAAGGTAGGAACATTCGCGCAGATGACACGCCATTCGTAGGCCTAGTCGTTCGCGATGATTCACTAATTGTCGACCTGTAGCGGCGAATCGCGCCATGCAGCTGCAACCTCAGTATGCCAGATTGGATATGCCCAATACTATGCTGGGGCTCATTGAGCAATACGAGTACGGTCTGAAAGGCAGAGTCTACGAAGTCATGAATTGGCTAGTAGAAGATGGGCTACTCAGTGGCAATAACCGCCCGGGTTACATTCATGAGGTTGAAGCATTTGATATTCTTGCTCCTATTCAATATCCGAGCAAGGTGATGAATGCTGCGGTTAATTTCTATACCCACGCCTGCGAGGGATGCACACAGGAGCAACTAGCCCAACGCACTCGCGAGCGTCAGGAAGATCGAGGTGTTCCGTATTTATTCCTTAAGCCCACCCGTGGCGCAATAGTGGGAAGTGGTGAAGACATCATCATGCCATTTGGTCGCGATGAAATTGAATATGAAGTGGAAATGGCCATTGTTTTCGGTAAAGCGGGAAAGTATGTTTCTGCAAGCCGGGCTTATGACCACGTATTCGGTTACATGGTCGCTATGGACGTTTCTGACCGTGGCGGTCGCCCACCAGGCGGTTACGGCGTTCGCTCAGATTGGTTTGTAGGTAAAGGACATGACACTTTCGCCCCACATGGCCCTTGGATCGTGCCTAAAGAGTTTTATGGCGATCCAATGAACCGTCTTCATCAGATCACGGTAATCGACGGAGTTACAGTTAAAGGGAAGCCCAGGCAGGTGACATGATTCACAATATTCCTGAATTAATTGAATATGCTTCATCTCTGATTACTGTATTTCCAGGTGATGTGCTACAAAGCGGTACTTCTGGTGGCACTGGAGCCGGCCGTGTGCAGCGCGCAACTGGATCGGGCTTCCTAGTAGATGGTGAAACCATAGAGGCATCAATAGAGGGTATTGGCACTCTACGTCACACAATCAGACAGGAATTAACAATTCCTGATGATTTGTCTGGCGCGCAATTGCCAGCTACTTCTTCCTATCGAGATAACTAGAAACCAATTCTTCAGCTCAACAATACTCGCTGAAGAAAAAGTAAAACCCCAACCCGTCAGGCGGGCTGGGGTTTTTTACTGAATGACGTCACTGATTGAAGTAATATTTTCAGAGCGCTGATCCCAAAAAGGAGTGCAGAATGAGAAATAAGAAATTAGCAGCAATTTTATTGTGTTGTATCCCTACAGGACTTTTGGCTCAAACACCTGATAATGCCACACATATTTCAGGGGGTGAGATAATGACTGTATTTGAAGCCTTGGGTGAAACTATCGATCAACAAATTCGAATCGTTGATATTGGGGACGACATTAATGTCGCTGTAGGAATCTTGCGTCGCGCTGGCAATAGAACCGAAGGCGAAGAAGTTAATGCAATTATTCATCATAGAGTCACCGAAGTGTACTACGTTCTCTCAGGATCTGGCGTGTTAGTTACCGGGGGCGAAGAGTCAAATGCCCAAGAATTTCCAGATAATATTACCGCTGTAATGGAACTAATCGGCCCGAGTGGCAGCCGTACAGTTGTTAATGGGCAGGTACAAACAATTTCAGCAGGAGACATTGTGGTAATTCCTGCCGGCGTGCCTCATGGGTTCCGACACATTCAGGAACAAGTTACTTATCTAAGTATTCGAGTAGATCCTGATCAGACATTACCAACGGGCTATATACATCCTGTTTTACAAGATTAAACCGTGTAAAACTTCGACTGCTTAAATGCGCAGTCGGAGTTTTTCAATTTCTTTGCTAAGAATATCTTGGCCAATCGAAACTGGTGGATCTAATCAGGTTTTACAGGTCTACAGGAATTTGAGCCAGAATTCACCACCGAAATTTAAACTCGACCAGTATTAATACGGCAAATAGAATTATTGTGAAGCAGCCTGTATAAGGGCTGCTAAAAGAAGAAACTGTAACCCTCCCGATGCCTAAATTTAAATATTGAACTATGCAAAAAATACTTCCGATATTTATTGGTTCAATTGTATTAATCACACACCCCCCTCGGCTCAGCAAGACTCCGGATCTACTGCTAGTCAGGCAGCAATTCAGGCTTATTTGGAACAACAACGCCAATCTTCCAGCCATTTCGGTTCGATGGTACAGATGCAGGTCGATGTACAATACGGAGATTTTTTAGATGCACTGAGTCGTGGGGCTTCTCATCGTGAAGAAGTTGAATCGATTCTCATAGAAGTTATCTCAGAGCGAGGTGAGATGAGCTCACAAGCAACTAGAGGCCAGATAACACCAGAACAGCTGGCACAAATAAGTAGCTATGAGTATTTACGTTATCGGCTTAGCAACATACTTAATTCAACGGAACTTCAATTACTAGATAGTCGACAAGACGGCATCGCAGAAGAACAACTGCGCAAAACTTATCTTGACCAAATGAATCGAGTTTCCCCAGAGATTACTGAACCCAATCGCCGAATTGTCTTAAATGTGTTAATAAAACACATGCTGTTTCGAGGAAATAATTCAGATTATCGGAATCAGGTCACCGCAGAAGAGTTGGTGCAGCAACAACTTCTCTCGTTATCGGACGCTCGTGTTGAATTTCAGGAAATTTTTGTGACGAACAACTTGAGTTGGTTATTCAGTACTTAAATGAACTGCGGTCGAATTTATTTCTAAACCAATCGATGAACAACTAACTCAATTAGGATAGCTCTGATAGATGGCTCGTACTGTCACCAAACTGTTCTAGCGATACTCCCAAGCCCTCAGCAACCGACAATAACAAGTTAGTCATTGGTGTTTTTTCCTCAACACGCACATGCTGCCCACCCTTAAAACCGCCACTTCCACCACCAATAAGTATGGTAGGTAAGTTATCGTGAGTATGACGGTTTGAGTCGCTGATACTGCTGCCATATAGCACCAGTGACTGATCGAGTAAGGAACCAATTTCGTCCTTGGAATCATTTAACCGACCAAGAAAGTAAGCGAGCATGTCGACATGATGTTGATCGATCTGTTGCAATCTCGCCATTCGCAGCGGATCGTTCTGATGATGAGAAAGACCATGATGGGCATCAGGCACACCTATGGAAGGGTATGTTCGATTACCACCTTCTCGGCTATACATAAAAGTGACTACCCTGGTCAGATCTGCCTGAAAAGCAATTGCGATCAAATCGCTCATAATCTTAACGTGATCTTCGAAAGAAGGAGGAATTCCCTCTGGACGATCAAGAGAAGGCAATTCTTCTGCTTCGCGCTGTTCGACATTTTGTATCCGTCGTTCAACTTCTCGTACAGAATCTAAATAATCAGACAATTTACTTCTATCCGAAGCACCGAGTTTTGGCGCAAGACGTTGAGTATCTTCCAATACGAAATCCAACAAACTTCGATTTTGTCGCAACTGAACAGCCCGTGCATCCGGATCGGTGGTTTCTCCATCACCAAATAGCCGTTCGAATACTCGTCGCGGATTGTTTTCATACGGAAGTGGAGTTGTCGGGGAACTCCATGAAATTGTATTAGAATAAGCACAGCTATACCCCGAATCACAGCCGCCAACCATTCTTACATCCTGCAAACCAACCTCTAATGACGGAAGAGGCGTGGTCTGACCGATTTGTTGCGCTACTACCTGGTCGATTGATTGTCCATTGCGAATATCTGCACCTTGAGTCTTCTTTGGGTGCGCACCTGTTAACCAGCTGGCACCGGCTCGAGCATGATCACCGGGCCCATCGCCTAAAGCTTCGCCGTTTTTATGGGCGAGCCCGCTGATTATTGTAGTTTGATCCCGGAATGCCTCAATCGGTTTTAGGGTTTTACTAAATGCGAAAGCGGACCCAGTCTCTGTCGGAGTCCAGTCATTCATAATGATGCCATTGGCCGTATATACAAAAGCCACTCTTGTAGCCGGAGGCGCTGGTGCAGCTAATGCAGGTGACATAGCATCCAGATAAGGCAGAGCAATGATGCGCCCAAACCATGCAAAAAAGTGCGTCGTGAAAGGTGCTTTTTGGTCACCATCTCAAGCCTCCGGTATAGTTCTCATTCGAAAGGGTACACTGTCGACAATACCATCTACAAGGGCGGAAAATCGGTAATCGGAAGCTTCAACTTGACGCCGAATTTCCCTGAGGGCTGGCCGATCAGAAGGTTCAAGCCCCCTACCTATAGCGTAGGTTAATAGCTTCTCGGCAAAGGTTTCCACGAATTCATTTCTTCTAGTCATTAGTACATCTCTTAGGCCATCCAGTCCATCTACTATAGTTCCGTCCGGTAACGCTCCAGAATCATCCACTTCTACCCCATCTTCCATTATTCGTTGACGCCCCACGGCATCGAAAGACTCCAACGCAAAACCAAGAGGATCTAAACGATTATGGCAAACCGCACAGGCTGGATTTGCCCTATGTTGTTCGAGAGCCTCTCTTAAACTTTCCGCAGAAATTTCTGCCGAATCATCCAGCGCTGGAACATCCGGCGGTGGCGGTGGAGGTGGAGCACCCAAGAGATTTTCCAACACCCATTTCCCTCTCAAAACTGGTGAGGTTCGAGTCGGGTAGGAAGTGACCATAAGCACACTACCTTGCCCAAGAATGCCTTGTCGGCCTGTGTCATTAAGAGATACACGTCGAAAATATCCACCTTCGATACCATCGATCCCGTAGTAATCGGCAAGCCGTTCATTAACAAAAGTGTAGTCCGCGTTAATTAGATCGAGGATGCTACGATCTTCCCGAATCATGTTGTCAAGAAACAGTTCTGTTTCCTGTAAAAATGCATAACGCAAAGAATCATCGAAATAGTCGTAACGATCCGGATCAGGAGCCCAGTCCTGCACATTTCGCAAATGCAGCCACTGACCACCAAAGTTCTCTACTAGTGCCCTACTTTTTGGATCGGCCAGCATGCGAGTAAGTTGATTGGCAAGCACACCGGGATCATTCAACACACCTTCTTCTGCCAGGGACAATAATTCTTCGTCGGGAATACTGCTCCAGAGAAAAAAGGAAAGACGGGAGGCGAGGTCTAAATCAGATAATTCGTAGATATCGCCAGATTGCCCTGCTTCAGGTACTGCTGGTACTCGATAAAGGAAACGTGGCGATACCAACAATCCACTTAACGCCATTTCAATACCGTATTTGAAACTACCGCCGTCTTTTCTTCCTTCAGAAAACAGAGTAATTAAAGGGTCGATATCATTCACTGTCACTAGACCGCGGTATGCCCGGCGAGCCAAACTAGTCAGGATTCTTCGGGCACAAGAAACTTCCTCATCAGAATGCTCTGGACGACAAATAAAAATTCTTTGTTGACTCTCCCGCATTCCTACGCGAGTTGTTATGTAAGGTCCTCCTACCAATACATAGTCAACTGAGTAATTAAAAGCACTATTGAGATTTCCTTCCAAACTGGTTTCCGGAAAGAAATATTCCGTTAAGAACCCAGCGGCAATTTCATGCTCACCGGCTTCAAGTGTTACTGGAATTTCATAGAGACGAGTTCCCTGTTCTGCCTCTAAATTGCTAAAAGCTGCATTAACTAACTGCACTCGCTTACCATCAATACGAATATCGAGTTGTGGCGGAGGCAGATGAGGCATGCGCCGACCTCTAACTCTAACAGTAATCGAATATTCAGCATCAAAAGGAAATACATGCTTAAACAAAATACCGCCACGTTCGTTCAATGGCAGACCATCGATAGCTTCGTTTCGGGTTCCATTTTGGGGTGTATATCTCTCAACTACGGGTCGAGGAGTGAGAGTTCCCACAGCAAGACGACTCACTTGTCGCGCCACCGAAACATACTTCTCAATGTGAAGTGGTGAAACCGTTAATACGTCACCAATGTTGTCAAAGCCATAACCAGAATCATCAGCAGGCAAGTCCTCAGCGTGATAGAGGTCTATACCTAACAAATCTCTGATGGCGTTACTGTACTCTGCGCGATTAAGTCGATGAATTGCTGGTGATCCAGGATCGGGATTGTTAATAGCTTGCCCATCGAGTTGTTTTTCTAACCAAGTGACAAGTTCAGCTCTAACTGAATCTGTTGGTCTGGGCATCCCTGCCGGCGGCATCTCTCCAGTACTTAAACGCCGCAGCACTTTCTCAAAAACATCTGAATGCTCTTCAAACTCTGTTGTACTTACCTCTTCCAAGTTCAGATCCGCTGTCAGAAGCACATCGTTATGACATACAACGCAGTACTGATTAAGCGTGTTGTCAAGTTGCTCGCTGATGGGAATATTTGAAGACTGTTGACCTAGAACAGCAGCAGGAGAACCAACTAACGCCAGTCCTGCAATCAGTAACAATCTAAGGAACATTTGCCTCATGGATTGCGATGCTATAACGTAAGGCGGCCATGGGACAACTCCTACGTTTCTCAGTTTTTTTCATCTTTTCAATAGCTTCGCTCAATACCACGGCGCAGTCTGACAGTGATATTGGCCTAGCAAATTCGCTCATAGAAGCAGTACAACGAGTTAGTTACAGCGAAGTCACACAACTCATCGAAGCCGGTGCTGATGTGACCTTTGCAAGAACGGATGGGTCAACGGCATTAAGTTGGGCAGCGCAGAGGCCTGATATTCAAATTGTCACAGCACTTTTATTCGCTGGCGCAGACCCAAACAGCTTGGATGAAAATGCTGAAACACCGCTCTTGTTAGCGAGCGCCCGTGGCAACGAACAAATTGTAGAAGCATTAATCAAAGCTGGGGCAAATATTGACGTGCGTCGCTGGAGTGGCGACACGCCTCTGCACGCATCCGTCCATGGTGGTAATTCAAATGTTTTACAGTTGTTAATTGAACTGGGAGCTGATGTAAACGCAATCGATTCAAATATGGGACAGTCGCCATTAATGCGAGCAGTCGCCGGCGGCAAGGAAGAAATAGCGAGCACACTCATAGCTAATGGAGCGAATGTAAATGCAGCATCGAGCAATGGATTTCGCGCGATTCATTTCGCTGCTTTATATGGGCAGAGAGACATCGCTGCAATTCTTATCGATGCAGGCGCTGAAACTCAGATTGCTGCGGGTGAAGCTAGTAGCCCCTTTCTAATCGCATTAAGCGAAGGCTACGAGGAAATTGCCCGCCTATTGCTTACTGATAGCATCGACGTTAATACGCGAAATTCAGATGGGACAACACCACTCCATGAAGCTGCAGGGGCTGGTATGACAGAACTTGTGAGGGATTTGGTTGAGCAAGGCGCAGACCTTGATGCGCGACTCGATGAAATACCGGGCAATGTTTATGAACCCGGTCGCGGAGGTGGGACAACTCCTTTGCTGGCAGCAGCGAGAGGTGGGCACGTGGATACTATGAAGCTTTTACTATCGGAGGGAGCAAATCCCAGTGACCAATCCAACGATGGTGCCGGCTCTATACAATTTGCAACCCGCAGTTTAAATTTTGAAGCGGTGCGTCTGCTGGTTGAACTGGGCGCGGATGTAAACGCAGCACCCCCGAACCGTCCTACCGCCCTGCATACTGCAATAAGATTTGGCGAAGATGAAATCGTGGAATATCTTGCAGACAATGGTGCAGATTTCGATGTGCGCGACCACAAAAATCGCACTCCGTTGGAAGAAGCAGAATTTGAAGCACCAACTCACACTATAGAATTGGTGCGAAGATTAGTCGTCACCAGGTCCAATGTCTCGCGCTAACAAATTCCAGAAAAGGATCAATTGAAACTTTTGAACAAGAAATTAATTAGAGTTAGCTTCGATGTGTAATTCGAAATCTAATTGTTCTGCTACCCGCAAACTTCCACCTAGCGCTGTAAATACTGAAAGACCAAGATCTTCATGATTTAGGGCGAAGCTTGCATTCACCGAAAGGGCAGATCCATTGACTTCTATTTTTGCTGGAAGTTCGAGATTTACTGTACTACCAACTAAATCTAGGGCAATCGTAAAATTCCACTGATCGTCTGTTATTGATTCGGTTGTAATCCTAGCAGCAATAGTTGTATGAGCAGCGCCATTGAGAACAGATTCACTCATCATGTTTTTTCTAGTTCCTTCAATTGCTCTTCTACCTGGCGCCGTGTCAAAAACCCCCTCTCTCCTCTGAAGCAGCTCTATCTCTTTCAGACTGATCATCTACGAAGAAGCTACTAACAGGAAAGGCAAACGTAGCAGTGGGAATTTACAGGATCGGAAGCTAGATTAATCTCACCGATCAACCCGTTTGTATGTACGACATGATTATGGCCCATTCTAGCCAGGGGACCGGCGCGACCAACGTAAACTCTTAAATTGAGTTATCTGAGTCAATCGAGTAGGTAGTGAATTTGTCTCACTCTGTTGAGCAAATGCCGAAACTGCCAGCATGCCAGTTAGAAACAATAACCGATTAATACCTCGCTTAATCACCATCTTTGCTCCTGCAAATACTTAAGTTCTCTTTTTCACAAAGGCTGCAATTCTATAGGTTTTACGCTCAGAGACTAAGTACTAATCATGCTGTTCTCATCATGAATAAAAGCTTAATCGACATTACACTTACGAATATTTTTTAACCCTTTGATATTTATATATTATTCCCGAACACCCTCTCGATTAGAACTTGGTCAACGATAACAAAGAAAGACAGAAGAATCGCAAGTAAGCACCAACTTGTGAACGAAAGTTTTTGATTCTACGTTTCATGTTACTAACCAGTAGATAAAGGAATTATGCATGAATCGCCATATTAAGTATCAAATCCCATTTTTACTCCTTGCGTCTTGCCTGGAATTGTATTAGCACAAGATACCCGGGACCCGCGAGGGACGCGGATTTCGATAGCCCGGAAGGCTGGGCAATGGCCTATATGACTTCTTCAGCACTTAATCTTGGGCAAATGCCTCCACGATCCACAAATTTTG
>BPDI01000003.1 GCA_019654215.1 Gammaproteobacteria bacterium | reverse complement strand
TCACTAATAGCTTCAAGTAAAAGCTCAAGGCCAAGTCCTTTTTGTGCTGAGATCCAGACTTTTTCAGGTGCCCCATTTTCACCGTACTCGATGCGAGGATCAAATGCATCCAATAAATCGATTTTGTTAAAAACTTTTAGTTGAAAAACGGAATCAGCACCGATTTCCTCCAATACATCGTTAACTTCTTCAATGTAGTCTTCATGAGATTCATGGGCACAATCTATTACATGTAACAACAAATCCGCCGATGGGGTTTTTCTTCCAAAGTGGCGCGAAAAGCCTCTACCAATTGATGAGGAAGATGGCTGATGAATCCAACTGTGTCTGCCACTATCGCAGCACCAAAATTGGGTAAGTCGATGCGTCGCAAGGTGGAATCCAATGTGGCAAACAATTGGTCCGCCGCGTAAGCATCCGAATTAGTTAATGAATTAAAAAAGGGTTTTGACTTACCTGCGTTGGTATAACCAACAAGAGATACTGTAGGTATTTCTGCTCTGTTACGAGAACGTCTCCCTTGTTCGCGCTGGCTTCTAACTTTGGACAAGCTTTTCTTTATCGCTTTAATACGTTGGCCAATCATGCGTTGGTCTAACTCGAGCTGAGTTTCACCAGCTCCTCTCAAGCCTATACCACCTTTTTGCCGATCTAGGTGAGTCCATCCGCGCTTTAATCGAGAACTTAGATGTTGAAGTTGCGCTAATTCTACTTGCAGCTTTCCTTCATGACTGCGCGCACGTTGCGCGAAGATATCCAGAATCAATCCCGTGCGATCTAAAACTCGACACTCAAATACTTTTTCCAAATTACGTTCCTGGCTTGGTGTCAGTGTGTGATTGAATAAAACTAATTTAGCTTTATGAGCACGCACAGCATCGGCAATCTTTTTCGATTTTTGCCGCTTCCTACAAAATGATTTGGTGAAGGTTGTTTGCGAGTTCCAGTAATAAACTCTACTGGTTGAGCGCCTGCCGATAGGGCTAGTTCTTCAAATTCAATTGGGTCCTCTCGTTCCTTATCAGACTCGATCGAGATATGGACTAGAATTGTAACCTCGCCAGATTCTGGCCTTTCAAAAAAAAAAATAGTTACCTCAAGTTCAGCATGCCAAAATCTTTAAGTATTACCTGGCTCGCCCCCCATCGTCATTCTGAGAGTCTTCCTGACCCGACATTGGAATCTTCACCATACGTGCAGGGACTACTGTGGAAATTGCATGTTTGTAAACCATCTGGCTTACGGCATTCCTAAGCAGAATTACGAATTGATCGAATGATTCGATCTGGCCTTGCAGTTTAATGCCACTAACCAAATAAATAGAAAAATTTGGGAAAACGTTCTTTTCTAAGTATGTTTAAAAAAGGGTCTTGTAGTGTATGCCCTTTGGACATTCTTTTTCTCCTTGCTATCTACAATGCTGTTTTTTTGGGGCGATGAGGCCAGCGCCACAGCGGCTGAATCGTTTTTTAGACACTATTGTGACTAGTGATACATTAATAAAGTTCTATATTGAGATAGATTCCACGTATTTCAAGATGGTATTCATGGATTCACCTGATGGATCGCGCAAACTTCGCAGATTGTCCCAACTACGAAGCCAGGTTTGCTGGCGCTTAGCTAGTTGCCTGGTGGCAATAATACTCTTTTCTACCATCTCATCATAGCTTAGCTCACCCGCCAGATGTTGCCATACCTGCCTATAACCTACTGATTTTATTGAAGGAAGCATCTCGTATAGATCCCCTCGCTGGAACAGAGAATTGACTTCATTTACTAAGCCGTCTCTCAACATTTGTTGAAATCGATCGGCAATCTGCTGATGTAATACGTTTCGATCTTCTGGTTGGATTGCGAAAAAGTGCAAATTAAACGGCAGTGAATCTCCATTTTCTTTTTTTTGCTTCCTGCTCTTCTGCATGCAATTGAGTCATGGTCTTGCCGGAAACGAGAAAAATCTCTAGGGCTCGCTGCAACCTTTGAGGATCATTAGCATGAATTCGGTGGGCAGATTCTGGATCAACCTAGCAAATTTGGATGCACCTTTCCCAGCCTTTCTCTTCAGCGAGTGTTTCCTATCTCATTTCTGGTTTCTGCATCTGCATGGGGCATGGCGGCCAATCCATCCCTCAATACTTTGAAATAAAGCATGGTGCCACCAACCAATAAAGGTGTTTTACCCAAAGTGAGTACATTACCAACCTCCTGGATGGCATCTTCCGGAAGTCAGAAGCGGAGTAGGCCTCACTAGGATCTTTTATGTCAATTAGTCGATGGGGAGCTCTACTTAAAGTCGCTTTATCAGGTTTACCTGTGCCGATATCCATGCCCCGATAAACCTGAACCGAATCCACATTAATTATTGCAAACGGAAATCGCTGCACTAACTCAACCGCCATTCCAGTTTTACCAGAAGCAGTTGGCCCCATCAGGCAATATACATTTGGCTTTGAACTTGATTGATTCACTTAAATCTAGGAAAGGGTGTTACTGACCACGGAGAAATAATTTTCTAGTTCGTCTAGACTTTGATAAACCCAAGTAGGTCTTCCGTGATTGCATTGGCTACTTCGTTCTGTTGCTTCCATATCGCGCAACAGCGCGTTCATTTCCGGAATAGTTAAGTGGCGATTTGCTCTAACTGAACCGTAGCATGCCATGGTTGAAAGCAATTCATCCTGTTGGGATTGAATATGATGGCTACTGCCGTACTCAAGAACATCAGACAATACATCGCGAACCATCTGTTCGATGTTTGAGTCTTTTAATATAAAAGGGATTTGTCGAATAACGATTGCTTCGTCAGATACTCGTTCGAGTTCAATTCCTAAACTTAATAACACTGACTGTTGTTCCTCTGCACAGTTAGCTTCTGCCTGACTAACTGCGATAGAAAGAGGAACTAAGAGCGGCTGCATTTTCAATTCTTCATTTTGGCTGGCAGTTTTCATGTGCTCATAGGTTATGCGCTCATGAGCCGCATGCATATCAACGATTATTAGCCCTTCTTTATTCTGGCCAGGATGTAAATTCCATGAATTTGTGCTACTGCATAGCCTAATGGTGGCACCTCTTCATCTTCGCTACTTAGCTTCGAAGTGCAGCTAACTGATCCTCCACACTTGCTATTGATCCAGATAAACTTGGTCGATCAGCCTGATAGGCTGGCAATGCTCTTTCAATGACAATGGGCTTTGATACATAAAAGTTTTTGCTTGTTCGCTTCTCTCCCGGCAATATGCTGCGTGTAACGCTGGGTCTCCCTTGCTGCTCTGCATTTGATCTTGTGGGGTAACTTCTGCCAAAGCTTTATTTAAAGAGCTAAAGAGAAAATCATGGACTAAACCACTATCACGGAAGCGCACTTCATGTTTTGTCGGATGCACGTTGACATCAATCGATGCTGGGTCTAATTCTAAATAAAGAACATATGCGGGATGTCGGCCATGAAATAAGACATCGCGATAGGCTTGCTTTACTGCATGAGTCACTAGCTTGTCTCGAATAATTCGTCCATTGACATAAAAGTATTGAAGGTCAGCTTGCGATCGAGAAAAAGTTGGTAAGCTCACCCATCCCCAGAGACGCAATCCAGCACGTTCGATCTCTACATGAATAGAGCTTTCAACGAAAGCGGGCCCGCAAATCAATGCAACTCTTCGGTGTTGTTCCTGTTCAGATTTTGCAGGAAGTAGTTTATGGATGCTGCGCTGGTTATGTTGCAGAGAAAACTGCACATCGAACCGACTTAATGCGATACGTCTAACGATTTCATCGATTCTTGAGAATTCGGTTTTCTCTGTCTTTAAAAATTTCTTGCGCGCTGGTGTATTGAAAAACAAGTCTCTGACTTCTACGGTGGTTCCTCGAGCGTGGGCTATGGGCTCGACTTTGGCGTCCATATTCTGACCCTCCGTTTCTACTTTCCAGCCATTGTCTTCCTCATCGGAGTCGGACTTGGAAATCATTACCAAGCGGGATACCGAACTAATACTGGCTAAGGCTTCCCCTCGAAAACCAAGACTGTCGATATTTTCTAAATCCTCAAGATTAGAAATCTTACTGGTGGCATGGCGACTGAGTGCTAATGAGAGATCTTCTTTAACTATGCCACTACCGTTATCTTTTACTCTTAGTAATTTGACTCCACCCTGTTCTAAGTCAATTTCAATACGATCCGCTCCAGCATCAAGACTGTTCTCCAATAATTCTTTTGCTACTGATGCAGGACGTTCAACTACTTCACCGGCAGCAATTTGGTTTGTCAGTCTCTGACTGAGAAAATTAATTCGATGCATGAAACGAAACGGTATAGAACCAACAGTGCCAGCATTGTAGCACTCTCAATTCTTAATCCTATGGGTGAAGATGAGAGAATTTATATGGTCGGAATCTTGAGCACTTGCCCAACTAATATCCTGTCACTTGACAGGTTATTGGCTGCACGCAGACCAGCGAGACTCACTGAATAGCGAACTGCTATTTCGGACAAAGTCTCACCACGCTGAATGGTATGTTCAGATACCTGAAGCGGCCCGCCTCCTGGCAGAGTTAGCACCTGACCAATACGAATCGTGTTTGAGCTCAGATTATTAAGGGACTTTAATTCGTTAACGGTTACTCCAAATCGCTGGGCGATAATCGATAGACTATCGCCAGACTTCACTGTGTAAGATCCAGGTGTAATCCCATTCTCTTTTTGCCAGGCAATCAACGTGCCTTCCGGCGGAGAATCGTAAAAAAACTGCATCACACCACGACCAATTGAATTAGCCATATTGCGTTGAAATCCGGATGAATTAAGACGTTGAGCCTCATTCGGATTCGTTAGGTATCCAGTCTCTATCAATATAGAAGGAATATCTGGTGAATTTAGAACCTGCAGCGAAGCCTGCTGCACTTTGTCTCGCCTTAGTCTTGATACAGAACCCATAGACTCTAGAACTCTCGTGCCAGCAATCAGACTCTGTTCCATGCTCCAAGCCATCTGCAGAGATACCAGAGTTAAGGCGACGTCGTCGTCCAATCCGCCAATAGCAAGATCGCCACCTACTCCACCTAATAAATCGGAACTGTTTTCTTTCTCCGCGACCCGGCGAGCATTTTCCCTATCTGCTCTGTCACCAGATAATGCATAGATGGTTACACCGTTGGCACTACTGCTTCTATACCAATCGGCATGAATAGCGACGAATAAATCTGCTCGCCCATCACGGGCAATCTGTGGACGCTTTTGCAGTTCAACATAATAGTCACCGTCGCGAATCATTACCGGTGTGTAGCCGGGAATTGAATTAAAGTAATCCCGCAGGTAACGGGAAATTGCAAGCGTGACATTCTTCTCTTTAATCCAACCATCGTAGCCTATGCTGCCCGGGTCTTCGCCACCATGGCCGGCAGAAATAGCGACAACAATATTTCGTCGTTCATCGGATTGAACCGATCTGATTGGATTGATTATAGATGCGCTGTCTTTAACTGCGCTATCCAGATTATAAAGATCAACTACGAGTCGATTTCCTAATTCACTGTTCGGGGCCAAAGTGAAACTTGTGGGATTAGTTTCAGTATTAAGATCTAAAACGATGCGAAGATCGTCGCCATTGCGAACTCCAGAGCGCATCCTTTCGATGGGGCTGGCAGAAAAATCCAAACCAGAAAGTTCATCTCCAAGTTCTGAATTTTCGATGTCGATAACGACACGATAAGGATCTTCCAAGGTAAACAAGTTGTAACTCACAGCTTTCCCTCAAGCCGAAAACCAGACGAGTGTGATCCGGTGCTTGCCACATTCGCACCTCTTCGATACTCGCTGCAAAATTTAAAAAAAAGGAACGAGCGAAACCACTTACAGCTAGCGCGATAACAGCTAAGTTTTTGGGAAATTTAAATTAAAAAAATCATTCACTAGTTATTGGCGAACTTCAACATGTCTATAGATTTCGGCCTTATTTCCACAATCTTTTGGCGATCTTATGGCCTTTTTCTAAAAAAAAATTGACAGCTTATCTGACGCCTGTTCCTTCCGTTTCGAACCCGATTGTCAGATCAGAGTCAGGAATTATTCCCGCGCCCCGGTTTGCCCATTCGAAAATTTACAAAGATTTGTTGATCGGAAATAGTCTTCTGTTCCTAGATATTCTACTTCTTCAGGATCCGCCAAACGGTAAAGATAAAAATGGTAGATTTGGCACTTATCGAATTCGTAGGGTTAAACCCAATGTATAAGTAGGACTCTTAACTGCTCCATTGTAGCCATAGCCACGCATAATTCCGCGAGTTAAAGTTGTTTTACCCGCACCCAGGTCACCGTTAAGGTGAATTACACCACCCAGAGACTCGACACCAACTCCTTCGCTCATAGATTCAGAGGATGCTGTTTCACTATAGGTTGCCTTGGCCAAGTTCCGCCCCAAAAATTTAAAGGTTGATTCTTCATCCGGGAGAAAAAAATCGATGATCTGTCATGGTATTCAGATTGATCAATGCAGTGATGGATTTACGAGTTGCCTTATAAAAGGAACAAGGTCAGTAGCTACCATTCCCCCCCTCCCCTCTATTCTCCGCCGCAAGGTCTGCTGCTTCACCATGAATTGAAACGGCACAACAAAGTGCTATGCTTAAATCTAGACCCTGGGCAATCAGGCTAGCAACGATTCCTGCAAGTATATCGCCCCCTTCCCCCCCGTTGCCATGCCAGCATTACCTTCTGTCATAGAAAAATGTCACTACTGTTTTCTTTATTGCAAATCAAACTGCCACTACCTTTTAGTAAACAAGGCCCCCCCAAAACTCTGATAGTTTTTGCACTGTAACAAATCTATCGGATTGCACTTCTCCAACAGAAGAGTTAAGCAGCGATGCAGCTTCACCGGGATGAGGGGTCAAAACCCAATTACTACGCTTAATTGACGCACCAGATTCCAAGCGTTCTGCTAATAGTTTTAGTCCGTCTGCGTCCACAACCAAGGGAGTGTTCTGCGCTTGCTGTGCACTTAGTGCAGACTGCAGAAGATGTCTGGACCATTTTGACTTACCAAGCCCAGGGCCTATTGCTATCACTGATCCCTTAGAGATTAGTTCTTCGATATCTGCATCTTCGTCTTCAGTTCCGAGAACCATCAACTCAGGTCGCCTAGCCAGTATCGCAGACCTATGTTTCGATCTGGTTATTATACTTACTAATCCCGAGCCACTACACTGGGCGGTTTCCCGCGCCATTATGGTGCGCCACCTAGCCATAATCACCGCCCATAACTACAACGTGACCATGATTGCCTTTGTGAGAAGACTTTCGCCTAGGTAAAAAGTGTCGGGTAACATCGTTTATATCAATACGGATTGCAGAAGGAACTGGTGAAGATTTTCCAGTGTATACATCGTCGGGTACTTCGAGATTGTCGAAAACTATTTCTCCACAATAATCTCGTCCCTGATAAGTCAACAGCCCCTGCTTCATTCCAATAAAACTAACAGTTAGATCTGCCTCAACCGCCACGCCCAGACATTTACCAGTATTTGCACTCAGCCCTGAAGGTATATCGATTGCAACCACTGGACAGCTCATGGCATTGATGCGTTCGATCGCTGCTGCGTAATCCCTGATACCTTTCGATCTATTCCCGTCCCTAATAACGCATCAACAACAACGGTATGGGAATTTTCAGTTTCGTCAATTGAGTCACTCTCGCAAAGCCATAGATGGGAATTTGTTTACTAGCAGCCAACTCGAAAGCGAGTTTGCATCGCCTTTAAGCTCGGAGCTCTCAGCAAGCTGGACAATGTCTGTGCTTAATCCTGCCTCTTTCGCCAAAGCCGCAAAAACATAACCGTCTCCGCCATTATTACCATTCCGACAAAAACTAGTAGGTGTCGAGTTTGGGGCCAATATTCCCTGAGAAAATTAAAGGCAGCACTCGCTGCCCCTGCATTAATTCAAAGCCAGCAATGCCCTTATCTTCAATCGCTATACGATCCAACTCGCGCACTTGTTCAGCGCGATAGAGATTTTTAGGAAGTTTAGTGGTGAAGTCACTCATGAGCTGTGATTCGTTAGTTAAATTTCTTAATTAAACGGCGCAACAGGCGTAAAGCAGTTTCTAATTCTTCAACAGGAATATCTTCAGTGGCATCTATAGCCCAAGGATCCTGCACTTCACGTAGAGTGTTATAGACTTCCTTACCACGCTCACTGAGCATCACCAAAACTGAACGTTTGTGTTTCAGGTTCTTATGATACTCAAGCACTCCATCTTCAACCATTACGTCAGTGATGCGCTGCACTGCCTGTCTCGATTGGCCCAGTACTCTGGCAATACCAGGAACAGTTAATCCATTGTTTGACAAGGCTATGGCACCAATCACTTTCCAACGAGCGTGAGTAAGTCCAAGACTTTCAGTCATGTCATCACCCTCTGCAATCAGCAATCCGTTTAACCGGAAAACTGACAGTACAAAGTCTAGAAATAGGACTCTTTTAGATAGATGCACTGACCGATGTCTCTGAAAATGACTATATGTCAGCATGTTGTCATTGTACTAATTGTCAGTCAATTGATCTGAGACAGAAAATGACGGAAATAAATTCGAATTCAATACCTTAGCTGGCCTACGATTCGCGGCTCAGAAACCCTAGAATCAGAGAACATAAAGCTGAGACAGACAACTTATTGAAAAGATTTAAGCGCTGGTTGTTTAGTTGTTCCATACAGTAGAATGACAGTGATCGGTTTAGATGGTGAATGAACGAGTCGTGAAAACAAAAATACTTATACTCATCGCCAGTTTCTGCTTCGCTTCTTCAATTGGCTCTGCTGATGCTATTCGGGACGCAAATCGACTCCTGCGAGTAACCGACCTTGGTAGTCGATTTGAATCCATGGCCCTGGATCAGACTCGGATGATTATCAGGACATATGCCAGTATCGTAAATATGAATGTCTCTATCACGCTGCCCCAATCTGTAAAAAATTCAATCGCTGAATGTTACGCAGAAGCCTACGCCTGGAAACAATTTGAACCTGGTATAGCAAAAATTTTTGCTGACAATCTGACACCGAATGAAATTGGACTACTCATCGATTTGTATAATAATCTGGGACATCCTCCGTCTGAAATCGAAAATTTCAAAAATACTTTAACGAAAGCAGAGCAAATTGAATCCAGTAGTATCGAATACATTTTCAACAATAGTAAGGGATGCTTAGAGCGAGATGTCGAACTAATCAACAATTACCTAGCATCACAAAACGTCGACAGTTCCGAATACATTAGACTTGAATGAATAAACGGCAATATCCACCCGGTATCGAAGAAGACAAACAAGAATGGCTGGAAGCCATAGAAAATATTTATGGTGCCTATGGATCTTCTGGTGTTAATCACATCCTTGAAACTCTCTCATCTTGGCGCAGTCAAAATCAGATCAAAGCCAACTCAGTATCGGTTAACACCGCTTATCTGAATACTATCCCTTTAACGGAACAACCTGCTTACCCAGGCGACCTAGAACTAGAACAACGCATTGAAAATATTTTGCGTTGGAATGCTATGGCAATGGTTCTGCAAGGCCAGGATTCGGGAGCCGGTGTTGGTGGACACATTGCGACGTACGCCTCTGCCGCGACGATGATGGAAGTAGGCTTTAACCATTTCTTCCGCAAACGCTCAGAAAACTACGGTGGCGATTTGGTTATTTTGCAACCCCATGCAGCGCCGGGAGTTTATGCGAGATCATGGATCGAGGGCGAACTCAATGATGAAAGAATGCAAAACTATCGTCGTGAATTGCACGCGGACGGTGGCCTAGCTTCTTATCCTCACCCTAGATCAATGCCGAACTTTTGGCAGGTAGCGAATGCTTCCATGGGCTTGTCGACACCCACGGCAATTTACCAAGCGCGCTTCGCAAAATACCTAGAAAACCGCGGATTGAAACCAAAACTCGGTGGTAAGGTTTGGTGTTTCATCGGTGATGGAGAAACAGACGAACCAGAAGTACTAGGAACCATTAATATTGCTTCCCGCGAAAACTTAGACAATCTAATTTTAGTTGTTAACTGCAATCTGCAGCGGCTGGATGGTCCGGTTCGAGGTAATGGAAAAATCATTCAGGAACTGGAAGCTTCTTTTACCGGTTCCGGTTGGAACGTCATTAAAGTTATCTGGGGCGGCGGTTGGGACAAATTACTTGCGCAGGATCGTAACGGTAGTCTGCGCAGACGGATGGAAGAATGCGTAGACGGTGATTATCAGCGTTACTCGGTATTGCCAGGTGATCGGCAAAGAGAACATTGGGTGGACGGCAATCCCGAACTCGAACACATGATGGAATCTCTGACCGATGAAGAAGTAAAACAGATAAAGCGTGGTGGTCAGGATGCTAAGAAAATTTTTGCTGCCTTTCATCGAGCCGTAAATGGTGACGGCAAACCAACAGTAATTTTGGTAAAAACTGTTAAAGGCGATGGCATGATCGGCGCGCAAGGAAGCAATTCAGTGCATCAAAAGAAAAACTTCGATGCTAATCAACGCGGAGCCATCGCCAGAAACCTTGGCATTCCTTTGGATGAAGAGGCTATAAAACAAGCGCAGTACTTCAAACCTTCAGAAACCAGCCCTGAAATTCAATATTTGAAAGCACGGCGGCAGGAATTGGGCGGCCCACTTCCTGAACGCTTAAGCGAATGTGAAAAAATCGCGCCGCCGCCACTTACCAGCTTCGATTCATTGACAAAAAGTGGCGGTAATCGCAGCCAATCTACGACTATGTCTTTAGTCAGAATTCTTTCTGTTCTGCTCAGGGATAAATCCCTCAATAAATACATTGTGCCAATAGTTCCCGACGAGGCACGAACTTTTGGATTAGAAGCTTTATTCAAAATCGCCGGAATATTTTCGTTACAAGGGCAACAGTACACCCCGGTTGATGCGGACACATTAGTTGCCTATCGCGAAGCAGAAGATGGTCAAATTCTACAAGAAGGGATTTGTGAAACTGGAGCTTTGGCTTCTTTCTTGGCGGCGGGAACTGCTTATTCTATTCATGGCTTGCCGATGATTCCTTTCTACTTCTTTTATTCTATTTTCGGATTCCAGCGCGTAGGCGACATGATCTGGACCTGCGGAGATATGATGTGTCGCGGATTTCTCATTGGAGGGACCGCAGGACGCACGACTTTGAATGGCGAAGGCATACAACATCAGGATGGCCATTCTCAGTTAATAGCGAATACCTTTCCAAATTTGAAAAGCTATGATCCTGCTTTTGCTTATGAACTCGTTGTCATCGTGAGAGAAGGGATTCGTCGAATGTATGAGCTGCAAGAGAATATCTTCTATTACATTACGGCATATAACGAAAACTATGAGATGCCATCGATGCCAGAGAAGAAAGATGTGCAAGATGGAATTCTCGCTGGTGCTTATCACTACCAATCTACTAAGTCTGAAAAATCATCTCAGGTACATCTACTTGGTAGTGGTTCGATAATGCAACAGGTTCTGGCAGCGAAGGAAAAATTGGAAGTCATGGGTCTCGAAGTTTCTGTATGGAGCGTTACCAGCTATAACGAACTCTGTCGGGAAGCTGAGGAATGTGATCGACACAATAGACTGCATCCTTTCGATACAGAAAGGGTGCCCTATCTGCTGAATCTTTTTGCCAAGACCAAAGGTGTCTACGTTGCAGCTTCTGATTATATGAAAGCACTACCGAATAGCATCGCTCCGTGGATGCCTAAAAGCTTTCTTATTCTTGGCACCGACGGCTACGGACTAAGTGAATCTCGTCCAGATTTGCGGGAGTATTTCGAGATTAGCGCAGACTATATTTGTCACGCCGCACTAGTCGGATTATTCCGCAACGAAGAACTCTCTGCTACAGAGTTAAAAAAGAAATTGAAAAGTCTAGATGTCGATGCGGATAAAGTTAATCCAATGAATCGCTAGTGCTAATCAGTTGGGTTCCACCACTTCGATACGAACACCGTCCGGTCCTTCTATAAAAGAAATACGAATTCCTCTAAAGGGTGTGGGTTCCATAGTGAACTTCTCGTCGTTAGCTTCCAGTACTTCCCCGAATTCATCAAGGTTGGAAGAAGCCCAACCCAAATGATCCATGGCACGTCCCTGTGTAGGAACGATTTCACCATTGGTTGGAGCAGCCATTAACCACACATCGCTGTAGTTAATCGCAGTCAGTACTCCCTTCCACTGTTCAATCTCTCCGCCGAATATTTCCTGGTACCAGCCCAGCGTCGCTTCAGGTTCAGGAGTAGAAAGATGAATGTGATGAAGACCTCTGGTATCGGGGTCGTCAATTAATTCAATCTTTGTTCCCCATGGATCTTCAAGAAAAGAAATTACCATGCCAGAGAATTCGACGAAGTCACCGATCTGAGACGCACCATCTGCAACTGCCGCAGCAGTGATTTCTTCGACATTGCTCATAGAAAAGCCAATATGATCCACACCGGTCCCAACTGAGCCGCCGGTAGGCTCACGTTCAAAAAATATCACCGAAATTTCATCATAGAAGACTCGATCGACTGGATACTGAACTCGATCGGCATCGCCACGATTAAAACGTCCAGCAGAACCACCAAAATGTTTTACATACCAGTTAACCGCGTCCTGTGCATCGGTTGCAGTGAGGTGAATATGATCATAAGGCACAGCAGCAACGACATTGCTGCCCAGTAATATACTAAAAATTAGCAATGTTAGTTTTTTCATCCAGTGCCTCTTTAGAATTGTTTTGTTCGTTCTTCTATTAATTTTTGTTTTACTTTCCAGCAACTAATGTGTCATTGAATACATTAAGTAATTAATGCCTAAGCGATACGCTGAATTAGCATATCGAGTTGGGTAAGCCGGGTGGTAAGTATGTTCCCAACCATCGCCCATATCAGAGTTCCAATTGATTAACACCATTACTCTACCATCGTCGTCGAGTATTGCGTGGTTGCTGGCATAATCTATTCCTTGTTCACCGTATTCATCGGAGCGATACAAAGCTGGTATCAATTGCGGCCCATCGATGTCGTAGTAAACGTGGAAGATTTCATGATCAGGCTTTAGTTCGATAATTTCCCGATCTGGAAACACCTGGCTGAAAGCAGCATAAAAATTGTTCCACTGCTGCTGACCCCAGAAATCGTCGATAAGTAGAAATCCTCCACGCAACAAATACTCTCTAAGATTGTCAGTTTCGTTTGGACTCAAAACGAGTCCACCTCCCTGTCCAACTTCAAGCATATATAAGAAGGGATAATCGAAGATCTTCTCATCATCGAAGCGCAAGACGATGGGGTCACTCATTACACGAATATTTGTCAAGCGCGATACACCGCGAAGAAAGTTCATATCTGCATCTGGGAAATCAATAGACCAGGTTCCATAGCCAAATCCCCGACCATAGTAGGTATCAAACTGCACCCGAACGAAATTAAATTCTCCGGCCGCGTCATAACCCAAGTCATACATTTCGTCATCAGCACCACTTATCTGTGGATATACCTGAGCCTGACTTTGGGCGGTGTGCACAAGGACATAAAGGCTTATGATCCAGACTAATAACTTTGATTTCTTCATCTATTAAATTGACTTTCCGTGCTTGGTCAAGTGTCGCTATATTCAGTTATTTATTCAAGTTTATAGTATCCACTTATTAGCCAGATAAATTGATAATTCAGTGAGATAAAGTCCTTCCCTTTTTTGGCCTGCTGACCTACACTGAGATTAGGAAGAAAGGAATTCCATTCGTTCCTAAAATGAGAATTTCAGTCAGTAGCCGAGATACAGGGACAAGGATGTGACTGGACATCCCGCAGCATCTATTGCCGTAAGGAGGCGCAGTAATCTTCTTCCGAAATCATTGGTGTAAACCAGATATAGTCGTGTGCGGCTACTTCGCCATATTGTTGTAGATAGGACTCTGGATTATTTTCACCTGATTGTACCTCCATGAATCCAATGGAAATGATGTCCTCCATGGATAGATTTTTATGGCGGGCGACTAAATAGTTAGGAACACCAAGATCTTGCCTGGCATGATAATTCCCAGTGATCAAAACAATAGTGGAATTGCTGTCTGGTGCTGCCATACTGGAAGCCATGGAAAAATCTCGGGCTTGCTGCACTCTTACCATGGCCGGAAACTGAGACTCCGGTAACAACCCGCAATGGCTTTCATCAATTCCACATAGAGTTGCTCGATAGTGGATTCATCTAATACATCAAACTCTACCGGTAAAGATTCGAAGCCGTACACTTCGCTCATTCTTGAATTGGTAATATTGCCCGCAGCTAGTGCAACTTCGCCTCGTATCCGCTTCTATTAGGGGCCATAAAATTCCCAGTCCCAACCTTCTTCGTCCCAATTCAAATAAGCTTTTAAATCACTATCGCTATCAAATTGCTGCTGTTGAATTCGATTCAGTAAGCTTTGCGAATCCGTTTTCATCATTTCGAATACAAGCTGCATAAGCTTATTGTTATTAAGTAGCAAATTTACAAACGCCAGTTGCAATCATGGTGATCAGGATTGTCATGTTTCTCCCCAAGATGAGATAACTGGCAGCAAGAGATTTATTTGCTATTTCTTCTACAGAAATAAAAGCATCCACACTGCTATCCCAGATTTGACCCACTAATTCGTGGTCGGCATAAAGTTCAGATTGCCATTGCGATGGACTGTTAACTGCGCTGACGAAGAATGTGCAACGGCAAGTAGTAGAAAGAAGGAAGAAAACCTAGTTCGTGCCACCCATCTGCTCCCATCGTGAATAAATTTCATCAGTCCAAAAACTCTGAAAATAGGCAATTGCTGCTAGCTTTTCTTCATAATCTAACACATCGACAAATGGTGGCATGTTTCCACCATAAGCTTGTCCACCATTATTAATTACTTGCAAAAGCATAGAGGTAGGATGATGCCAGGCGTGAGCGGAGCCATCCAGAGGTGGAGGTGGAAAGCTACCGTCATCTAATCGCTGACGCCAATCTTTTACAATGCCATTGGCTTTGGGCCCATGACACTCTGCGCAATTCTGCGCAAATACTTCTTTGCCTAAAGAAACTTGTGTAGCGGAATACCACCGGACTGTTGCTTGAGATTCACGCTCTACTGATCTTTGAGAGGAATCTATTTCAGTTGTAGCTATTTGCTCTGACCGATTTTCCTCAACCATATCAGAAGGCGACTCGTTACAAGCGGCAACACAAGCTAAAACTGAGAGAGTGGAGAAAATTTTGTACTTCATATATGAGCTATTACTTCTTTTTCGGATAATCGAATTCAACCAAGGTAGCCACACCTGTACTTACTTCAGACCAACTATCTATAGGAATGTTCATTTCAACTAAACCACAGGTTGGCACGTTATCGATTTCAACATTTGCCATCATGTTCGCAAACTCAGTAATTGCCGGATTGTGCCCTACTAGCATCGCCGAATCATAATAGTCATCTACCAACGACGCTGCTTTAAGAAACATTCCGGTTCCCGCAAAGTAAAGTTCAGGATTACTGGTGATTTCATCTACAGGATACCCAATATTTGTCGCAAAAATTTTTGCGGTGGTTTTGGCTCGATTAGCAGGTGATGAAATTATACAAGCCACTGAGCTATCCCTATCTATAAATCGACCGGCCATTACCGGCGCATCATCCAATCCCCTCTTTGCAAGTGGTCGTTCAAAATCTCTTAGTTTAGGATCATCCCGGGAAGATTTTGCGTGGCGCAGAAGATAAAGCGTTTTCATCTAGATGGGGTGATTACCTGTCCAAACTCTTTTCCATTCGGTCTGGATTTATATCGTAAAAAAACTAGTGGCTCCAGCTAACTATGGTTTTAGATTTTACCGATAAGTTGTCGAAAAATCGGGCTTTTTTGTGACAATTCTTCACAAGGATTACTAAGTCATCTGGGCAATATGCCGAAACACTGTAGTACTAATGAAAAGCAACGAAGGAACTTGGACATGAAATCTTTCTTCAGGCCAGTATTATGCGTCTTACTGGCCACTTTGGGGTCTTCCACCCTTGCTCAACAAAGCGAACTTGTTAGGGAACTTGAAGTAGGTGCCCTTTTTACTTCAGGTAACACCGACGAACATTCACTGAATTTCGCAGGAAACATCTCCCGGACCCAAAATAATTGGGAATACCGATTCACTCTCGACGGTATCTATGCATCGAGTGATGATGAAACTAAAGGTCAGCGCTTTTATGGTGTCGGCAGTGCTAACTACGAATTCTCTGAAGACAGTTTCTTTCTTGCTCGTGTATCTCATGAAGATGACAGATTCAGTGGTTTCGATAGCCAGTCTGACTTCACGCTTTCATATGGTCGCGGATTTCTGCAGGCACGCAATGACATGGACCTCGTCTTCAATACTGGTATTGGTATTCGTTGGTCTCGATTAGACGGGTCCGATTTCGATGAGCCGATTCTTCGTTTGGCCGGTGAATACGAGTGGATCTTAAGTAACTCAGCTACCTTTAGCCAGGAACTAGCAATCGAGTACGGTACTGACTCAAACATTTACCGGTCCGATACCGGCATAACGACGCAAGTGCTAGAAAATCTTTCGTTGCGTTTCTCCCTGCGATTAAAGCACCAGACCGAGGTTCCAGCCGGTCGCGATGAAACCGATACAGAAACTGCAGTGACTTTCGTAATGAATTTCTAAACTGCCGGTCCTCTATTTAGTTTCTGAAGGCTAGAGTATTATGACAATGGTTGTTCAGCCGTGTTGGGCAATCTGTAATGATGGCATTAGACTTGTATTTAAGCCCAGAGCTGTAATACCTATCACTGTCCAACTGCATTGCGACACAGAGTCCAAATCCTGCGAGGGCCATTGATGTTGTTCAGAAATCAGAACGGGTATGAAACTTTCATCATGCAACAGTGCATGCCTTTCTCGAATTGTGCGGCGCAATGAGTTCTAGTAATCCTTACGATTTGGAACCTTCGGACCTTTACTCGCGTTGTGAAGATGGCCAGAAGAATTTCGACTAGATTTAAGAGATTCTTATGATCGCCAATTGCTTAGTGATACCGTCCCTAATTTCTATCGCGGCGCTTGGTTAAGAGCCAGCGCCAGCAGCTTCTAGCCCACTACTAGCCACAATAAGCATACAGGGGCTATACTCGAAATTTCTTGGTTGAGAATTAGTGGATTCACACGATGCAAATGCTGCGGCTCCTTTTAACGAGCTTCTTTCTAATGCCTGCGTCTCTCCTTGCAGATCAAACTGATGAACGACTCGACGGTCTATTTTCTACATTATTGGTCAGCACAGACTTAACCAATTTAAGGGCTACAGAGAATAAGATTTGGGAAATTTGGTTCGAGCATCCTAATGATAATGTGGAGCAACTAATGCAATTAGGTGTTACTCGCATGAATGACAATCGCTATGCCGATGCCATGCTGATATTTTCGCAACTGATAGAAAATTTTCCTGACTACGCAGAAGGTTGGAATCGTAGAGCAACTTTGCATTACATTCTTGGTAATCATGAAGAATCAATTGCAGACATTGAACAAGTACTAGACCTCGAGCCTCGGCATTTCGGAGCACTGTCCGGATTAGGGCTGGTTTATCTGCAACAAGAGCAATTAAGCAAAGCTAAGCAAGCGTTTGAAAATTTAATTGATGTGCATCCCAACAGCCCGAACGCGCAGGAAAATCTGCGCAGGGTAAACGAAGATATTCGCCTGAATGTGATTTAAAAAATCAGAGCACAAAAAAGGGATTCATTTGAACCCCTTTTTTATTAGTCCTTTAATTATTGACGCGAACCAGATACTCCGAATGCTCCGAAGTCGCTATCGAATGAACCTTCGAGTGAATCCCCATCCACGGCTCCGCTGAACTCGAGAACCAATGATTGGCCCTGCGCATCAACTGCTGCCTGAAAGTTAATAGAATTTGCGTCATATGTAACACCAGTAATAGGTGCTTCGCCGAGGCCATCGGCATTCATGCTTCCGGAACCATCCGCATTAAGAGTTAAAGTCGCAGGCAGTGCGCCCAATGGAGTGTTCATCTCAACATCCCAAACGCCAACACCTGGGGGAGTACCTGCGGCACAGCCAACCAGAATAGCCAGAGACAATACCAACAATCCGCTAATTAGTTTTTTCATAAATATATCCACCATTTTTTGTATTTCAAAAAGCTCAGACTGTTTGACAAAGGAAGCTCGGAGTGCCGCTTGGGCTGATTCTCCTGGTAGTATTTGAACCCCCAAATCCCGCTTTACGTGGAGTTGCCTCAATTGTGAAACGTTTGCCTATTGTCCTGTTAATAACGCCCTAGTCAACTGTAATAACCGATGATTCATTCCATTCCACCTGAATTAATTAGTTATCAAGAGTTCTATGGTATTTCCCAGGCATTTAACCAACGTTGGCCAGTCTGTTTAAAACCATAATAAGTAAGCAATTCTCGCTCAATTCCTGGCATATGTGCTGCGCCATAGAATATGCTAATTTTTTGGTTTACGGGGTTTTCCAATATCTGCTCTAAAACTTCAAGAGCAGCGAGGTTGCGATCGCCAAGAATCGTAATTTCATCTTCAAGCTCCGGACCAATAATAATACCATCGGTGCGGCCTAGCTCCTCGGCGAAAAGATACTTGAAAGCCGCAGTCTGATCTTCTGCCATTAAAGCGTTAACAATTGACAGCATTGTGAAAGAAGTAGGAGCTTCACCCTGTTCGATAGCGGCCTGCTCGCTTGCTAGTTGGGCAACAGCAAGACTAAGAAACATAGAAAAGAAATTTTCATTCTTCTCCAACATGATTTGTAGTAGTTCATCTGGATTCAAATCTGCATGCACAAAATTCGCTGGGGAATAATCAATTTGTTCTAACTGAAAACTTACATCAAGAAAATTTCCCAATGACCTTTGCACGAAGCTTATCGCAGAAGTTCTCTCTACAACTGCTTCCGGTGTTGGCCTGTCGCCTTCATAGGCAACTAGTTCATAGAGAACTGCATCTTGTTGCCGAAAGTAGTTGTTAAGCTCTGCATAATATTCGAGCTCACCTAAATGGACTGCTGACACCAAATCAATGGTGATACCTGATTCGTTTTGATAAGTAACAATTGCTGTTTGCAGTTTACCTTCCCATTCCCCTTTGCCAGCAACAAACTTGAGAAAGTTTGATGAAGAGTCTGAAGATTGCGTAATAACAATGTTTGTATTTAAGCAAACAACTATCAGTAAGGAATATTTAAATAATCTGTGCATCTTTAACTTGTTTCAGGAGTTCCACCAAATCGGGTAAATCTACCGTCAGCGTCTTTGGTCTACCATCTGATTTCAAATAGGAAAAAATTCGAGGCTTGCCCCAATTAATTCTTTAAACCTGGAAAACTTCTCAAATTCACATAAAGTCTTTAGGGAAAATAGCTTTTCTTTTAGCAGTTGTTTACCAACCGTATCATAGATTCACTATTCCACTACCATGCTAGCTCAAGGATCTCTCGAACCTGCTCAGCGCTGGTTAAACTGCGGGGATTATGGCGGACTACTGGGTGTAATATGGCTTTCTCGGCAATTTTGTCCAATTGAGTTTGTTCTACTCCCACATCTCTGAGTGATGTTGGCAATTGCAGCCCGGAAACTAATTCCTTTACTGCTTCACTTGCCCGAGCTCAGGCTTCCCCAGCGCAGTCGAAATACTCTTCTGCCTTGCAGAGAACTCTTCACCGTTCCATTTTAAAACTGCTGGAACATAACACATGATGTATGGCCATGAGGCACACCACAAAGACTTCCTAATATGTAACCTATTCCATGACTGGCACCATGGGATACGGTTCCTAGTCCACAGCACGCTAACCAGACTGCCTGAAAGTTCAGTGAACGTGCCTGAAGGTTATCTGGGTCTGTTTTTACTTGGGGTAATGATTCCGCAAACATGCTGATTGCATGCAGAAAGTGTGCATCTAAATAAGGACTAGTTTCTTTGGAACAAAATCCTTCTACCGCATGATCAAGAGATCGAATAGCTGTAGATAGCCACAACCACTCCGGTGTACTCGCAGCTAGATGTGGATCATAGACAATGCATTGCGGACAGAGATCTTTCCCGCGGTAGCCCTCTTTAGCAGAGCTCTGGGTATTCAGTACCCCGGCATTATTACTATACTCTGCCCCTGATAAGGTTGTTGGTACTGCTATCTGTCTTACTCGAGAATGGTCGGATAGCAAACCAAAGTCACCCCACCTCGGCCCTTGAGTTCCATCACTCTGCTGAGCATATTGCAATAACTCCTCCTCAGAATTTACATTTTGATCCAGAGCAAGCTGCACTGCTTTACAAGCATCGATAATCGATCCTCCACCCAAGGAGACCATTAAGTCTGCATTAGACTTTCTGACTTCCAACAATGCAGCTAAGACATCACTTCGTGGTGTGTGGGAACCGATCTGATCAAACAAACCAACATAGCTATTTCCCAGAGCTTCCCTTAGTTCTGCAAATCCACCTGTAGTCTTGCTAAGACTGTTGGATGCGAAAAGAAAAATGCGTTCTGTGCTGAGCTTTTTAGCCAGCTTAGGCAGTTCGGTATTTACTGATTTTCCTACAACCACCGTTTCCAGAGCTGAATAATTGAATTCCATTGTTTGGCAATCGTTTATTGAATAAGAGCGGAGCATTCTCCCACAGCTTATTCCACGAACCTATTGAAAACAGAAATGCAGCCTGTCTACCAATATCAGGGTTCGCACCTGCACCTAATCCTTTGGTGATGTTGCTGCCCATTTGAAGAATGGTTTTTGCTTTTAGGACGGATAGACAATTTTCACATTGATGCTGCAGCTGCTCTGTTTTATGCTGCGGTGATCATCTAGATACCAAGCAAGGTGGTTGGAAATGGCAACTTTCAAAGTTAACAGCGTGGAGCATACCCTTGATATCGAGCCAGATATGCCTTTGTTATGGGCTATTCGCGATGAGCTCGGTATGACAGGGACCAAGTTCGGTTGCGGTATTGCAAATTGCGGCGCCTGCACTGTGCATGTAAACGGAAGCTCTGTTCGCAGCTGTGTGACTCCGGTCTCCGCTGTAGAAGGACAAGAAATAACTACGATCGAAGGGCTTGCCATAGCAGCAGCTGGCACTAACTCATCTACTCCTGATTTAACCGCAGTACAACAAGCCTGGATCGATCATCAGATTCCACAATGTGGATACTGCCAATCAGGAATGGTTATGGCGGTATCGTCTTTTCTCGCCAGCAATCCAAATCCTACTGATGCTGAAATCGATGCCAGTATTACAAATATTTGCCGATGTGGCTCCTACCCAAGAGTGCGAAAAGCAATTCGCGCCTTGGCAAACGTATAAGGGGGCCGCCAATGAAAATGAATAGAAGACGTTTTATTTTAGCCAGTGCTATCGCTGGAGGTGGCGTATTAATTGGATACTCCGCGACACGACCGAGTAGACATCGCCGCGCCAATGAAGAATTAGTTCAAGGCCCAGAAAGATTTATTAGTTCCTTTATTAAGATCGATCCGAGTAATGACATCACAATCTATATACCCCATTCGGAAATGGGCCAGGGCATCCACACTTCCTTATCCATGATGGCAGCAGATGAATTAGATGCAGCCTGGGAAGATGTGATTATTGAACAGGCTCCAGCAATAGATTTATTTGCCAATGGCGATCTCGTGAAAGGCTTCGCGGGAGAATTTGGTGTTCCGAGTTTCTTAATGGGATTGGTGAACGTTAGTTCTTTCTCTGTAGCTGAATTAATGAATTTACAAACTACCGGAGGAAGCACTTCTATTCGCTACACTGGTGAGTATGCAATGCGAACGGCGGGTGCAGCAGCTCGAGAAATGCTTATTGCTGCGGCAGCGAATCGTTGGAGCGTATCGTCAACAGAGTTAACTACTGAACTCAGCTACGTACAACATAATGCGTCGGGTCGTTCTCTAAGTTTTGGTGAGTTGGCTGCAGATGCAGCATTGTTAGAGCCCCCAGAGAATCCTTCATTAAAGGATCGCTCGCAATTCAACATTATGGGAAGAGCGATTTCACGAAATGATATTCCCGCGAAAGTTGATGGATCTGCGATGTATGGCCTGGATGCCCACAGTGATGACATGCTTTACGCAGCAATTAAGCTTACCCCTGTTTTTGGCACCAAGCTGCTATCAGTGGATGCGTCAGAAGCATTAGCGCAGCGAGGAGTTAAGCGTGTCATTGAACTAGAAGATTCCGTTGCAGTGGTCGCAGATAACTATTGGCGAGCAAAGAAAGCATTAGAACTGGTAAACGCAACATTTGAAGAATCTGAATTTGATAAAGTTTCGAGTACAGATATAGCTGCGCGTTTTGATCGTGAGCTTGCCGAGAGTAATGGCAGTACCGATAAGGAAGTGGGCGACGCGGAAGCCGCGTTAGAAGAATCGGCTGATGTTATCGAGGCGAGTTATCGTGTGCCCTATCTTGCGCACGCTGCTATGGAACCGATGAATTGCACTGTACATATTCAAGGTGATCATGCCGATATGTGGACCAGTACACAAGATGCTCTTGGTATGAGAGGAAGAGTTGCAAGTGTCGCTGGTTTACCTGAAGAAAACGTAACCTTTCATCAGACTTATTGTGGTGGTGGTTATGGGCGTAGACTACCATTTAACTGGAACATGATTGATCACGCCACATTAATCGCTAAAGAATTTGATGTACCCGTTAAAACTATTTTCAGTCGCGAAGATGATATGCAGCAGGATTATTATCGTCCTGCTGTACACAATAATTTCAAAGCAGCATTCGATGCGAATAACAAAGTTATTGCCTGGCATAGTCGCTTTACTGGCCCCATTCAGGTTCCGGGCGCATCTCATATTGCTTATGACATTGAAAATCAATCCATTAGAGTTGTTGATGGCGATTCTCATGTTCCGATCGCTGCATGGCGAAGTGTTGATCATTCTCAACAAACTTTCTTTATTGAATCCTTTATGGATGAGATCGCCCATCGTGTGGGAATGAACCCTTATCAAATGCGCATGGATTTGTTGCAAGAACATCCACGTCATCGCAAGGTACTAGAAGTTGCGGCAGAAGCCGCAGGATATGGCCAAAACTTACCGGATGGTCATGCCCTGGGTATCGCTGTACAGGAAAGCTTCGGCAGTTTTGTTGCTGAAATTGCAGAGGTTTCAATGGGTGAAGAAAATCAGCCTATTGTGCACAAGGTAACCTGTGCCGTCGATTGTGGTTGGGCGGTAAACCCGGATACTGTGGAAGCGCAAATCGAAAGCGGCATTATTTTCGGTTTGACCGCAGCAATGTACGGTGAAATCACAATCGAAAATGGAAGAGTAGCTCAAGGCAACTTCCCTGATTATGAAATGGTAAGAATGGCGACTTCACCTGAAATTGAAGTACACATCGTTGAATCGGGAGAAGCTTTAGGCGGATTAGGTGAACCTGCTACACCGCCGATTGCCGCAGCAGTTACCAATGCTATCTACATTCTTACCGGACAAAGAGTACGAGAACTTCCAATTAAGAATCATGATTTCTCGCGTTCGAATCCGGTTGCACAAGTTTGAAAATTAGCCTTATTACAGAACTGGTGCTTTTCCTGCTTGTGAGAAAATCCCTTCGTGCTGGTTCTTAGCCTTGGCTTGATCGTCTTCATCTTGCCCCATCTTCTGCGGGAATTTGGCTTACGAGATAGGCTAAGGAATGACCTTTTGGGGATTGGCCCCTATATGGGAATACATTCCCTGCTCTCCTTTTTTGGACTGGGATTGATTATCTGGGGAAAGTCTATTGCTCCTTTCGTGATGATTTGGGAACCACCATTCGAACTGCGTTACCTCTCATCCATATTCATGATTCCTGTATTCATCCTAGCAGTGGCTGGCAACATTCCCATGTCCTTTTTGCGCTGGCAACTAAGAAACCCCATGTTGTTGGGGGTTATAATTTGGGGAGTTGCCCATCTCTGGGCAAATGGAGACCTGGCATCGATACTTCTCTTTGGAAGTTTTACTCTCTGGGCCGGCCTAAAATTTTTAACATTGCGCGGCAATGCAACACCAACTAGTGAACCTGAACTAAGTTGGTTGTGGCGAGATTTGATAGCAGTCGTTGCCGGTTCAATTCTTTACTTCATCATTTATGTTAGCCACGGGCAGTTATTTGGAGTCGGTCTTGCGATTAGCTAATTTTAGAATCTTCTTACTAAGTTGTTTCCTGATTGTTTCAAACAATCTTTTTGCGCAGGAACCGAACTATGCAGTATGGAATGGACACTGGATTGGGGATGGCACTATCTTCGAAATTCGTGTGGAAGTAGAGGGTGGGTTAATGAAAGTCCATCAGGTCGAGTCAATGGGTTTTATCTGGACCAGCAAAGTTGGAACAGTAGAAGGCAATATTGCCCGAGTCGAAGTTGAATACGCCGGTGTAACTGGAATTATTCAGGCAGAATTAGTTGACGAAGAAACTGCCATCGCCTTTGCAGCGACTTGCGCCCCAGAGTTTATGGTTGTGTGTGCGCTGGCGAAAGATCAGCAAGCGACCTTTAAGAAAATGTTAGCAAACTAAATATCCGCAATTGAGCTTACAACTTTATTGACGATGCCGTAGTCAATGGCTTCCTCAACGCTCATCCAATAATCCCGATCAGTATCTTTCGCGACACGCTCGAGATCCTGTCCCGTTTCATCGGCAATAAGTTGATTAATGCGCGCTTTTGTTTTGACTATCTGTTCCGCTTGAATGGCGATATCAGTTGCGTCACCACGGGAGCCACCTAATGGTTGGTGAATTAAGAAACGAGTGTTAGGAAGTGCAAAACGATTTTCTTTTTCGGCAGCTAGATAGATAGTAGTTGCAGCACTAGCAACCCAGCCGGTGCCAATAACTTTTACTGTTGGTTTGATGAACTTGACCATGTCATAAACCACATCTCCAGATTCAACATGACCGCCAGGTGAGCTGATGTAAAAATAGATTGGATCATCACCCTCAGCAGCAAGCGCCAATAATCGTTCTGTTACCGAACGAGCAATTTTGTCATTAATTTCTCCAAATAGCGTAAGTGATCTGGACTTAAAGAGCTTTTCATCGATAAACCCTGAACGACCGGATCCTTTGTCTTCCTTGTTTGCTTGCTCTAACGATATAGTTGACATGATATTCCTACTATTTACCCATTCTATGAACAGGCCTGCTGATTGGTGCGAATAAACGCAATGATCTTCCATAAGTCATCGTCACCTTCCGGAAAGTTTGAACCGAATCCAACCATGCGCGTATTGGGTACACCGACTGTTACAGTGTCGAAAATTTCCTGATCGCTGCCTCCATGAATCCATTCACAATCGAATAGAAATACGGCATCTGAATTTCCCGGTAGGCGGCTGTGACAATAGCCAGCACAGGTGCCTGCGAAGAGCGCTCCGCCTCTGGCAACAGCCTCGGGATCCGCCATAAAAGCTTGTACAACCGTGGGCTCGGCGGGCGACTCAGATTCCCCACCACAGGCGGAAAGCAATGCTAATGCCACTAACAGAATAAACAGTTTTGACGACTTCATAGATAAGCTCTTATAGATTCAACAAATGCGAACGCAGCATAAAACACTCGAGTAAAGGGAAGCAAGCTTAGTGGGTTTCTGGCCCTAATGGCTTAAAGGTTATTAACAGCTGAGGCAGTAAAGTCAGCGAACCAGCTAAGGCCACTAACATTGCAAAGCTGGTTAACAAGCCAAATACAATGGTTGGAATGAAATTCGATAGGGCAAGTATGGAAAATCCAGCAACGATGGTCATGGAAGTGAAGTACATCGCGCGCCCAATGCTATTGTGGCAGAAGAACATGGTTTCTCTATAGTTGCCGAAGCGCGGAAACTCTCGTCTAAATCGATGCATGTAGTGAATAGTGTTATCAACACCAATTCCCACTGAGATTGCGGCGATGGTTATAGTCATAATATCCAGTGGAATATCCAGCCAACCCATGATGCCTAAAACCAAAGCAGCAGCGATGGCATTCGGAATAATGCAAATCATCGCGATATACAAAGATCGGAAAAGGGTCAGAAACATCAGCATGATGGCAAGCATCACAACGCCGAGAGTTAAGATCTGCGATTGAAACAAACTCTGTAGCACATTGTTATACATCACCAGAATGCCAGTAAGTCTTACTTGTTCATCCGCTAAACCAAACTCTTCTTCCACTCCCGCCTCGATTCTTTGCAGCAGTTCATTCCTGTTTAAGTCGTCTGCCGATTCAATAACACGCACATTAAAACGAAGTTGGTTATCTTCGATCGAGACGAATGGATTCAGAACCGTATCTTTGAGTGCTTCCGGTATACGGCTATAAAGCAGCGCCCAAAGCAATCCATCAATAGGTTCATTAGCATTTAGTTTTTCTGCTAACTGAATTACTGCACCGAAGGAAAGTACTTTCCCAGTTTGGTGATCCGCATCAAGATATTCATGAATGGCTTTAACTTGATCCATCTTCGGTGCAGTGAACCAGTAAGCATCATCATCAGAACTGTCACCGAAACCATCGTCGAAGTCACCAAACCCGTTATCGAAATCTCCGAAACCATCGTCAAAAGTTTCTTCTTCAGGCAAATCTACAACCACATCAAAAGAAAGCGTGCCCCCTAATTTCTCATCGAACAGCACCATACCCTGGTAGATCTCCGTACTCTCACGGAAATAGTCGATGAAACTGTTTTCAACACGCAGGCGTGTTAATCCGAGAACACTTAGAACTAAAATCAATCCGTAAATAATTAAAACATTACCTTTTAGTTTGTCCGTCAGCGCAGCTAGAGCAGCAGTTAAATTAAGCCTCAAATTAGGCGAAACTTGAGTAGTATCTGCCTGCATAGTACTCATTACTGCTGGAAATAACGTGAAGGCAACTATCAAGGCGGTAGCCACTCCCATCATCATCATCCAACCAAAAGTAATAATTGGAAGAATGCCGCTCACGATAAGAGAACCGAAGGCAACTGCTGTAGTTAATGCCGTGTATAAGCACGGACGGAACATGCTTTGCACCGCATGACGCAGTAACTTGTCATGATTGCTGTAGTGACGAGTTGCGCGCAATTGTCGATAACGAACCATTAAGTGCACTGTTAAAGAAATTGTTATTATCAAGAGCAGTGAAATAAAATTTGACGAAACTACCGTCACGCGCCAATCCATTAGTCCAAGAACACCGACCATGATCGTGCCTGCTACGGCACAACAGGCTAAAGGCATTGCTACCCATCTCACTTTTCTGAATATGAGTCCAAGGGCAACGACGATTAAAAGCACAACCACACTGCTAAATGTACGTAAATCCCCTTGCACAAAGGTAACCAAATCATCAGCAATCATCGGAGCACCACCAAGATATATTTGTGCGCCATCGCGGTGGTTGTCTAAAACCGCTCTTATGTTGCTGATCATTTCATGCTGGCGATCAGCTACCACTACACTATACTCTGCGTACTCTGCTTCCACTTCTATTAGTTCTTGCGCTTGTTCAGGAGTTATTTCTCTACTGCTTTGGATATTGCGAAGTTCTGTTCGCCGTTGTAATAGTCCACGAGACACTTCATCGATCTCGAATCCAACTAATAATCCAGCTGTAGTGCCATCGGGGCTCAAGAGTGCGTTTGAAAAGACTGGACTCTCCATGATCTCCTGACGAGCCATTTCCAAATCTTGCTCTTCATCCATTATGGTTAAGTAATCTTCGGAAATTGCGGTAAGGGGTGTGTTACCAAATACAGGAACATTGAGAATCGAATCGACACCGAATACTCGATCGATTTCTAAGAGATCCTCTCGCAGTGCTTCAATACGCCTCAAGGTTTCTCGATCAAATAAATCTCCATCCGGGGTATAGGCAACAATGACGGAATCACCCAGACCATAGCGATTGTTTACTTCTCGTGAAAACTCGAGATCAGGATCGTTCTCTAATAACAACGAATCGGCCGATGCGTCCAAGCGGAAGTCTT
Organism: Gammaproteobacteria bacterium; assembly: GCA_019654215.1. Classification (GTDB taxonomy): domain Bacteria; phylum Pseudomonadota; class Gammaproteobacteria; order Pseudomonadales; family Pseudohongiellaceae; genus UBA9145. The sequence goes on along the minus strand of BPDI01000003.1, from coordinate 85,489 downwards.
GCGCATGCCAGGCGAAAAATGCGACTAGTAAAAGTAGTACTGAAATAACCAGGGCTGGTTTGCCAAACACGATATCACTATAAAGTTCGGCTGCAGGAGAAGGCATGTCTATAAATTACGTTTTACACAGAGATTACAGAAAAACCACTATATCCAATTCAACAACACTTTACGATTGCCAGTTAAGTGCTTTAAATAGCAAGATGGAAAAAAATGAAAAAGGAAAACCAACTCAGTCTGGTTTTCCTTATCGACTTTCCACTGCGAGTACTAATTAGATGCAGCATCAATTTCTAATCGACGAGCTCCACCCATTATGCCGGAAAAAGCATAGTTTCCTTCGTGACAAGCGTATTCGTAAATTACCTCACCGGCCGGTTTGCGGTTCATCGCCACTTCGCCAGTCCAAGGTCGCGAGAAAGTCTGTGGATCCTCAATAGTAAAGGCATACTTTATTTTGTCTTCGCTAAGTAGATCAAATCTTTCCGTAATAATCATTTGATCTGAGGATCCGCGGAATGATTGTTGTGGATGAAAATTTCTAGTTAGCACAACGAGTGTATCCCCATCCCAATAACCGATAGAGTCGCCCATCCATTTCTCTAAATCATTAGAATTGTGTTCCTGATTCAAGGGAATGATACGCGCATCATGCACCATTTCTACCAGGATCATTACATAATCAGGAGTCTGAACAATCTGATAATTGTTGTTGTACAAGATCGGCAGCATTGGTGGGCCAGAGCCGGAGCCAAAAGTTAAAAGACAGCGCTCTGCCAAGGGCCTTACCTCGTGTCCGTGATAATCTCCAACGTCGGGTCGCGCGCGCCACTGTGAGCGTAAATCGTTTCCAGGATTTTCACCGCCTACGTAGGGAATCTGTCCATCAGGGGGATCGATGATTATTGAAGTTCGATATTCTCCATTGATTTCTATAGTCTGCGTTCGCGGATCCCACCAAAAACTGTTGTAACCAAAGTTTGAGTTACCGTCGGTTGGTGGTGCACGATCTCCATCGATTGGTTGCCCCAATTCATTGTAACGATCACTCCAGACTTGCATTTGCTCCCGCGCTTCTTCCTCGGTTAAGAATCCCTTAGTGCCAAATATTTCTGGCCTTACCAATGGCGTTTGAGAAGCATTTGACCAGATTCCCTGCATATCCGGTTGTCCATCAGGGGTGCGTGGCATGTCCCAATCTTGCCCAAAGGTATTCGTAGTAATGAGAATTATTACCAGTAGGGCGATGGTTTTATTCATGATATTTCTCCGAGTTCTTTTGAAAAGCAGACTCTTTTTTCTACTCATCTAGCTTACTCCTGTTATGCCCGGGTCTCAATAATTCTGCCCAAAGTCCAACATTGCCGAATTCTCCCATGACAGCTTCAGTTACCAGGTTCTGGTAATTCGCCGCGGCGTTCTTAACTTACTGTATTTGTTCGATTTATAGAGATTTTTATCTTAATAAATTAGTATCTGTTTTTGCTGCAATTTTCTGTAACAGAGACGATCTATTCCTGTCAGTGACCCTAGTTAAATTGCTACCATTGAAGTGCACTCAAGGTCTGTGCTGATTTGTCGCATTGATTCTGCGCTTGATCTTAATCAAGATACGCAGACTTTGAGGAGATACACTGATATCCGTTAAACTTGGGCCCATTGGTTTTTACGTGCTTTTGCCCAGGGCGCGGAGATTTTGAAACATATTAAAAAGAAGAGTATTAAAGGAATCGAATAATGAAATTGCTGAGCAAATTTTTTATTTCCAGCGCCTTAACTATTTCCGCAATTGCTGTCGTTGCCAATGACGATTGGTTGCGATCAATGCCAGAATTTGAACTCACCGATCACTTAGGTGAAATACACACCATGGAAAGCTACAGCGATTACGACCTTGCGGTTTTCTATGTTCAGGGTGTGGGCTGCCCTATCGCACGTATCGCACTTCCCAATTATCGTGAAGTGCGTGATGAATACAGCGGCAAAAATATTGCATTTACCATGTTTAATTCCAACATCCAGGACAACCTCCCACGCATAGCAAAAGAAGCAGACGAATTCGGAATTGATTTTCCGATCATTAAGGATGAAGGTCAGCAACTAGCCAAAGCTCTTGGTGTTGAAAGAACTGCTGAAGCTTTTGTAGTGGATACTGAAACATTGGACGTGCTGTACCGCGGTCCAATTAACGATCAGCTTGGATACGAGACTCAACGCAACAATGCCAGCGAGTGGTACTTAAAAGACGCTCTTAATACGATTTTGGCCGGAGGGACAGTCAACATGGATGATATTCCCGATTCTAAAGGCTGCTTAGTCGCGATTTTTTAAGAACTAAGTAATGTTTTTTTAAAAAAGAGGATGCAATGCATCCTCTTTTTTTGCTTTTAATAATTCCGGTTATTCTTGGCGGCAACTTAGTAGTCAATCCGGATAATAATGAAGAGAGTTCTACGAAACTTCTGCATCTCTCTCTTAGCAGCATCTTTGGTTGTTGGTTGTCGGGTGCGAATTCAAACCGATTCAGAATTCGAATTTAAATACCTAGCGCTCAAGTAGAGACGCGGAAGGCACCAAGCGAGGCAGAAATAGCGACACCAACCCAAGTGGTTGTGTTGGGTACTGGCACTCCAATTCCAGATGCGTTTCGAGGGGGCAGCAGCATTGCGGTCGTCCATAAAGGTGAAAGCTATCTATTCGATGTGGGAGCGGGGCTATTCGCCAAGCAACTATTGCCCGTTATAAACATGACATTCCTTCTCTCTATCCTTCACAGATTTGTTGGTATTTCTTTCTCATCTCCAGTCGATCACACCATGGATTTATCGGAGCTTGCTCACACACTTTGGTGGCGACGACAGGCTGGTCTTCAGCCTGGGGACCAACTGGAATTGACCGCATAGTAAATGGGCTTGACGAAATTATTGCGGCAGATGCGGAATTTCGAATTAACGGCATTCAGCCTGTTGCCAATCCAGATGGTTTCCGAATCGATCATCAAACTATTGAACCTGGCATATTGTTGCAACAGGATGATTTAAGCATTGAGGCGTTCATCGTTAATCACGGAGATATCGATCCAGCTTATGGTTTTTTAAAATAACAACGGATGATCTATCGATTGTGATTAGTGGTGACACCACCTACAGTGAAGTGATAGCTGAAAAAGCACAGGGAGTCGATTTACTTTTTCACGAAGTGATTAGTCGACAGGGATTAGAACAAAACTCGCCAGATTTTCAACGCTATCACAATAGTGTACACACTACTTCGGATGAACTTGCACGACTTGCAGCAATTGCTCAACCAAAAAAGGGTTTGTGCTTTATCACGGTTTGTTCTATGGCACCGAAGAATCTACGTGCTTAATGAGATCCAAGGCGCTTTACAATGGTGACGTAGTGCTTGCAAACGACCTGGATGTCTTTACCGTCGACTAACTATCTTCCATCACTTGGAAATTGTTTCTGTCCTGTACTCCTTGCTCTGAGCTATCCATCACAGAAACAACCCACATCGTAATAAAGGCAAGGGTGACAGAATAGAGAGCGGGATAAGCTTGAGGAAATATCGGTTGATCGTTGCCAAAGACATCTACCCAGACTGCTGGCCCCAATACCATGAGCATGATGGCAGTCACCAAACCAACTATTCCTCCTGCAACTGCGCCTTTAGTCGTTAAACCTCTCCAATACATGCTGAGAATTAACAAAGGGAAATTAGTTGATGCGCCAATGGCAAGAGTTAAACTAACTAGATAGGCGATATTCTGTCGCTCAAAGGCGATACCTAAGATTGCGACAATTATACCGAGTCCGACGGCGGCGTATTTCGATAAGCGTATCTGTCGGTCTTGATCGAGCTCACCTGTTTTAATCACATTAGAGTAAAGATCATGAGTAAGTGCGGTAACAGAAGCCAGCATTAATCCAGCAACAACCGCCAAAATAGTAGCAAATGCTACGGCCGCGATAATACCCAAGAAAACTTCGCCACCCACAGCGTCGGCAAGATGTATCGAGACCATGTTATTGCCGCCAATGACGCCGCCGCTTGCATCTAAATAGACGTCGTTACCTTTTACTAGGGCAACCGCTCCAACACCTATTACAAAGAAGATAAGCAAGTTTACATAGCTAATCGCACCAAGAGCTACTCCGGCAGAAACTCTTGCCGCTGCCTTGTCTTTTACTGTGAAGAAACGCATCAGCAGATGTGGTGATCCTGCCAAACCTAGACAAAGCCCAACACCTAATGACACTGCAGATAGAGTTGAAAGTCCCAGGCCGCCGCCCCGAGTTAACAAACCGTCAGTGCCATGATTTGCATGGGCGGCGTTATACATTTCTGCGAAACTAAAATTAAATGTCGAAAGAGTTAACAAAGCTAATACAGAAACACCTGCAAGTAGCAGGATTGCTTTGAAGATTTGAACCCAGGTCGTGGCGAACATACCACCGATGGCGACGTAAATAACCATTAATGCAGTTACGATAACTACTGCCCACAAATAGGATATACCAAACAAAACTTCGATTAATGCTCCGGCGCCAACAATCTGCGCCATGAGATACATTAAGGAGAAGCTGAGAGTAGTAGTGGCTGCAAGTATTCGTATTGGTTTCTCTTTTAAACGACTGCAGATTATGTCGGTAAAACTGTACTTACCTAGTGCCTTTAATTTATCGGTCATTAAGTAAATGATTATGGAAAAGGCTCCAAGCGGTGCTCCAAGGTAGATTACTGCATCATAGCCAGCGCCAAATATAATTGCAGTAATTCCCAGCAAGGTCGCGGCCGACATAAAGTCACCGGCAATGGCAAAGCCGTTAGACACTCCACCAATCTTGCCATCGGCGACAAAGAAATCAGCTGCGCTAGAAGTGCGTTTTTGCGCAACAAAAGTTAACGCAACTGTTCCGACAATAATTACAAAGAAAAGAAATATACCCATTACTGTTTCTCTCCCTGCAACTGTTTCAAATAGCGAAAGGCCAGCAAGGGAGTAAGAATATGCAACAAAAGAAAAATTAGCATGCCTATATTCATGGGGCCGACAATATCGGTTGCCATGAATTCAGGAAAAAGGGGAACTCCAAAAACAAGCAGAAAGAAGAGGAATAGAATAGCTCCTGTGTAAATCCATTGTCGCTGCATAATTAAACTCTAAATAAGTGGGTTGCCCTGGGGGCGAGTATGAAAATCGTATTTGTCTCGTTCTTCTTTTATCAGCGCGCTGTAAAGTTTGCGAAAATGCGTCAGTGCTTCATCGCCTTGCAAGCCTGTTGGCTTAAACTCAGTTTCGTATTCCAACATCTTTTGTTGCGCTTCGATTATTTCCTTGTCTTCTATGAACCCTTCTAAAAGGCTTGCTTGCAGAGATTTAGAGATAGAAGGGTCATCGGTTCTGTAATCGTGCAAATAGTTCCAGAAAAAGTGCGTGGTAGTTTTTGTTTCTGGGGTCATAAACTGACAATTACGGTATTGCTTTACGTCCTCATAGTCACGACTTTTCGGATCCCAACCCTCTGGAGCCATGATGGTCGACATGAAAAAGACGCCTGGTACTAACATCTGTACACTATTGCATCGGTCTATTGTTTCTGGAGCATCAGGATTAATCTTGGCGTGGTAAGGAGCAGGCGCGTCTCCTTTACTCCAGCGAACCAAGTTAAATCCGTGTTCGAGTTTTTCCACTTCTGGATTAGTAACGAATGCGTAATCCTCTGAACCACCTAATGTGTCAGTATGCACAAATGCCAGATGAGAAAAGTCAGCAAGGTTATCTACGATCAACATCCAGTTTGCATCGTAGTGCAAATAGGCTTCTTTCTCGAAACCCCGCCAGGCACTGTCAGAAAGGGGTGCATAGTCATGAATGTCATCGGGATTAGCAAGCTCAGGATCTCCCATCCAAATCCACAACAAATTGCCTTTCTCTTCGATTGGATAACTTTGCACACGATGATTTGGGCCGATGAAATCCTGGCCAGGAATTTCTATTACGACTCCATCAACATCGTATTTCATGCCGTGATACATACAACGAATGCAGTCGCCTTCTATCCTTCCCAAGCTTAGGGGAGCTCCACGATGACAGCAACGATTATCTAATGCAATTAGTTTTCCGCTTTCTCCCCGATAAATAACTATCGGCTGCTCGAGGTACACTCTGTCTAACTTGGCACCTTCTTCAATTTCATGAGTCCAAGCTGCGGCGTACCAACAGTTGTAAAGAAAAGGATTTGACTGATCACTCATCGCCAATACCTCTAAACTGAAATATCAAAGCGAGCTACCGTGCATCCAACTGCAAAAATTGGGAGCTCTGCTGTATAGAATTGCAAATCGCCTTTTCCTTTTGCAGCTGCAGCAGCAGCAATTAAAGTTCTTATTTCGAATCCACCCTGTCCTGCTTGGGCATATACTTCCTCGTCTATATAGGACAGTAACTTATCTTTGTCTTGCTGCATTAGTTGGTCTAGAAAAGATCTATCCCAGGCTTCATTAATTTTGCCGGAATCAGGAGTTGCTGGCCAATGAGATATTCCTCCAGTGCCGACGATAGCAATTTTTTCTGCTTCTTCGTCACAGGCTTTGCGCAATGCTTCGCCAAATTGCCAAACTCGAGACAAAGGCGTTAAAGGCGGGCCCTGGCAATTAATGTTAACGGGAATAACCGGTAAGTCGTAACTAGGTGTAAGGAAATTTAACGGCACCATGATGCCATGATCACATTGCCATTCTTCAGAATAGGCAACATCAACAGTTTGCATTACTGAATTCACTAATCGTGTTGCCAAATCAGGCGCGCCAGGGATTTCTGTTTTAGCAATTTTTAGCCACTCACTGTCTTCGATCGGTCCTTTGTGTTTATCACCAATGCCCAAACAATAGGCTGGCATATTGTCCATGAAGAAATTGGCAAAGTGCTCTGCTGCAATAACGATTAATGCTTCAGCACCGGTAGCTTCAATTTCCAGTCTTTGCTTTTCAAGGCTGGCATAAAAAGCATCGCGAACAGCTTCGTTATCAACCAGATGTGCCCGTCCAGTGATACCCGGCGCATGACTAAGAATACCTGCATAGACCAGACTCATTGGAAGCTTTCTCCTTTATCTGAGGGGGGAGTCTGAGCGAATAGCTTGCCTCCTCCTGTCATTGCATAAATACCAGCACGCACTGGACCGTGTTTATCAACGCCATCACGCATAGCCTGCAGATAATCAAACCACTCAATCTGCAAATAAGCAGCGTAGTGCATGAGGATTTGACCATTTACTCCCAGTACATAAAGCAAACCTATGTCGCCGAGCTCTAAGGCGGCGTGTTCTTCGTCGGTTAAATCGTAGTTGGCCAAGGCTTTATTCTTGTTATCAGCAAAGACTTGCTGCATCTGTTCATCACGATTCAAGTTATAGAGGAATTTTTGAACCTGATAAAGACTCATTAGTTAACTCTTGGCAAGTTGTGGTATTGCGTGGTCATTGGTAGCAATACAAACATTTTTCGTTTCCATATAAAAATCGAAACTGTAACCGCCACCATCACGTCCGATACCGCTAGCTTTCATTCCACCAAACGGCGAGGGCAAGTGTCGATTGTTTTCGGAGTTAACCCAGATCATGCCCGCGTCTAAATCTCGCCCCAATCGAATGCTACGTCCGGAATCACCAGTCCATATATAGGCTGCCAGGCCATAGCGCACACCATTTGCGATCTCAACAGCCTCTGCCTCATTCTCGAATTCAATCACGGTAAGAACCGGACCGAAAATTTCTTCCTGTGCTATACGCATCGAGTTACTTGCATTCGTAAAAAGTGTTGGCTCTACGTAGCATCCTTTTCCGTCCAAATCACTCTTATTGCCACCGATGGCAATCGTCGCACCGTCTTCTTTTGCAATATCAAAATAAGAAGCAACTTTTTCGCGGTGCTGTTCATGGATAAGAGGGCCTACTTCCGTAGCAGGATTCAATGGATGACCAACATTTAATCCCGCTACTCGCGCCTTAACTTTTTCAACAAATTCCGCAGAAATAGATTTTTGAATAAGCAAACGACTGGAAGATGTGCAGCGTTCGCCATTAAGGCTGTAAATCATAAATACAACTGCATCTAAGGCACGATCCAAATCTGCATCATCGAAAACGATAACGGGGTTCTTACCGCCAAGTTCGAAATGAACACGCTTTAAACTATCAGCCCCCTGTTTCATAATCTCACTGCCGGTTCGCGATTCGCCGACAAATGCGATGGCTTTAATGGCTTTGTGCTCTGTTAATGCTTTACCTGCAGTTTCACCAGCACCCTGTACTGTGTTTACAACTCCTGCTGGTAACCCTGCCTCATGCATGATCTTCACTAACATGGCCGCGTACAAGGTGACCATTCCGCTGGTTTATGCACTATTGTACAACCCGCAGCTAACGCTGGAGCGATCTTCCAGGTTGATAGCATGAATGGGTATTCCAGGGAGTGATAATCCCAACCGGGCCAATTGGCTGGCGCAAGCTATAGTTCATGTGCTGCTGCGCTGGCAAAGAAAGACCATCGCGAGCATTTAGCACCAGTCGGCGAAGAAAGGGTAGTTTTCGGCACCGCGAATTGCGGCTTTACTCATAAATCGCAACGGTTGACCAGTGTCCCAACTTTCCACCAGGGCAATGGCTTCCGCATTGGCAACGATTGCATCGGCAATAGCATGAAGCAGCTCTCTTCTTTGCTTTCCCGGCATCACAGCCCAATCATCGAAGGCTTCCGCTGCCCGTTGCAAGCAGCGTCAATATCTTCCGACTACCTGCTGCAACTTCTCCAATATCAGAATCGTCAATAGGAGAATTATTGCGAAAGGTTTCACCGTTACTTGAAGCTACCCATTGACCACTAATGCAATGTCGAATAGGTTTCTGTGAAAACTCTGCAAGCAGTGGAGATAATTTTTCTAAGTTTTCATTGAGTTGTTCCTGGCTCATGAAGAACTTCCTCTTTCATTCATAAACTCAGGTACTTTATTTCATTCCAGCGCATGTCTGATTCTATCTCTTGTATTTCATAGGAAAGTGCAAGTGGAGCATTACCTAATTGTTCGTCGACATAGTCACAAAGACAGTTCATGAGTTCCTGACCCATTTGCTTGCGTACGTCCACTGAACGCCCCTGCGCTATTCTCAGGTAAGCGGCGATAAAGCCAAAGCCCCCAGATTCATCGGCGATATGTGTGTGATGCTGTATACACACGGGTCCGAATGCCACCAAGGGCAAGTGCTTCCTGTTTGGCGGCACATTGGTGTAAGGCCTGAACTAGACCGTCCAGATCGAGCATTTTCTCAATATTGGGAGAGACTTCCACAATTTGATGAGGCATAGAGAATAAACCTAAAAGGCTGGAATTGGTTTTTAATATTACTTAATATATTAAATAAATCAATATATCTCCTATTGGCCCAAGAGTGTTAAAACTCCTGGCAAAGCGCTATGAAATTTCTTAGTTTTAAACATGATGGGCAAGACTCCTTCGGCGGCATAAATGAAAGTGGAGAACAGCCTGCCATTGTTAATCTGAGTGAACGTTCTTCGGATTTATCAGACTTAAGAGATGTCATTCGAAATGATCGGCTAAACGAATTGACAGAGCTTGTACAAAGTAGTGATGCCGACCTTTCCCTTGATGACGTTGAGCTGGTTCCTACCATCCCAAATCCGGAGAAGATTATTTGCATAGGAGTTAACTATGCAAATCGTAATGCAGAATATAAAGACGGCAGTGATCTTCCAAAATATCCCAGTGTGTTTATGCGTAACCGGGAGTCTCTGGTGGGGCATAAACAAGATATTATGAATCCCCCGGAATCAGATCAATTGGATTACGAAGGCGAAATTGTTTTAGTCATAGGAAAAGAAGGAAGGCGAATTCCTGAAACTGAGGCGCACAATTACATCGCAGGTATGACAATCATGAATGAGGGTTCGGTGAGAGATTACTTAAGACATGCAAAGTTTAATGTGACTCAGGGAAAAAACTTTGAAAGATCTGGTTCACTTGGCCCCTGGATGGTAACGCCTGACGAATTAGATCCGATGGGCCAACTGCAAGTTATTACTCGTGTAAATGGCGAAGAACGTCAAAACGATTTTACTGACAACTTGATGTTTCCTTTTCGTTTTCTTATTTCCTATTTATCACATTTTACCGATTAAAACCCGGAGACATTATTGCTACCGGAACACCCAATGGCCAGGCGCTCGCTTTGATCCCCCAAAGTATTTGAGAGAGGGAGATGTCGTGGAAGTGGAAGTTCCAGGAATAGGCATCCTTAACAATTCATCAGAGATGAAGAGGCTAGTTTCGATTATTAGCAATGGCAAAACTAAGAAACATTAATCGCAGTCTCCCGATGCAGCTTTTACATGCAAGAGAATCAGAATGTCATTGTTTCGACCAATGCTCAGATCTTTCGGTATAACCGATCAGCAATGGCGCGTAATTCGAGTTCTTGCAACCCAAGAAAACGTCGAGGCTTTGAGCTCTCCCAGCAGAGCATGATTCTTCCACCTAGCCTTACTCGTATATTAAAGAACCTAGAAGAAGATGGTTTGATAAAGCGAGCGACTTATAAACAAGATCAACGTAAGGTACTAATCAATCTCACCGCCAAAGGAGAAAAAAATATCGACAAGTCGTTCCTGAATCGGAAAAGATTTATCGATCAATCGAAAAAACCATAGGCAAAAAAGAACTGGACGAGTTGCTAAAACGACTCATTTACCTCAATCAAAGTTTAGAAAATGAATAGCGAAATAAAAGGATCTATCCCTCCAGTGATTACTCCATTTAAAAATGGGGAAATCGATCTGGACACCTACAGGAAACTAATAATTTTCATGTGGCTGAAGGCTCACATGGATATTGGTGAATGGCACTTCCGCGGAACCTTCGACGCTTACTACAGAAGAAAGAAACAAACTGGTTGATGTGGCCTTTGCAACCGCTAATAAATCAGTACCGATTGTGGCGGCAACTGGCTCGCAATCTTTTTAGAAACCAAAGCACTTACTGATCATGCTGTTAGCGCTGGGGCCGACGCGCTATTAATCGTCACTCCCTATTATATTCGCCCTCCACAAAGAGGAATTATCAACTATTACCTAGAGGTAACTAGGGATGTAGATATCCCCTGGATGATTTATCACATTCCAGGACGCGCCGCTGTATCTATTACCATCGACACTATCAAAGAGCTAAAAGATAGATCGCCAAACTTTGTCGGCATGAAACATGCGGTAAACGATCTCGGTTTTGTATCCGAGTGCCTGGCAGAGTTTCCGAATTTTAAGGTCTTTGTTGGATTGGAAGAACTCAGTTTTCCGGAACTGGCAATCGGCGCAGTTGGTCTTATGAATGCAGTAGGAAACTTGCGTCCTAAAATTCTTGCAGATATGTCCCAAAGCAGTTTGGGATAACGATCTGGAAAAAGGCAAAAAGTTCATCACCAATTATTCGAACTAAATCAGTCAGTGTTCTATGATACTAACCCCATCCCAATAAAATACATGATGAAACGGATGGGCTGTACCGAATAACGAGCATCGCTTGCCAATGTCCCAGCGACCCCCGAATTAGAAAAAAGACTAGAAGAGGTTCTTCCGAGCGAAATTAATTTAGTAGGTCTTCTGCCAGTGCAAGTGAACGCAGAAACTGGGAACAGGCTCACTAGGCTGACCCAAGTATTCCAGTGAACATGCTATATCTTCCGGCATTTGCGTCTCTCGCAATGCAGCGAACAGCTCTTCCGTATCTAATATGCCTTCTCCCAATCCAATAACCTCACTGTCATTACTGCGGCTTGATACATCCTTTAAATGAATGCCAAATACTTTTTGGCCAAGATAACGAATCGCTGCAGCGGGATCTTCGTAACTACGCAAAACATTACCAATATCAATACAAGCTCCGACATTATTGCCCCTGTCCTCGACCCCTCGTAAACTTGCTCCATTGAGTCATACAAACGCCCTGGCGCATTTTATGGATCGCAAGACGAATGTCATAGAGTTCTGCTAATTCTTCTAGATGATCCAGTGCATCATATTCGGGAATAACTGTGAGATTTTTTAGTTCCAATTCTTGAGCCATTTGAAACAGTCTTGTGTTTTTTTCAAGGTCAATTGACATTGGAACAAATCCGTAAGCAGTTGCTTTAACACCGGCAGTTTGTAGTTGGGCATGTAACTTCGAACTTCACCGAGAGTGGCGAGCTCATGTTCTGGATCACCATGCAATCTAATTTGAGAAGATGTAAGTTCAATTTCGTTGAGACCGAGCTCCTCAACAATGATGCGTAGTGTCTCTTCAATATCGAACTCACGAAAAGAGGCACCATGGATTCCCATAGGAAGTCCACCATACTTTAGAGAAACCGCGGCAAATACAGGCGAAGATAGAGACCCGGCAAGTAGCGTACTACTCAATTGGAGAACCTTTCTTCTTTTTAATCTAATCACTAGCTAAATCTCAAGGTTGGCGACTTCTGCGCTTCGGTCCTATATTCCGCGAAGACAGTTTTAAGATCAACTTATAAAGAAAGGAAATCTCAGTGAGAACACTATTCGACGAAGGCGCGTTCAATGACATAGTGTGCTTTTATACCTTGTCTGGATTCTTCAAACCCCACCCGATCGAGAATACAACATGTTTCTTTTAGCATACTGGGACTGCCGCAAATCATAAAGCGGTCGGGGTTCTGGATTCGGTATTGACTGGTAAATATCCATGAACAGTTTTTCTGTATTCATTAAATCCGTTAACCGCCCTTTGAGTGTGGAAGTCTTCTCTGGTCACGGTCGGATAATAAATTAGCTTTTTTTTTAACTTTGTCACCAAGGAATTCATTGTCAGGAAGATCTTTCAGAATGAAATCTTGATAAGCCAATTCACTGACGTAGCGGACTCCATGGGTGAGAATTACATTGTCGAATCTTTCATAAACGGTTGGGTCTTGAATAATGCTAATAAAAGGTGCAAGGCCAGTTCCGGTGCTTATAAGATATAAGTTACGGCCCCTTTTAAAAGATGATCCACTACTAGGGTTCCGGTTGGCTTACTGCTTACCAGTAATTCATCACCAACTTTTATATCTTGAAGTTTCGAGGTAAGACTCCCCTCGGGTACTTTGATACTTAGAAATTCCAGTTTATCTTCGTAATTGGGACTGGCAATACTGTAGGCCCGCATTAGCGGCCGCCCTTCTACCTCCATTCCTAGCATAACGAAGTGTCCATTTTCAAAGCGTAGGGATTGATCCCTGGTTGTCTTGAAGCTGAACAAGGATTCGTTCCAGTGATGGACATCAGTTACAGACTGAGTGGATAGACTTGCCACAATTAACTTCCTCCGAGCTGGGCTGGGAATTCTAATTGCATCTCCTATATCTGTAAATTAAATAAATTTAATATTATGTATCTATTTTTTAGATATACTATCCCCCATGCACTTTACCCTGAAACAGCTCAAGGTGTTCTTGGCTGTGGCCAGTCATGAAAATGTCAGCATGGCCGCTGAAGAACTGGCCATGTCGCAGTCTGCGGCTAGCACGGCCTTGAAAGAACTGGAGCAACGCTTTGATGTTGTTCTGTTCGATCGAGTCGGCAAACGGCTTCAACTGAATGAACAAGGTGCCCTGTTAAGACCACAGGCTGCGGCATTATTGTCTCAGGCGGAACAAATCGAGAGCTCATTAATCCGCCATTCTGACGTTGGAGAACTGAAAGTTGGCGCCACTTTGACTATTGGCAATTATGTGGCAATCGGTATCATGGCGGCCTTTATTCAAGATCACCCTTCTGCCCAAGTGGAGCTTGATGTCGAAAACACTCAAGCCATTGCCAGTAAGGTGCGAAATTTTGAGTTAGATATAGGTCTTATTGAAGGAGAGTTACAGGAACCTGATCTCGATGTTCAGTACTGGCGTGATGACACACTCTCAGTGTTTTGCTCTCCCCAACATCCCCTAGCCAAAAAGAAGGAATTATCGGACGTAGACTTAAAACAAGCAGATTGGATCATTAGGGAAAAAGGCTCGGGAACACGTCAGGCATTTGATCGAGCCATGAGTGGCATGTTGTCAGAGATAATTCTAAGGTTAGAGTTACAACACACAGAAGGAATTAAACGGGCAGTCGAAGCAGGACTTGGTATTGGCTGCCTATCCGAATTAACTTTACAAGATGCTTTTAAAAGGGGAACGCTAGTTCCGTTACTTGCGCCACAGCGAGACTGGACCAGAAAATTTTATTTCATTCTGCATAAACAAAAATTTTTAAGTCGGGGTGTGCAGAGCTGGATTGACCATTGTAAAAAGTATTAAGCAGAAATTAGAACGCATATTATGGAAGCTAAAAATCCAGTCATTTCCCAGCGGATAGCAGAATTTACCGTCGCAAATCGTTATGCACTACTAATACTAGCCACACTTCTAACAGTATTTTTAAGCACTGGTATTTTGCGCACCAGCTTTGATACCTCTCTAAGTGCTTTATTGTCCGAATCTGATCCTTATTTAGACGAATTAGATCTACTGGATCAGGAGTTTCCAACCAGTTCGGAAATTCGGTTTGCGTTTATCGCTGAGGATGGTGAAACAGTTTTCGCACGAGAGATTCTTGCCGCTATTCAGGAGCTGGAAGAGATCTTTGTCGAGATTCCACGCATTCGAGGCATAACAACGGTGCTGGAATATACGGCACCGGAAACGCAGCGTCGATTATTCAGTAAAGAATTAGATGAATACACGGACGCAGAACTCCGAGAAGTCGGAGAAACCGCAACGAGCGATCAATTACTCACCAGCAACCTGTTATCAAAAAATGGTGCGCTGACCTTTGCCGTTATTACATTGAATGCCCGTGACGCAAGTAGTGAACAACGGCTCGAAATAGCGGATGCCGTATTGGTTGTGCAAGATCAACTCCGGGCGAATCACCCTGATGTGGATCTATTCGCGAACGCAGATCTGTTACTTGAACAATCAAGTCAAAAGGCAATGATCAATGACTTAACTAGCTTGCTGCCCATTGTGATTTTGCTATCTGTGCTGGTTATTTGTTACTGCTTCAAGTCAATAACTTTAGGGGCTTGCATTCTTACTCACGTCGGATTCGTAATTTTAAACACTGTCGGTGCCCTCGGATTTCTAAACTTTGCCTTTAACAGTATTTCCATCATGGCACCGCTTGTAGTTGTAGTTATATCTGTCGCCACAAGCGTGCATATTATTTCAATTTACAAACAAGCATTGCATAAAGGACAAAACAAAATTGATTCCATGCGACATAGCATGGCTTACAATTTTCAACCAGTTACGTTAGCTGCGTTAACCACTGCAATTGGATTCTCTTCACTAAACATGTGTTCTTCTCCTGCCGTACAGGATTTCGGCCGCATTGTCGCGATAGGAATCGTATTCTCCTATGTGTTAACCCTCTTAATGATGCCAACGTTACTAATTTGGTTTTCGAAAATAACTCGCGATAAGAGTGAAGTTAGTGTGTCTTTTTTACAGAAAGAGCTACAACAGATAATCAGTTTTACCAATCGACAAGACAAAAAGATTTTTTACGGTTGTAGCGCGCTGGCGATAATCACGATTCTGTTACTTCCACTCAACGAAACCG
The DNA here is from genome assembly GCA_019654215.1 of Gammaproteobacteria bacterium. Classification (GTDB taxonomy): domain Bacteria; phylum Pseudomonadota; class Gammaproteobacteria; order Pseudomonadales; family Pseudohongiellaceae; genus UBA9145. The sequence goes on along the minus strand of BPDI01000003.1, from coordinate 69,817 downwards.
ATTTTGATCGCTTGGATTTCATCGCATCAGATTCAGACACTCTGCTCTACTATGATCTAGTTAGCGAGCATATGAATCGAGGCCCAGCAGTTACGTACGGAATAAATAGTAATACTGAGGAAGGAGCGATAGATCCAGAGTTTCTCGCGCAGGTGGATGAATTTTCGACCTGGCTTGCTTCTCAAGATGATGTTGAATCAATCATCAGTATCACAGAAGTCTTAAAGACCATTAACCAAATCGTTAATGACAACGATGAAAATTACTTTTTGCTTCCAAAAGAGAAAGAAACTAATACAAATTATCTGAATGCCTATCGCATGGTGGAAGCGAATTACTTACCACTATCAAACTTTCTAAATGACGACAGTTCCTATTTAACTTTGACTGTGAATGCAGCTCCGATGTCAAACCAGAAAATCATCGATTTGGATGAGCGGATTACAGAGCGCTTCGGTGAATCATTTGCAACTGCAAACTTAATTCACGGTAGCGGTTTTTTATTGTTTGCGAGAATGGATGAACTAGTCACCATAGAATTGTTGCAAAGTTACTCGGTTAGCTTATTACTAATTACTTTATGTCTCGTAATAGGTTTTCGCAGTTTGTATTTTGGTGTATTAAGCATATTACCCAATTTGCTCCCGGCAACAATTGTTTTTGGTTTATGGGCTTTGTTAGTTGGACAGTTGGATCCATTCGTGATGATGCTGTTCAGCATTAGTATCGGCATGGTTGTAGATGACACAGTGCATATATTGAGTCACTACCTTGAAGGAAGACGGGCTGGGGCGGATAAAAGCGACGCTGTGACTCATTCCATAAAGACCGCCGGACCTGCCTTAACTATTACCACCATGGTATTGGCCTTTGGCACGACAGTTATGATCTTTGCTAATACCTTGTATTTCCAGCAATCTGCGAAACTATTAGTACCGATAGTCGTTCTGGCGCTGGTGTTAGATCTAATTTATCTCCCTACTATTCTGAAGCGATTCGATAATCAATTTAAGACCGCAGATGCTGTGACATCCTAAACAGATTTAACTATTATTGTCAGCCCGACTTTAGGAGAACAATAATGAATAATCTGACTAAAAAAATGCGCGTGATTATTTCACTTCTTTCTATAATTTCACTTACAGGAGCTACTCACATCGCTACGGCCCAATCCCCTGCAAGCAATTTGGAATCTCAATTTGCTTTTGAATTATTACTAGATGTTGCTCCACAGCATGACGCAGGCCATACGCGAATCGCACCGGTTACTGGCGGTACGTTTTCTGGCCCGCGCATAAGTGGAGCAGTGCACAATGGCGGTGCGGATTGGATCACACAAGTCTCTGGCCATTCTAGCCTAGACGTTCGCATTACCTTAGAAACCGATGACGGCGCTATCATCTATATGACTTATAAAGGCATGGTTGTGCCGAGTGATAGCGGTTTATACTGGCGGGTCACACCAAGTTTTACGACTTCATCGGAAGAATATGATTGGTTAAATCATCGAGTATTCGTTGGAAAGTCTAAGCAAGTCGAAGGCAAGGTTGCCTATGACATCTTTGAGATTCTATGAGTTTGAAGTGGTCGTGAGCGAAAAGTTGAAGTGTGGGGCAAAGAACTCAAGGAATAGCGAAGTGTGTCGTTAGCAGCTTCTCTAAGCTCTTTAACGAAGTAATTCTGTTTCGCAGCCGCTATGTCCCAAACACAAAAAAGCCCGATTGTTTCTCAACAGTCGGGCTTTTTTATTAAAGAAAGGCTAAATAACTACTAATCTTCACCGCCTTGATCGATGTCTTTCCAATTAACCGCTCCAAAAAACATCTCATCCCAGCTCTCATTACCCCAATCAACATTGCGATCAGGGTCTGGATTCGCTGGGTTCTGTGCTGAGTTGTCCCAAGCTGCTACTGCAGTAATCTTGGTACCACCCGGTACAAACTTAGGCTCCTCATAGGTATAGCTAAGCTGCCAGTTGTAGTTGTACTTGGCTATATTGATTAACTCTTCAGAAGTACCATCAGGATAGTCAGCGTAAAAACGCATGCGCTTACCACGGAAGTGCATGTGAGGCAGGAGGCTGTGAATGTGCGCATCATTTTCAATGATGATGCTAGCAGTCTGCTCAAACGCTGGATCGTGGGCTGGAATCGTAGTCCAGGTATTCGGGAATACACATGCACACTCACCAGACATTCTTTCTTCAGGGACTTCACCCAATGGATAGAACCAAACACCTAGCTGGCTGCGGTCTACAGTTTCGCGGCCATTTGGTGTGTAGTGCATATTCAAGCGAAGTGTTGAACCTGCTTTAACTAGACCTCCAGTGTTTGGCGGATCCAGGTCTGGAGTAGCTCCAGGAATATAAGCAGTAATGTTTGCTTTATCACTATTGCCGCTTCCACCGCGGTTGCGGCGACGGTTATCTTCGCCAGGGAAATCTAATCGATTTACGGTGTGGTGCAGCACAGATCTGTCACCTGCAATGATCTGGCTACCGCGCACCCATCGATCTTCAGGCATATCGAATTGAACTTCGACATTGACGAAGACGCCGTTTCCAGTAGCAGGAACAGTAGTTGCAGGAATGTCCAAAATCATATCTGGCTCACCGAAAGCCCACTTGGACTCTGGCCAAACTATCTCGGCCAATGGATCGTGATCCCCATCTTTCGGTGCACCGGCGTCGACCCAAGCAATGATCTTGCGAATGTCTGCGTTATCAACCAGACGATCATTGATGAATTCACCAATATGACCATCGATTTGACCTGGTGGCATTCGACGAGTCATTAATACTTCACGAATCATCGGCGACCAGCCCTGCACCATGGTATGGCTATCCATTGCAAAAGGAGCAACACCGCCTTCTCGGTGACATGTCGCGCATTGCTCAGCTAAAACTGGAGCAATGTCTGCCACATAAGAAGGTGTTTCCCTTCAGATTCGTAGGCTACTTCTGAACCAGTAGTTGCAACTAGGCTTGGCGAAACATCTTCGTCCGCTAAGATTTGTTCAATTGCTGTTCCAGCAGCTTCGACTGATCCTCTGAATTGGACAGTGAATCTTCTTGGATCAAAAATAAGCACTTCACCAGTACGCTCAATTCCAAGAGCCTCTGAAATTAATCTGGCATCGTCCATAAGCACTGGAATGTCCACACCATACTCTTCAACTTTTTCCTGCACTGCTTCACGATTGTATCGACCCATCGGGTTGATCATCAGAAACTCAATTCCAGCTTCATCAAACTTGCTTTTTAAAACATCAAATTCTGGAACTGCGGCAGTCGTCGTATCGCTATCGTTTGCTTGAACCAGCAGCGCTATGGCTTTGTGGTCATCGTACCAACTCATCCCGTGGTGATAACCATCTTGATCTAAAAGTGAAAAATCCCCAACTCGTTCCTGCGCAACTGCAATTACAGGTGCCAGAATCAAAGCCAGGAGAGAAATAATAGAAAAGTTCACTTTTTTCACTGTCTTCTCCTCAAAGTTAATAAATTCTTTTGAAAACAGGGCTAAAGAGCCCCGTAACTTAAGGCATTCAGCCATTCAAAATAGTACTTTCCAGGGTTGTTTCTGGGTGTATAAAAACGTCCTAGGTAAGCATTGCTACCTTACGGGGTATAGGAAAATACGTCAATCGAATAAGGGTCGTTTCGCCGATTTCTAAGCTTCACTTAACCCACAGATTTTCAAGGGATTTATTGCTTTAGCGAGGACTGCAGAATCGTCAGGAGTTGGGGAAATAAAACTTCATTGGTGATCAGTAAATCCTGGTCATAGAATTGCGGGTCTATTCCTTCTGGCACTTCACTGAAATTTCCACATTTGGCACCTGCCTCCAGAGCAATCAATCGGGCAGCAGCAAAATCCCACAGACTCAGACTTTCGTAATACCCATCTAATCTGCCTGATGCCACCCAACAAATATCTAATGCCGCTGAACCAAGTCGTTTGAATATCAGGGACAATTAGTTAACACCGCTCTCACTCTTTTTATCATTGGTTCGAGGTTGGATTTTTCGTAAGGAAATCCTGTAGCAATGATCGCGCGTCTAATACCCAGATTCCTCAGCTACTCGAATAGGGGTTGCCGTTTAAAAAAGCGCCTTTCCCTTTTTGTTTCAGTGAACATTTCGTCCGTAAAAGGATTAAACACCACACCTAGTTTGAACTTGCTGATCATTTATAAATGCTATCGAAACGGCGGACTGATTGTGGCCATGGGCAAAGTTTACTGTTCCATCAATAGGATCAACTTATCCAGAACGGACCTTTAATATCCTGAATAGCTGAAGTATCGGGAGCCGATTCTTCAGATACGATTAAATGCTCTGGAAAGCGCTCACTAATTTTTCCGCTAATAAATTGATCTGCAGCAAGATCTGCATCGGTTACCAATTCCGTTCCTTGCTTAAAAAAATGTAAGAGATCCGCCTTGTCTCTATATTGACAAATGAGGTCCCCTGCGTCGCGGGCTACTTTAACCGCAAATTCTTGAACTTCCTCTAAGTCCATGTTTTTCTAGTCTCTGGCATTTTTGTTGCTTCAATAAAATTAATGAACAACGCATTATAGCTGGGAGGAAAATTAGAACCTATCTCATTTCATCGGGAAAGCTACTAATTACGAAATCATGACAGCAATGAATATTGCCACTCGCTACTCGGGCTTTGCCATGATTGCGACTCTTACAAATCTTTTTGGCCAGGAATTCTCATTATGGGTATACACAGGATTTTTCGATGTTTATATCGGAATCTTTGTGGGCACTATTATTGGATTACTGTGTAAGTATTATTTGGATAAACAATTTATTTTTTCATATCAGCCGCAATCATCTATTGATGATGCACAAACATTTTTCGCATATAGCTTAACTGGGATAGGAACGACACTTCTGTTCTGGATGACGGAAATCGGATTCGAGCTAATTTATGGAACCAAGACAGCAAGATATGTTGGGGCTGTTATCGGCTTAACTATTGGTTATGTAGTAAAGTATCAACTCGACAAGCGATACGTGTTTTCCAAACAGGATATCTGAATGCAGCTACATGGTTGGGGTCGATTTCCTCGAAAGGATGCTGACTTGTTAGAACCAAGTTCTCCTGAGTCATTCCTTGAGATTGTTTCTAAAAAAGAAATTGCAGGACCATTGATTGCTCGCGGAGGTGGCAGAAGTTATGGAGACAGTGCGCTAGCGGACACTGTATTGAGCAGTCGTTTTCTCGATAGCTTTCTTGAAATTAATTCGACAAATAACACCATTCGCTGTGGGGCCGGCGTCTCTATGGACACCGTGCTAAAAGTGATAATCCCTTATGGCTTATTTCTGCCGGTATTGCCAGGAACAAAATACGTCAGCGTCGGCGGAGCTGTTGCAGCTGACATTCATGGGAAAAACCATCATCGAGATGGCAGTTTCTGTGATCATGTAGAAAGATTCTCATTATTGCTTGCTTCAGGTGAAACAATAGAGTGCAGTTCAATAGAAAATAAAGATGCCTTTCAGGCGACCTGCGGCGGCATGGGATTGACGGGTGTGATTCTCGAAGTCACTTTAAAACTAGAAAAAGTTCCAAGCGTGACTATAAAAAGAAAATCGATTCCAGCTGCTAATCTCGAAGAATGCATGGACCTAATCGAAGAGAATGAAGGCAGTAAACATTCTGTAGCTTGGGTTGATTGTCTGGCAAAAGGAGAAGAGCTTGGTAGGTCAGTTTTACACTTAGCGGAACATAGTGAAATTGGAACGAGGGAATACAAATTAAGGAAAGGCCCTTCGATTCCATTTAGCACTCCTTCTTTTTTAATCAATAAATTCACAACTCGATTGTTCAACAATTCTCTATACAAACTACGTAAGCAGACAACAGAAGGACGCTCGGTGAACTACGATGCCTACTTTTTCCCCTTAGACAATATTCGAAACTGGAATCGGCTTTATGGCGGCAAAGGCTTTATACAATATCAGTTGGTTTTACCATTAGAATCTGCCAGAACTGGGCTGAGGGAAATCATTGACTGCGTTTCAGAGTCAGGCAAAGGATCATTTATCTCTGTCCTGAAAAAATTTGGCAATAAAAATGAGAATTTGCTGTCCTTTCCAATCGCTGGCTACACTCTGAGTGTGGATTTCAAAAATGAAAAAAAAGTTTTTCCCTTACTAAAACAGTTAGATGAAATTGTACTAGCTAATAACGGCCGTCTTTATCTGGCTAAGGATTCAAGGATGAGTGAAGACGTATTTAAGGCTAGTTATCAATCTTGGGAGAAATTTCTAGAAGTAAAAAAGGAACTGGACCCAGAATGTCGATTTGCATCTTTGCAATCGACTAGATTGGGTCTCACGTAAAAAGTAAACATGAATATTCTTCTCGTTGGAGCTACATCTGCAATCGCCAAAGCCATTAGTCGGCTTTATTCAGAGCGCAATGCGCGATTGTTTTTAATCGCAAGAAATGAAGCCCGCCTTATGGAACTATCTGACGATTTAACAGTAAGGGGAGCTCAATCGGTAGATTTCCATGTAATGGATATTACTGATACTGAAAGTCATATAAATGCTGTTAGCAACGCTAAATCAGCACTAGAAAACATTGACCTTGCACTGATTTGTCATGGTTCGCTCCCAGACCAGGAAATTTGTGAATCTGATTTTGAACAAGCAGCGCAAGAGATAAAAATTAATGGGTTAAGTGTAATTTCTTTGTGTACTGAAATTTCAAAGCTACTTAAAGAACAAAATTCGGGGACGCTGGCTGTTATAACCTCAGTTGCAGGTGATCGCGGCCGGCACCTAATTTCATTTACGGGGCTGCCAAATCTATGGTATCCACATACTTGCAGGGCTTAAGGGGAAAGCTGTTGCCACACGGCGTACACATCGTCGATATAAGACCTGGTCTGGTTGATTCACCCATGACCGCCGGGTTTGAAAAAGGCATGCTTTGGTCCTCACCGGAGTCAGTTGCAACAAAAATAGTACGCAGTATTGATAAGAAGAAGCACACCGTATACGCGCCTGGCTACTGGCGCATCATCATGGCAATAGTTCGCTCCATTCCTGAAGTCCTCTTTAAGCGACTGAAGTTTTAAGCAGTTGGAAAGTTCAACCTCCAATCTTCCTTTGTACGTCGATCTCGACGGGACTCTGATTAAGTCGGATTTGATGTTCGAATCCATTCTTATTCTATTAAAGAAGAATCTCTTCTTTCTGTTTGCCATACCTATTTGGTTGTTAAAAGGAAGGCCTTACTTAAAACTGCAATTAGCTAAACGGGTGCAAGTTCCAATCGAACAAGTACCAGTAAATGCAGAGTTTCATGAATTTTTACAAAAAGAAAAAGAGCGCGGCAGAAAACTAGTTCTCATCTCTGCATCAAACCAGACTGCGGTAGAACAAGTCAGCTCACACTTTGACTTATTTAATGAATGCTTTGGTAGTAACGAGTCCACAAACTTAAAAGCAAACAACAAGCTAGCCAGAATTCAGGAACTAAATAATGGTGAGTCATTTTCTTATGCAGGAAACTCCTCTGAAGACTTACCAATTTGGAAACAGTCGGCGGAAGTGTTGCTCGTTAACTGCAGTCAGTCTCTAGAAAGAAAAATAAAAACCACCAACACAAAAAGCTTTGATAGCGCTCCTTCGCAGTTCAACAAACTCTTAGAGACAATGCGACCCCATCAGTGGCTAAAGAATCTACTTGTATTTGTTCCACTGATTTTATCACATCAGATTAGTCAACTGGATTTACTCTTTCTTTCGATAATTGCTTATGTCAGTTTCTGTCTGTGTGCATCCAGTGTGTATCTGTTAAACGATATGCTGGATTTAAAGTCTGACCGACAGCATATAACCAAATCTAAGCGGGCTTTTGCGGCGGGAGAACTTTCTTTAGCAACGGGATTTTTTGCTGGACCATTATTATTCCTGATTGGAGTTTTGTTTGCGTTATTACTGCCACAATCTTTTTTATTAGTTTTAATGATCTATTGGCTTCTTACTTCCTTATATAGTTTCCGTTTAAAACGCCTGTTCTTAGTGGATGTAATTACTCTGGGAGTTTTGTATACGATGCGAATTATTGCGGGATCGGCGGCAATCTCTGTTCAAACAACAGTGTGGTTAATTACATTTTCATTCTTCTTGTTCCTAGGACTTGCGTTAGTAAAACGTGTTACAGAATTATTAAACTTAATCGGGGAAGGAAAACAGCGAGCAGAAGGCAGGGCCTACCTGTATACTCACATATCGCTGTTGTCTAGAATTGGCAAGGCGTCCAGTGCCACAGCAATTATTGTATTTATACTTTATATTACGGCGCCTGAAACTACCCAGCTTTATAGTTCACCATTGATACTTTGGCTTATCTGCCCGCTTCTTATGTATCTGCTATTTCGTATCTGGCAATTCGCCCATACGCAAAAACTGGAAGAAGATCCTGTGTTATTCGCTCTAACAGATAGAATCGGGCAGGTGATTGCAGTGGTTTGCGGTGCGCTAATTTGGCTTGCGGCGTAGAAAATACTTAAACAACCGTCGTTAAAATTCCTGCATGAAAATGCAAGTGCTTTTCGATAAAGCTGGATATGAAGAAGTAGCTGTGATCGTACCCTTCTCTTTGATTAAAACTTAACGGGTAACCCTTTCCGCTGGCCGCTTCAACCAATAATAATGGCTTCAATTGTTCTTCTAAAAATTCATCGGCTGACCCCTGATCAATCAACATAGGAATTGGCCGCATCGATCTTTTCATTAACTCGACGGAGTCATACTGAGCCCAGGTGCTTTCATCCTCTCCAAGATAATTTTTAAAAGCTTTCTGACCCCACGGACAATTCATGGGAGAAACGATAGGAGCAAAGGCAGAAACACTGCGATAATTTTCCGGGTTCTTTAACGCAATGGTAATAGCCCCGTGACCTCCCATGGAATGACCCATGATGGATTGACGTTTATCGTCGATGGGAAACTTCCGCTTCACGAGTGCTGGAAGCTCTTCAACCACATAGTCATACATCTGGTAGTGTTTTTTCCACGGTTCTTCTGTTGCATTCAGATAAAAGCCAGCGCCTAAACCTAGATCATAGGCGCCATTTTTATCATCGGGTACGCCTTCTCCCCGCGGGCTAGTGTCCGGCGAAACAATGATGATACCTAGGTCAGACGCAAGTTTTTGTACACCGGCTTTTTGCACAAAATTTTCGTCAGTGCAGGTTAATCCAGACAGCCAATAGATCACTGGCAATTTCACATCTGCTCCGGTAGACAATTGTTCTGGCAAAAATACAGAAAATGTCATTTCACAAATAACAGTTGTTGAAAAGTGCTTACAGCGAACCTGAGTTCCACCAAAACTTTTATTGCGAGCTATTTCTTCCATTTAATTCATTACCGTATGGTTGTTCTTGTTCAACTATTTCAAAATCATGAAGCTGTCTTCAATAGGATTCCATTTACTGGGTTTATCGATCTTGGTAACTATCATTGGTTTCTGAACTCTTGGTTCCAGGAGCTGCTCAAACTCTTCGACATCTTTAAATTCTGGATCGAGCCACTTCTCAACCAAAGCATCGTCTTCAAAATCCAGCATAAGGGGCATGGATTTAGGATGAATGTCGTTCCACTGTGGCACCAAGGGAGGCAGCGTAATGATGGAGGCTGAGTAAACAACTTCTCCTGTTTCTCTGTTTATGTTTTCTTTATACAAACCGCCGAAGGTTATTGCTGACCCTTCTAGTTCAACTTTGTGGTAAGTCTCTTTATCCCCGAGTCCTTCCACAAAGGCACTGGCTGGAATAATACAGCGAGATTCGCGAAATGGTGTGTATGTAATAGAACGTTTCGTGAACAACTTATCCGAGCGCGAATTAAAACTTGCATACTTATAGTTGGGTTTCAGGGTTTCATGATAAAGAAGCAACCACCACATAGCTTCTGAAACAATGCGCTCGCCATTCACTATGTGAACGATGGCAATTTTTGCACCCGGTGCTATATCATGACTTTGCTGATTAGAAAAAATTCTTATACCTAGTGTTTCGCAAAGCCATTGCATTTCCGGGCTATCGATTAGATTGAATCGTCCGCACACTGCCTGTACTCTCAAGCCTTATCAATTTTTGAAAAGAATAAGAATTCAGGTATCCCCATGAATTGTATGTGCAAAACGTTATCCCTTCTTCTTTTATTAGGATTTGTCAACCAATCATTATCCCAGAGCTTGTCTTCTTCAGAAGTATTAGCCTGTGAAAACTTGCGGCAGCTGGGCAATCTTACCATTACCTCCGCGCAGATAAGAGACAACGATCAATCAGATCAACCCTACTGTTACATTAGAGGAATCATTTCTCCTCCCATACATTTTCATGCGCAATTGCCTTTGCCGAGGAATTGGAATGGAAGATTTCTGCAATGGGGCGATGGTGGTAAAGATGGTGATCTTGATTATGCCAATCACCGAGTCGCCGAAGGCTATGCCGTAACCAACAGCAATACCGGACACGACAATGGTGTCGAGCCTGGCGCTTCCTTCGCGTTTAATAATCGCCAGGCAGAAATTGACTTCGGCTATCGTGCAGTACACCTGACTGTGATGGCGGGTAAATTATTAGTGAATGAGTATTACGATCGTGGTCCAGATTATTCCTACTTCGAGGGATGTTCCCAGGGTGGCCGGCAGGGTCTAATGGAAGCCAGCGCTATCCAAATGATTTCGATGGTATTGTTGCTGGAGCACCCGCCTTTGCCTATCAGGCATTAAATGCATCAGGTGTTTGGAACTTGCAACGTATGTATCGAGATAACCTCGCTGGCAATCTTGCTGTAGATACCGATGGCAATGGTAGTTATGACAGTCTCAGTCTGGTGGATTTTTACATGAACAGGTGCTGGAAAAATGCGATGCCATCGATGGTATTACCGACGGAGTTATTGATAATCCTCTTAGTTGTAACTTCGATCCCCGCGGTGATCTCTCAGATTTGATGTGCCCCACCAGTGGCAGTAGCGATCAATGTTTCACCCACGATCAGCTGCAAACAATTATCGACTTCTATCCCGGGGCCCAAATAGATGACGCGAGTCGTCAGGTTTATCCCGGAAAGCTCTCGGTTCCGAACCACGTTGGACGGGCTATTATATTCCCCATGAAGGTAACAACATGGGTCCATCAAAATTAGTCGGTGTTGCCGGCGATCATATGAATTATTTATTTTATGAATATGATCCAGGAGTGACTATTCCGGATGTACGGGACTACAACTATGAAGCAAGAACCGACGGTGTGTTCCCAGAGTTTCATTGGAAAGATTACGACATCAATGAGTTTTATTCCGGCAAAGGCGACTTGATGAAATCGATCACAGATGCCGAAGATCCCGACCTAGCCCAGTTTCTAAAAGGTCGCGGAGGAAAACTCATCATCTACCATGGCTGGGTTGATACTTTAATTGTTGCGGAAGATACACTGGATTATTTCAATGAAATGGTGAATGCGACTTTCGATGGCAGCTTAACTCAAGCCAGTGATTCAGCTCGTTTGTTTTTAGCGCCAGGTATGGGTCATTGTCGTGGGGTCCCGGTCCCGATAGTTGGGACAAATTAGCACCGATGGTCAATTGGGTTGAAAACCCGGGAATCGCTCCTGATTTTGTTACCGCCGAACATCGAACTAATGGACAGGTGGACAATCAGCGACTTGTGTGCGCGTATCCGCAGCAGGCACAATATGTCGGCCCTTTTGGTGGCGCTAACGATCCAAACAATTGGATCGCCGAAAATTTTCAATGTAGAGATGAATAACTGTCTCTTCTTTATTGACTGACAAATAAGTGACAGTTATTGCCGCGTGATTGCAATATCGCGCGTTTTGCTGCTAGCTTTCACAAAAGATTTTTCAATAACTAGAGCCAAGAGGTAATCATGAAACTCGGCCGCAAACTTTCCCTTTTTGTTGTTACAAGCACATTGCTTTTTTCAACGATCACACAAGCTCAAGAAGTATTTAGAGCTCGTCTTTCCCCAATGCCAACAACCCCACAAACAGTTGCAACGATTCTTGGGGAAGGAGAAGTGATTCTTACCTTAAACGGCAATTCATTGAGTGTGGAAGGCAATTTTGAGGGTATGAGTTCAGCGGCAACTGGCGCACATGTTCACAACGGACCACCAGCACAGCCAGGGCCGGTAATTCATACCCTGGAAGTAACCCAGACTACTGGAGGATCAGTGCTCGGCGAGCTCACATTAACTGATGAGCAGGTGGAAGCTCTGCACAATAATGAGTTCTACATTCAAATTCATAGTGAAAGTAATCCTCCGGGTGAATTAAGAGGTTGGGTATTCTTACGCAGCCATTTCGATAATTAGTATTAGCGGAATTACTCGATGTATTTGAATTTGATTAAAATGAAAAGACACCTGGTACTTAGTGGATTTTTAATTCTGGGATTAAGTGCCTGCGGAGGTGAAACAACTGCTCCTGAACCAGTTGCAACTTCTGTTCCTGAAGTTGAATCAGCACTCTCGTTTGAAAGTCAAGCTACTGTGGGAGCAGATAGCTATGCAACCAATTGTGCTAGCTGCCATGGTGCTAACCTGGAAGGAACTACATTAGGCCCTCTACTTTCCGGGTTTAGTTTCGTGCAGCGTTGGGGAACACAAACGCCGGCATTACTACTCGGCAATATTCAATCGAACATGCCACCAGGCGGTAATGAAAACATTAGCGATGAAGACTACCTCAACATCGTCGCTCATATTTTGAATATTAATGGAGTAGATAGCGTTAGCGATGCTTTAACTGCTTCTTCCGATTTCGAGATCGCCGACAATATTTCGCAAATTATTGCTCAACGTCAACGCCCCGAGCCACCTGCCCCTCAAGGTTTAACGGTAACCGGAAACACGGAAGAGTTTGTTGAGTTTGTTCCTCTTACTCAAGAAATGCTGAGGGATCCGAATCCTGCTGATTGGCCTATGCATCGTCGAAATTTTTATGGCCATAGTTATAGTCCGCTAGATCAAATCAACACCGAGAACGTAAAGAATCTGAGCCTGGAGTGGGTGTGGAATATGCACGAGGGCGATTCTGAACCAGCGCCTCTTGTCTACAACGGAATTATCTATCTTATTAATCCTGGGAACGTCATCCAGGCACTCGATGCTGAGTCTGGAGAATTAATCTGGGAACACTGGACTGGTCCGGCCAATCGACAGGACATGCGAAATATTGCGATGTATGACGATAAGATAATTCAAGCAACTACTGACGCACGCCTGGTTGCTCTGGATGCTCGCACCGGCGAGCAAGTCTGGGAAACTGTTGTAGCAGATAATAGTAAAGGGTTCGCCAACTCATCAGGCCCCATAGTGGCAGATGGAAAAGTTATACAGGGACTCGCGGGATGTGCCCGCTACATACCAGAAGACTGTTACATCAGCGCTTATGATGCGGACAACGGCGAACTACTATGGCAATTCGTAACTATTGCCAAGATGGGAGAGCCAGGCGGCGACACATGGGGTGGTTTGGACAACATATTCCGTGCCGGCGGTGAAACTTGGATCACTGGCAGTTACGATCCAGATCTAAACCTAACCTATTGGGGCACTGCACAACAAAAACCCTGGGTTCCAGTGTCACGTCACATGACAATTTTCGACGTGGGACTCTATACCAATGCCACGGTCGCAGTCGATACCGAATCAGGGGTACTCGACTGGTATTTCCAACATGTACCGGCAGAAGCACTCGACTTAGACGAAGTATTTGAACGAGTGTTGGTTAATCGCGGTGATGAAAAGTTTGTTTACTCGATTGGCAAGTACGGCATTCTTTGGAAGAACGATCGCGTCACTGGGGAATTCCTAGGATTCCAAGAAACAGTCTTTCAAAATGCGTTTACCAACATTGATCCTGACACAGGTGAAGTTACTTATCGCCAAGACATTCAGAATGCACAATTGAATGAGTGGACTTCAGCTTGCCCTTCAAGTGCCGGTGGTAAAGACTGGCATTCAATGACTTACCATCCACCATCGGGATTAATAGTTGCACCCCTAAGTCAAACCTGTTTGGAAAACGCAGCACGAGAAGTTGCATTAGTACAAGGCGGTGGGGGTCTAGCTGCAAGTCGTAAATTTTTCGAGATGCCTGGTACCAATGGCAATCTTGGCAAGGTAGGTGCTTATCATGCAGACACGCTAGAAGAAGTTTGGAGTTTTCAGCAACGAGCATCATTACATACCGGTACTATTTCTACCGGTGGTGATCTGGTGTTCGTGGGCGATCTCGATCGCCGCTTTAAAGCATTTGATGTTAATACTGGTGATGTTTTATGGGAGACCCGCTTAGGAACTTCTGTTCAGGGCCATCCGGTTTCTTTTGCTGTAGACGGTAAACAATATATTGCAGTAACTGCTGCTTTAGGCGGCACCAGCCCTCGCACCGTGCCTGGAGTGATCGCAACTGAAATTACTTACCCAAGATGGGGCAATGCAATCTATGTCTTCTCTTTGCCTGACGAATAAAAACGAATATTCCTTAATAGGCCTATCACAATGAAAAAAATTAAAACTGTTCTAGGAATCTCTACTCTTACTTTACTAGTCGCCTGCGGCAGCGAATCCGGAGATGGCTCTGGAACCGGAGCGGGTGCAGGTGATGGAGCCACCACTGCGATTGAACTGGAACCAGTTACTACATTTTCAACACAGGCCGATGCAGGAGTGCAAGCCTATGCGAACTATTGCAGTGCTTGCCATGGTGCTGGATTAGAAGGAACTGCTTTAGGGCCTATGTTGAGCGGTGGTGGTTTCCTTGGAAGTTATGGTCGTCAATCACCATTTGAATTTTTTAATTTCCTGAAAGCCAATATGCCTCCCGAGGGCAGTGGCAATGTCACTGATGAAAACTACTGGGCCATTGTTGCTCATGTCATGCGCAACAATGGTGTTGCTGATACTAATCCGATTCTGGATGAAACAGCAGCTTACGCCATGGCCACAAATATACCAGGTGTTAATCCGACGCTAACTCAACGACGCATTGAACCTAACCGTCCCACTGGGGTGATAGTGGCGGGCACGGTTGAAAACTATGAACCAGTTACCGATGCCATGCTAACCAATCCGTCTCCAGATGATTGGTTAATGTTGCGGGGTAACTTTGAAGCCTGGAGTTATTCGCGACTCGACGAAATTAACTCAGACAATGTTGGAGATCTTCGCCTGGAATGGATGTGGAGCATGCATGAAGGCGACTCCGAACCGTCTCCACTGGTTTATGATGGCGTTATCTACTTAGTCAATACCAGCAATATTATCCAGGCACTTGATGGCAAAACTGGCGAACTGATTTGGGAACACCATGCCGGTCCATTCGACAGTGAAGACATGCGCAACATCGCGATTTATAACGATAAGGTTATTCATGCTACAACCGATGCACGCCTACTCGCGCTAGATGCTCGAACTGGGGAATTGGTTTGGGAAACAGAAATTGCTGACGGAACTAAAGGCTTTGGTAATTCCAGCGGGCCGATCGTTGCCGATGGGAAAATAATTCAAGGGCTACTCGGTTGTTCGCGTTTCATTGAAGATGACTGCTACATCAGTGCCCATGATGCGGACTCAGGTGAACTTTTATGGCGCTTTAACACAATTGCTGAAGCTGGCACACCTGGAGGTGATACCTGGGGAGGCATTGATGACTTATTCCGAGCCGGAGGTGAGACTTGGATTACTGGCTCGTATGATCCGGAACTTAAACTGACTTATTGGGGTACGGCTCAACAAAAACCCTGGATGCCAGCGAGTCGATCTTTGTCTATATTCGATGCAGGATTGTTCACCAATGCAACTGTAGCCATCGATGTCGATAGTGGTGACTTGGATTGGTACTTCCAGCATGTTCCCGCAGAAGCATTAGATCTGGATGAAGTATTCGAGCGAGTCTTAATTAACCGTGGTGATGACAGATTAGTTTATTCCATCGGCAAGCATGGAATTCTTTGGAAACATGATCGAGTAACCGGCGAGTTCATCGATTACAAAGAAACGGTTTTCCAAAATGCGTTTACCAACATTGATCCCGACACAGGTGAAGTTACTTATCGCCAAGACATTCAAAACGCCCAGATTGATCAATGGATTTCTGTCTGCCCGTCTACGGCTGGTGGTAAGGACTGGCACTCCATGAGTTACCACGAGCCAACTGCTGCTCTAATTATTCCTTTGAGTCAGTCCTGTCTAGAAATTGCCGCAAGGGAAGTTCCTCTGGTTCATGGCGCGGGTGGTACAGCTGCAAACCGACGCTGGTTTGAAATGCCTGGAACCAGCGGCAATATGGGTAAGCTTGCTGCTTACAACGCAGATACCATGGAGGAAATCTGGTCTTTCGAACAGCGCGCTGCATTTTTAACTGGAGTTCTTTCTACAGCAGGTAATGTTGCTTTCGTTGGCGATCTTGATCGTTACTTCCGCGCGCACGATGCCACCACCGGTGACATCCTTTGGGAAACTCGACTAGGGACATCAGTTCAAGGTCATCCTGCTACTTTCGCAATTGACGGCAAACAATACATTGCCGTAACCACTGCTATGGGAGCTCGAGGTGTGAGTCCCAGAACCGTTCCAAGTGTGGTAGCTCCTGACATAAGACATCCGAGTTCCGGCAACGCACTCTTCGTGTTTAGCTTGAGCAACTAGCAAGCAGTTATCGCAAAATAGTTCATAATCTATCAAGCTCATCTCTAGATGGGCTTGATATGGCTTGTTGCTGTAATTTTGTTGTCTTTCTGTGGGGGGGGGATCAAGGTCAAACGCAATGATCAACTATCTGATAATCATATTGAGTTTATTGAACATCCAGCAAAAGCCCGAGATATCGAAAAATACTGGGGAGAAAAGAATCAGGTTAGTATAGATGGTTTACCGATAAACATTATCTCTGAAGAAACTACGGAAGATGAAGAGGCAAACACATGAGTGACGAAGACCAGGAATCAGCAGAAGTCGAGGAAGAGAAACCGAGCAGCATCGGCAAAATCGAATGGTTTGATTTAACAGTAGATGATGCTTCCAGAGTAAAAGACTTTTATTGCTCAGTAGTCGGTTGGAGTAGCAGTGAACAAGACATGGGAAGTTACAGTGATTACAACATAAACCTGCCGAATTCGACGAATCCTATTGCTGGTATTTGTCACGCCCGCGGCTCTAGCGCTAGTTTACCAGCGCAATGGTTAGCTTATGTAAAAGTAGTAAGCGTAGAAGAAAGTGCAGAAAAATGTGAAAAACTTGGTGGTAAGGTGATCGATGGTCCGAAGAGGCTAGGCACCATGCAATTTTGCGTCATACAAGATCCCGCCGGTGCAGTATTAGCTTTACTGTCAGAGAGAAATACATAAGTCACTTAAATGGCCATCGTCATTGCGGGACGATCAAGTTTGCTGTGAATTCTCCAAGAGGGCTACAAGGACTCCGCAGAGGGAATTGTTCTTTATCTAAAAGAAAAGGTGTAGCTATGGCTACTGCTAAACTACCGGAGTTTCAAATCACTGCAGGATAGGACAAACTAAATTTTTGTAAATGGAATACCAAGATTGCGAAGCACTACTTCTGTTCGGTCTGCGGAATTTATCCTCATCACCAAAGACGAGCAGCATCAGATGAATATGGGCTTAATGCTGCCTGCATTGAAAGTATAAAAGTTGTTGATTTGGGAGAAGTACCAATGACAGATTGCACTGCAATGACTCTGGTTGGGGAATAGAATGGGTACGGTCGAAAATATTTTCATTGCCAACGGCAAGCGTCAAAAGGTTAAACCACTGGAATTTGCCACACTTGTAGCAGGAAAAGGAATCCTTGGGGATCGTTATCATTTGATGTCGTCAAACATGTTGGCAAAAGGCAAGTCTGCGCCTCTCAATCACATTACGTTCATAGCCAAAGAAGAGTTGGACGCATTCTTGAAACGACATGATACAAAGCTTGGACATGGAGAATTCCGTCGCAACTTAATAACTTCCGGTATAGATTTGAACGCCCTCGTTCACAAAGAATTTAGAGTTGGCACTGCGCTCTGTCGCGGCGTCGAATTGTGTGAACCTTGTCAGGTGTTATCCAGAACGGTTTATGACACAGTAATTCCCGAACTTGTTCATCGCGCTGGACTGAGAGCTATTATATTAGAAGACGGCGAAGTCAAACTCGGTGACACTATAGGGGAACAATAAAAATGATTGAAAGACTAAAAGAAAACCTGGCAAAGCGTCCTCATTGGATTAACGCGGTAATGTTGTTCTGCTTCTACATGACCTTTATATATCTCCCTTGGGATATCTTCATTAAAGATCTGGCGTTTGATCAAGAAGTATGGTTCGGCATCCTATTTTATGGCTGGTTAGCAAAGATTGGCGCCCTGCTACACTGGTTTATTTATAGTGCTGGCGCATACGGATTGTGGAAGATGAAAAAATGGTTGCATCCATGGATTGAACTTTATGTTCTCCAAGTTGCTTTCAGCATGGGGATTTGGGGCTTTATCGCACGAGACGGCGCACCCGCTTGGACTGGTTTAGTTATCAGTGCTCTCTTTGTTTTTATGGCTTGGAGTTTCTACCAAAAGCGAGATCTTTTTTCAGCTGACTAATTAATTATTGAAAGCAAGAACAAAAAAATAACTCAAGGTCGCACAGATCTAATCGATGAGTTTGTTAAAGAAACGAAATACAGTTTGTCTGATGGAGCCTTCTCCAGAATCCGAGTTCTTCGGCTTAAGCCAAATTCCGGAGCAACAAAGACCCGCCCCAAACTAGCTATGCGCTGAAGATAGCCTATGAGAAAAATTTATATTCTCTTCATAACAGCAATTTTTTTCATAAGCTGCGCTAGTTCCCCTCTTAATCGGCGTCAGATCGTAATTTATTCTCAGGCGGAAATGGCTGCACAAGGAGAGCGATCTTATCGCCAGATGCAGCAAGAAGTTCCTATTTCTACTAATGTTTCTGAAAATAACTACGTACAGTGTGTTGCTGACTACGTGATCGATGTCTTAGATCCTTCGATCCAAAGCAGAAACCAGTGGGAAGTAACTGTGTTCTCTGAAAACCAAGCCAATGCCTTCGCGCTTCCAGGTGGGAAAATCGGAGTCTATGCAGGACTATTGGATGTCGCAATTAATCAGCACCAATTAGCCGCCGTCCTCGCCCATGAAGTGGGCCATGTAATAGCCAACCATGGTAATGAGCGAGCGAGTCAAAATGCGATCCGCGATGCAAGTGTGGCCGTCGCGCAAATACTCGATGTTGATGACACAACGATTGAAGCGATCGAAATGGGTACTCGCTATGGGTTGTTCTTGCCTTTTAATCGCACTCAAGAAAGTGAGGCAGATTCCATCGGCATCATGCTCATGGCTGAGGCTGGCTTTGACCCAGAACAGAGTATAGAACTTTGGGTAAGAATGAACTCCGATGGAGGTCAACGTCCTCCGGAGTTTATGTCGACGCACCCTTCTCCTGATTCTCGAATCTCTGATTTGAATCGCCAAATGGTTACCGCAAAATCACTGCGTCAGACAGCCAATGCCAATGGCCGGAATCCCGATTGTGTGCCAGGCATAGCGTCCCCCAGATAATTCCAACCATCACTTAAAATCTTCCCGCTTTTGTAATAACTTTGCTCCACTAGCAATAAGAAGTGGAGCGTTCATGTTAAGTACTAGAGCTTTAGGAGTTATTTTTAGTCTGTTCTTCTGCAATTTTGTCCTTGGTCAACAAAGGCCAAATTTTATCGTTGTGATGGCGGATGACCTGGGATTCGGCGATCTTGGAGTCTACGGTTCAAACTTAATTGACACACCAAACCTGGATCGTATGGCTGCTGAAGGAATCTACTTCGAATCTTTTTACGCCAGTGCGAACGTATGCACAGCTTCCCGTGGTGGTTTGCTGACCGGCCGTTACCCCATTCGGCTTGACCTGGTGGAGGATGTCGCACGACCCACCAATGAAATACACCTGGCGGAATCTGAAGTGACTATCGCAGAGGCTCTCAAAGCGGAAGGCTATAGCACTGCCATATTCGGTAAATGGCATTTAGGTTCAAGGATTGAATGGTTTCCCCTTAACCATGGCTTCGATGAATTCTTTGGTGCGCTTCATAGCAATGACATGCCCGAATTCAGACTGTATAGAGATGACCAAGTAATTGAGGACCCGGTTGACCAAACTAGATTAACCGAACGCTATACCGCTGAAGCCGTGCGCTTTATTGAAGACAATCGCGACAACCCTTTCTTCTTATATATACCTCACAGTTTTCCCCATGTACCTTTGTTTGTTGCTCCTGAGTTTGCTGGGGCTTCTGATGCCGGCCTCTATGGTGATGTGGTTGAAACAATAGACAGGAGTATGGGTGTTCTCCTGGATACGTTGCAGGAGCTCAACATCGACGACAACACTTTAATAATTTTCACTTCCGACAATGGCCCTTGGTTTGAAGGTAGTTCCGGTCAATATAGAGATCGTAAAGGCAGTTCATGGGAAGGTGGTTTGCGTGTCCCCTTTATCGCGAGATGGCCCGGTCAAATCCCAGCCGGCAGTTATACCAGTGAACCCGCCATGAATATCGATCTTCTGCCTACCTTATTAGATTTTGCTGGCGTCGATCTTCCAGCGGACCGACCTATCGATGGACGGAGTATTAAAGGAGTCTTAACCTCTCAAGAATCTTCTCCACACGAAGTACTTTACTTGTTTAATCGGGATCGGATTGCTGGCGTGCGTATGGATCGATGGAAACTGGTTGTAGAGAGTTTTTATCGAGGTGCTGTTTTATCCAGTTTCGACCATCAAGATTCCTATTACGCTCCTTTTGGATTGCTATTCGATTTAGAAAAAGATCCTACTGAAACCTACAGTTATACCCGTGAGTATCCAGAAATTGCAGAACAGCTTCGTGAATTTCTTGTTCGCGGACAGCAAGAGTATAACTCCATAGTATTACCCAACATGTGGAATCGATAAAAAACAGCGGTGAGTATTTAGTAGATGAAAACTATCAAAGGACCAGCAATTTTTCTGGCTCAGTTTGCAGGTGATGAGTCGCCTTTTAACTCATTAAATGAAATAGCTAGCTGGGCAGCTGACTTAGGCTTCAAAGGAGTGCAGATTCCAAGTTGGGATAGCAGATTGTTTGATCTGGCTCAGGCAGCGGTGAGCCAAACCTATTGTGATGAAGTAAAAGGAACATTGGCGCAACATGACATCGAAATAACTGAGCTTTCTACTCATTTGCAAGGCCAACTTGTCGCTGTACACCCAGCTTACGATGAAATGTTTGATGGCTTTGCGACGGCCGAAGTGCAAGGTAATCCAGCGGCGCGACAGGCCTGGGCAGTTGAACAGATGATGCATGCCGCGACTGCGTCAAAAAATCTTGGCTTAACTACCCATGCGAGTTTTCCCGGCGCTCTCGCTTGGCCCTATTTCTATCCTTGGCCACAACGACCTGCTGGCCTGGTGGAAACAGCGTTCGATGAACTCGCCAGGCGCTGGCATCCGATTCTGGACGCATTTGATGAAGTGGGCGTGGATATTGGATTTGAAATTCACCCCGGCGAAGATCTTCACGATGGTATTACTTTCGAAATGTTCTTAGAAAGAGTTAACAATCACCCGCGTTGTAACATTTTGTATGACCCAAGCCATTTAATTTTGCAACAATTAGATTATCTGGCTTTTATGGATGAATATAAGGATCGGATTAAGTTGGTACATATAAAAGATGCTGAATTTAATGCAACAGCTAAACAAGGTGTTTACGGTGGCTATCAATCATGGATAGACCGCGCAGGACGCTTCCGCTCTATCGGTGATGGACAGGTGGACTTTAAAGGAATTTTTTCTAAGTTGGCAGTAAACGATTTCGACGGCTGGGCAGTGTTGGAATGGGAATGCTGTCTTAAACATCAGGAAGATGGCGCAAGGGAAGGCGCCGAGTTCATTCGTGATCATATTATTCGAGTCACCGACAAAGCTTTTGATGACTTTGCTGACTCAGGTGTCGACGAAGAAGCCAATAAAAAAATACTAGGCATCACATGAACAAAATAAAACTAGGAATGGTGGGTGGAGGAAAAGATGCCTTTATTGGTGATGTGCATAGAATGGCCGCGCGCCTCGATGGTCGTTATGAGCTTATAGCGGGCGCATTAAGTAGTGATGCAAATCGTGCAGCTGAATCTGCTGCGGAATTAGGAGTCGATGGCAAACGTAGTTATAACTCTTACCATGAGATGGCTAGAAAAGAAGGCAAACTTAAGAGCGGCATTGATGCTGTGACTATTGTAACTCCTAATCATTTGCATGCTGATGTTGCAAAGGAATTCTTAAAGGCAGGCATACATGTTATTTGCGATAAACCATTGACCAGTAATCTGCAAGATGCCGAGGAACTTGCAAAGTTGGTTAAAGATACCGGATTGGTTTTTGCAGTCACCTACAACTACAGTGGCTATCCAATGGTGCGCCAAGCAAAGGAAATGGTAGCAAATGGAGAGCTTGGCAATATTCGTGTAGTGCAATTGGAATATGCGCAAGACTGGTTAGCTACTAACATAGAAAGAGATGGACAAAAACAAGCCGCGTGGCGTACTGATCCAAAACAAGCTGGGAAAGGCGGAGCAATTGGTGACATCGGCACCCATGCTTTCCACTTAGCTGAATTTATAACAGGATTGGAAGCAAGCTCGCTCTTAGCTGACCTAGATGCTTTCGTCCCTGGCAGAACCCTGGATGACAACGCCAATATACTTTTACGTTATAAAAATGGTGCTAAAGGAATGCTATGGGTTAGTCAGGTCGCCAGCGGAAAAGAGAACGGATTGCAAATTAGAATTTACGGGGACAAGGGTGGATTGCAATGGGCCCAGGAAGATCCCAACTATCTCCACATTTCCCTTTTGGGGCATGCTAAAAAAATTCTTACCCGAGCAGGACCTGGTACCGGATCGTTGGCTAATGTTGCCACTCGAATTCCAAGTGGTCATCCTGAGGGGTTTATTGAGGGTTTCGCCAATATTTATCGCGAGACAGCGGACTTAATCGATGCCTATCGTGAGAAAAAATCAATAACATCACTGATACCGACCGTAGACGATGGGCTGCGTGGCATGAGATTTATTGATAAAGCAGTTGCGTCAAATCAAGCAGGATCAATCTGGCAAAGTCTCGATCACTAATTTACAGCTGGTGGGGTGTGACACAGGCCGGCGATTCGCTACACTGATTTCCCCTGAAGGAGAATAAAAATGAATGGTTTCTTATCTCGGCGTCGATTTCTACAACAAAGTCTGGCAGCCACTGCAGTCGCCTCTCCCATTTCGATTGCATTTGGGCAAAGTCGTCGAGTTGATCGAATCGGTTTGCAGCTTTACACCTTACGCAACGAAATGGCGCAAGATTTTGAAGGTACCTTGGAAAGAGTTGCTGAACTCGGTTTTAAAGAAATGCAATTTGCCGGCTACCACGGTAGATCACCTGCCGAAGTTCGGCGCATCCTCGATCGCCTGGGTATGACCTCACCAGCAGCTCACGTCGGATTAGGATTGATGCGAGACGAAATCGATCGTCAAATCGACATTGCTGGAGAAATTGGGCAGCAATACATTGTAATACCTTCTTTGCCCTCCGATGAGAGAACTCTTAACGATTATGAGCGCCATGCTGAAGCTTTAAATGAGTATGGACTGCGTTGCAGAGATCATGGAATGACCATTGGCTATCACAATCATAGTTTCGAGTTTGAACTTCAAAGGGGGAAAATAGGCTACGACTATTTGTTGTATTTTACTGAACCTGATCTAGTTAAGTTTGAGCTGGACTTGTATTGGGCAGTTAATGCAAATATTGATCCCATAGAAATCTTCAACAAAAACCCTGGTCGATTCCCTATGGTTCATGTCAAAGATCAAAATACTGCTGGTCAAATGGTTGACGTGGGCCGCGGCATAATAGACTTTGCCGAAATATTTACGCATTCAGAAAAGGCTGGGATTGAGCATTACTTCATTGAACATGATTTTCCAAGCGATGGCCTCAACTCGGTGGCTTATAGCTTTAATAGTGTAAATAGTATTCGCTTCTAGTTGTTATAGTTCACTTATGGCCGAACAAATTTATGATGCGATCATCGTTGGCTCAGGAGCCGGTGGTGGGATGGCTACCCACCAGTTGGCAAATGCTGGTCTAAAAGTTGCGCTAATAGAAGCAGGTGATTTTTATGATCCAGCGGACGAAGAGCAACGAACTCAGTTGCGCTATCCTTGGGAATCACCCCGTAGGGGTGCCAGCACAAGGCTAAGACCGTTCGGTGATTACAACTCTTGCATAGGGGGTTGGGAGCTTGATGGAGAACCCTATACTCAGAAAGGTGATACAGAATTTATGTGGTGGCGAGGACGCATGCTGGGCGGTCGCACCAATCACTGGGGCCGCATATCGCTGCGCTTTGGTCCCCTGGATTTTAAACGCAAAGACATAGACGGGCTCGGCGATAACTGGCCTATAGGTTATCAGGACATTAGTCCTTACTACGACAAAGTCGACAAGCTTATTGGCATATTTGGCAGTAACGAAGGATTGTATAACGATCCTGATGGCTATTTCTTACCTGCGCCCAAGCCTCGCTTGCACGAACTCTACTATATAGATGGTGCGCGTAAAGCAAATATACCGGTAATTCCCGCTCGAAAGTCCATTCTTACAAAACGAATAAACAACGATCGCGGTATTTGTTTTTATTGCGGCCAATGCAGTCGTGCCTGTGGAATCCATGCAGATTTTTCTTCTAGTACAGTACTTATTTATCCAGCGCTTAATGGAGGCCAGGTAGATTTATTAACTAACTCAATGGTGCGTGAAGTAATAACGGATGAGGAAGGCTTGGCAACCGGGGTTCGCTATGTCAATAAACGTAATCAGCGAGAGTATGAACTAAAAGGCAGAACAGTAATCCTTACCGCGTCCGCCTGCAGCACTGCTCGCATATTACTGAATTCGAAAAGTGGTCAACACGAAAACGGATTAGGTAATAACAGTGATCATGTTGGACGCTATTTACATGATTCCACCGGAGCTAGTCGGGCTGCATTTTTGCCGGACCTGATGGACAGAGACATATATAACGAAGACGGTGTTGGCGGCATGCATGTTTACTCGCCCTGGTGGTTGGAAGGAGCAAATCTCGATTTTACTCGTGGTTATCACTTAGAAATCGGCGGAGGTATGGGTATGCCTTCCTATGGCTTTGGCTTCGCAGTGAATCAATACAATCAGTATTTAGGTAAATCGAGTCGGTGGTTACGGTAATCAACTGAGAGATGATATTCGCAAGTTTTACGGAGCGCGGCTCAGTATCGCCTGTCGCGGTGAGAGTATCCCGCAATACACAAACCGTTGCGAACTGGATCCGACTGTTGTTGATGAGTGGGGCATTCCTGTTCTTCGCTTTGATTACAAGTGGACTCAGCATGAGATAAATCAGGCGCGACACATGCAAGACACTATGGAAGAGTTACTGGAAGCTTCAGGCGGAATTGTCCTTGGAAACAAGCCTGGCGCCGATCAGAATTATGGTCTTACTCAACCCGGCGAGATTATTCACGAAGTCGGGACAACGCGTATGGGTACTGATCCAAGAACGAGCGTTACCAATGAATTTGGTCAGCTCCATGATGTGAAAAATGTTTTTGTGGCAGATGCCGGTACATTCGTATCACAGGCTGACAAGAATCCAACCTGGACAATACTAGCGTTGGCGTGGCGTACTTCGGATTACATTGTTGACCAAATGAAGCAAAGAAACTTGTAAAGCTAAACACATGAACCGTAGAGAAACTCTTAAGTCTTTATTTCTTGCCCCGTTGGCAGGCACAGTCATCGCCTCCAACGGATGCGGAACTATAGCTAGTAATAATGCTTCACGCATTACCTGGGCCCGCCTACCGACTGAGTATTCTTATGGGCGAACAGATGCGGAGAAATTAACAGACCAAAGACTGTTTGCAGAAACTTATTTCCGAGAACATGAGCTCGTCACCATCGCGGTACTTTGCGACATAATCTTGCCCAACAATCATCCTAATGGTGGGGCTCTAGATGCGGGTCTGCCCGACTTTGTTGAGTTTATGGTTAAGGACAGAGAACAATATAAGCTTCCAGTGCGTGGCGGTATTGCCTGGCTCGATAGTTATTCCATTGAGAATTTCGGCCCAGATTTTATAAACATAAGTGAATCTCAGCGACTGAGTATATGTAATGAAATAGCTTACCCCGATAATCAGGCTCCTGAACTGCAAGCTGGTATTAGCTTTTTCTCCTTAATGCGAAATTTAACTCTTACCGGCTACTACACTACGGAACTTGGATTTAGAGATTTAGATTATATGGGTAATACTCCAAACGTTTGGGACGGTGTTCCTGAAACGGTTTTGAGGCGACACGGAAAATCCTATGATTCGGATTGGTTGAGTAAATGTATCGATCAATCGACACGAGACATCGTCGCCGAATGGGACGACGATATGAATTTAGTAACTTAAGACTGGCACAAGCGAGCGATCATGAAAAAACTTTTATTAATTCTAGGCCTCGTTCTTAGCTCTTCACTTATCTTTGGACAAACTGCGATTCTAGGTGACCCTATGAAACCAGTTCCAGAAAAAGTGACGGGAGTAGTCGATGGTAATCCGCCATCAGATGCGATAGTTCTGTTTGATGGAACAAACATGGATGCGTGGGAACATGTGCGTAGCGGTGAGGCCTCTCAATGGCACATCGAAGATGGTATCGTGACTGTAAACAATGGCACTGGAACATTAGTAAGCAAGCAGTCTTTCAGTGATATACAAATGCATATCGAATGGCGCCCAAACGGTGAAATTTTAGGCCAGGGTCAGAGTCGTGGAAATAGCGGCATATTTATGCAATCTCTGTTTGAGATTCAGATGTTAGACAGTTGGGAAAATCCTACTTATGTAAATGGACAAGCAGGTTCTGTATACCATCAGTATCCACCTTTAGTGAATGCTTCTAACCCACCCGGTGAATGGCAAACCTACGACATAATTTTTAAAGCACCAATCTATGACCGTGATGGAAATCTCGAATCGCCTGCCTACATCACTCTGCTTCACAACGGGGTATTGGTGTTAAATCATGTTGAAGTCATAGGCAGCACTTTTCCGCAGGTTCCTGAGTACAAGGCAACCTGTGAACCCTACGAGTTACGCGAAACAATGGACTGCACTGGAAAGCTGCCCTTGCTTTTACAAGACCATGGACAGGTAGTTTCGTTTCGAAATATCTGGTTACGACAACTGTAATTAAAAGAAAAGTGAGCAATGCTCACTCTTGTCCTTTTTATTGTTGCCAGAATTCTGAAGGCCAGATATCAGATATATAGTAAAGCAATTACTTTACTATATATCTAAAAAACAAGAAATTGGACTTATAAAAAAGAAAATTGGTACGGTTTTTGGCTTTCACAAAGCCTTGCGGACAGTGTCACTGTTACTTGTGGTTTACTATATATAGTGGTATTGTCTTTGACGCAACACAGCATAATGGTCTAATGTCGTATTGCACTCACCTGTGGCGCAGCCCCTCCACACCTATTAATCTGTGCCCAGGTGCTCCTTGAGTTTCCCGCCCTCTATTCGGTTATCGCCATTTCCGTAGAGGGCAGGGATACTCATTCATACACTCCATTCCTCCAATTCTGCCACTAATGACACGGCTGCTTCTATCTATACCCAAAATAGTTGGTCCAGTATCTGAAGAGGTAACGTCCAGAGTTGGACCATGACCGATTCCATCTTCCCCAGTGAGGGCTAATGTTTGAATTATAGTGTGAAACTCTCAGGAATCTTATGTGATAAATACGGATAGGAGGATAAGGAGGTCTGCCTACCTTTCCTTTATTTCATGCAGGAATTCCTGCAGGTAGTTTGCGAATTAGACGGTCGTGCTTATCGTACTATCTGTTATCTGTTAACTCGACCAGGCTCTCTAACTAAGGAAAATTATGCCAGCAGACGCATTAGCTTCGATTTTGCAATTGCACTGCGCGGGCCAGAATCGAATATTCCCGAACTTCCCCTTCAAGTTTCAAAGTAGATTGAGCCCCTGCGTCCTGAGCAAAATGTTCAGCCTGAGCACCGGAGAGAATATGTTCGCTTAATTCACCATAGATCACCGTACGCTGCATGCTGGTTTCGATGGGAACAAAGAAGCCATAATCTTCAAAAGTGACTCGAGCATAAGTATCACCATCCACCAGAATCATCCAGCATCCTTTGGCCTGGCATACTTCAGTGATCTGGCCTTGAATCTTTACAAATCCTTTCTTGCCCTGTTCCATATCTGCAATAGCTTGCTTCAAATTAACAGCTTTACCTTCTGCAGGCACCTCACCACCAAAAGTTTGGTCTACGGAAAAAGACTTATCGGCATTGGCACCCAACATGAAGCCAGCAGCCAAGCAAAGTAGTATACCGGTTAGCTTTTTCATCACTGTTTCCCTCTAAACTATAGCGATCTAAGAAATGCCATCAGTTGTTCTTGTTCCACTGCGCCCAGAGCAGCATAGGTTTCAGGCATCAGCGATTCATCGGAATCTTCTATAGATTTTACTCTGTCTTTGAAATAAGTCACCCATCTTGTTCCATCTTCGGACTGAATCTGGACTGCCAATTCGGAGTCATTGCGATAACGCCCTCGGACAATAGTTCCGTCTTGCTGCTCAACAACTTTGACTTCGTAGCCCGCAAGAATAGTGGCTGAAGGGTTAAATAGTGCTAACTCCAGCCCGTTTCCAAGACGACCGGCAACACTATCTAAAGCGGGGCCTACAGTACCGCCCTGGTCATTGTAGGAATGACAAGTCACGCAGCCGGCTACTCCGTTAAATAGCCTTTCTCCTGCAATAACCAAGGGATCATCACTGGGACCACCAGTATCATCGGCTAGGTCTAATCCTGGCTTCCCTTGCAATACCCGCACGTAAGTAGCGATGTCCAATATTTCGGTTTCGGAAAAGGATCCGCTCCAAGCTGCCATGCCGGTGCCATTGCGACCATTATTAATGACATCTAGTAATTCATCATCACTTAGTCGGTTTGTCACGCTATCGATTAATGGCTTACCCATCGTCTGTCCCTCACCTAGTCCTCCGTGGCAGACCTGACAATAAGCATCGTAAAGTTCTTTGCCCTCACCTACTCCAGCGATAGTTGGAGAAGCAAATAAACCAATCGCTGTTACCCAAAGAATGTTTCGTAATTTCATAATCTTCTATATAAGAATCACAAACTAAACAGAATATAGTTTCCTGTTGAAATCCCAGTTGCCACACCCTCTCGTGTTATAGGCTCACGAGTGCCCGAAGCAATGCCGATGTATTGCTTGCCATTGATAGTGAAACTAGTTGGTGGTGCATATAGACCACTACCGGTTTGGAATTCCCACAGAATCTCACCAGTCTCATCGTTGTAGGCGCGCAGATAACCATCCGGTGCACCGGCGAATACCAGCCCGCCTCCAGTTGCCAGAGTACCAGCCCAGTTAAAATTTCCTGGGGTTTCTTGCTGCCATTCAATCTCTCCGGTTCGCATATTGAATGCTACAACCCACCCGGTTCCGGTTTGATCGAAAGCGGGAATACCGCCCAGATCCATGGTGCCAGGTCTCCCTTCTCCTTCGCGTCGAATAAAGTTAGTTCCCCATTCAGTTGTGGGAATGTAAAGCATGCTTGTATCGGGACTATAAGCAGCCGGTGGCCAGTTCTTTCCACCAAATAAGCCCGGAAAAATAACAGTGCCGGCTGGATTATAAAGTTCTTCCTTTAACACAGGCTTTCCACGTTCATCACGTTCTGCCCAATTGACTCGAGTGTACTCACCAGCCCAGAGAAAATCGCCGGTTAATCTGTCCAAGGCATAAACGTGTCCATTGCGTGAAACCTGAACTACTAGCTTGCGCATTTCGCCGTTTACCATTTCCTCAATGATCATAGGCTCAGAGGTGGAGTCATGGTCAAACTCGTCACGGGGAGAAGTCTGGAAATACCATCGCAATTCTCCAGAGTCGGCATCGAGTGCAACTACAGAGTTTGTGTAAAGGTTGTCACCAGCACGTACCTGGTTGTTGATGTCTGGCCAAGGATTTCCCGTTCCCCAAAACACAAGATTAGATTCGGGATCATAAGTACCAGTTACCCAGGTTGGTCCGCCTCCGGTTTGCCAGGAATCGTCTTCCCAGGTGTCATTATTTGGATCACCAGGTCCTGCGGTGGTGTAGAAGCGCCAGCGTCTTTCACCAGTGTTTACATCTAGGCATCGATATAGCCGCGAATACCAAACTCACCACCACCAACACCAATGAGTACCATATCCTTAACAACTAAAGGTGCTCCTGTAACGGAAAAGGATTCACGGTGATCACCTACTTCCGCATCCCAAATTGAATTCCGGTTGCAGCATCGAAGGCTAGCAAATGGGCATCCAGGGTTCCCCAGAAAACTTTGTCTTCATAAAGACCCACACCTCGATTGTGAGGACCGCAGCATAGATCGACATTTTCGAATTCATGGTCATAACGCCAAAGTTCGGCACCGGTTAGAGGATCGACGACAATCAAGTGGCTGTTGGCTGTGGTTAGATACATTCTCCCGTCATTTACTAATGCCGTGACTTCGAACGCTCCGCCTGTAACGCCAGTTTGTTTTATCCAAACAGGTCTTAAACCGGCGCCCGTATCCCGATTAATTTGATCATCGGGCATATAGCGCCACGCGCCGTAATTCTTTCCATAAGTGACCCAGCGATCAGAATAGTCTTGGGCGTTTCCCATATTTCCGTGGTCACATTTTGCGCGGCGCTATTAGCCGAAAAAATTAAAGCTAATGTGAGAGCACCAACGCCTTTGAAAATTTTCATCATGTTGAGCCCAAAATGTTTAAGTAGGTGGGTTTCTGATTGGCTGCTATAACTGATCCATCATTTACGCTCGCCAAACCGGAGCCGTATTAAGCTATAAACCCATACTACTGTCAAACCAATCAGCCTGAACCTCCCGTATTTCAACACTTTAGCCTGGTTTCTGCGTAAATTGCACTGAGCCTGGCAGCGTCATATCATCGACCTTCCCGCGCATGCGCGAAGAATAGTAAGAGGGAAGAAGAATGATTGTTTACGGGTAGCCCTGCTCTCGGTATGTCTTATTCTGGGCATGCTTATCGGCGAAGCACTTGGTGTTGCTCTTAACGTCGATGCCAATGTCGGTGGTGTTGGTATTGCGATGCTTTTCTGGTGTTTGCCAGAACTCTGAAAAGTTTAAAGCACTCACGGAAGATACCGCCGGCAGCGGAATTAAGTTCTGGAGGCCATGTACATTCCAATCGTTGTTGCAATGGCTGCGCGTCAGAATGTTGCGGCTGCAGTAGACGGTGGAATGCTTGCTCTTCTTGCCGGTATAGCCGCAGTCGTAGTCAGTTTCGCCTTGGTACCCGTACTGAGCAAGATCAGTACCACGCCCGTAGCCGAAGAAAACGAAGAACAGGGAGCGGCGTAATGGATATTATCGAAACCGGTCTTTGTTCGAAATAACTTAATCGTCGCCTTCGCAATTATCGGGGTAACGATCTGGTTTTCGTACCTTCTCGCAGACAAACTCACTAACGGTCGTATACATGGATCAGCTATTGCCATTGCACTCGGCCTAGTCGCTGCCTACTTCGGCGGAGTTGCTACTGGTGGTAATACCGGTGTTGCCGATATCGCTATACTCGGCGGTATCGGATTGATGGGTGGCGGATGATGCGAGACTTCGCAATTGTTGCTACTGCATTCGGAGTTCATCTTAGTGAGCTAAAAAAGGCCGGTATTGCAGGTGTGATTTCAATATTTGCCGGCGTAATAGTTTCTTTTTTGTTGGCGCAATAATCGCAATACTTTTTGGCTATACCGATGCTGCTGCAATCACCACGATAGGAGCTGGTGCGGTTACTTATATAGTCGGTCCGGTTACCGGTGAAGCGATTGGTGCAACCGACGCGGTTATAACATTAAGTGTTGCTCCCGGATTGGTTAAATCTATTCTGGTTATGATTGGTACGCCTCTAGTCGCAAAATACATCGGATTAAATAATCCACAATCGCTATGGTATTTGGAGGCTTAATGGGGACCACGAGCGGTGTTGCTGCTGGCCTGGCGGCTACGGACCCTAAGCTCGTTCCATACGGAGCCATGACTGCAACTTTTTACACTGGCGTAGGATGCCTGTTGGGTCCTTCCATCCTATTCTTTATTGTCAGCGCCATTTACTAATTAATATTAAATATTTACAGAAGAAAGAAAGACGGAATTAAACATGTCAGAGATACCTTTCCCCTATTTACAGAACGGCAGTGATCGAGTTGCCTTGGTTGAAGGCCACAATAGCTACAACTACAGCGAAGTTAATAGCCGAATCAACCGATTCGCCACTGGATTGTTAGGCGACCAAGAAGATTTACAAGAAGAACGCATCGCATTTTTCATGCCGGCAAGTCTCGACTATGTAACGACCATGCACGGTGTTTGGCGTGCAGGAGGAATTACATTTCCCGTTAAATGTAGCCTCTGCAGTTTCTGAACTAGATCACTATCTAACCTGTGCCAGCGTAACCCGCATGATTGCCAATGCCGAGTATCAAGATCTACTGAGAGAGCTTTGTGATTCTCTTAACATTCAGTTGCTATCAGTTGAAGATGTGCTCGCGGAAGAAGCAGGAAGGTTGCCCGAGATTGCTGCTGAGCGAAGAGCAATGATTTTGTTCACCTCCGGAACAACCAATAAACCTAAAGGTGTAGTTAGCACTCATAAAACAATTCGCGCACAAATTACAACCTTGATCGATGCCTGGGCCTGGACAGAAGAGGATGTCATTCCTTTGTTTTTACCTCTTCATCACATCCACGGCATTATCAATATTCTTAGTTGTGGTCTTTGGGCCGGAGCGACTGTGCATTTGTTTGCGAAGTTCGATATTCCAAAAATCTGTGAACAAATTGTCGCTGGCACCTATAACGTATTTATGGCAGTTCCGACTATCTACGTGAAGCTCATCCAATATTTCGACACTATCGATCCCGCAGAAATACAAACAATCTGCGATGGGTTTAAAGACATGCGACTGAACATTTCTGGTTCCGCCGCCTGTCCAGTGAAACTGTTTAATCAGTGGAAGGACTTAACCGGCCAAAGGGCTTACTAGAGCGATATGGCATGACAGAAATTGGTATGGGAATTTCAAACCCTTATGACGGTGAAAAGCGAGCCGGTGCCGTTGGACAACCCTTGCCAGGAGTTGAATGCCAGCTATTCGATGAGGATGACACTCCTATCACCGAAGAAGCTATCGCTGGTGAGATTCGCATTAAGGGCGACAATGTCTTTCTAGAGTATTGGGATAACGAAGCAGCAACCACAGAATCATTTAAAGATGGATGGTTTTGCACCGGTGACGTAGCAGTGGTTGAAGATGGTTATTACCGCATTATGGGGCGTTCTTCAGTCGACATCATTAAGTCAGGAGGCTATAAGCTCTCCGCATTAGAAATCGAAGGTGTATTGCTTACCCATGACGAAATAACTGAAGCAGCAGTTATTGGCGTCGAAGACGATACCTGGGGCGAAGCGGTAACTGCATTTGTCGGTTTTAAAAGATGGATCAACGCTAGAATACGATGCATTAAAGGATTGGTGTGATGGCAGAATGTCATCCTATAAGATTCCTAAAAGCATGATAATCGTTGAATCCCTGCCGCGGAACGCAATGGGCAAAGTAACTAAGCCCGCACTAAAAGAAATGCTGTAATTTTATTCTTGATCAAGGGAGCTGCTTTAGCTCCCCTGTATTTTCACACTTATCTAACCACTTTTTCCGGATTCAAAGATTTTATCTTGCTGTGAGCTAGTGCGTTCGCAGCCAACAAGCTATAAAATACGCAGTTGATGTTAATACGACGCTGAGTTTTTTTTCCCCATTGAAAATAGATTTTTTAGGTAAAACACTTTCTGGTCCCTTCACTATCCCTTCCGGCATCGTTACTTGTTCAGCAAACATCATTCAGCGCTTCTTCAATCAGATTCCGGAAGTTGGTGTACTTACCACTAAGAGCATAGGCCCAGAACCGCGACTTGGATATCGCGAGCCTATTCTTACTCAATTTGAACCAGGCAGTTTTACAAATGCCGTTGGATTGACAAATCCCGGTGCCGATCGTTCCAAAGAACTGCTTAGTGAATTGGAAATTCCCGAAGACAGGTTTTTACTTATCTCAATTTTTGGCGGTAGTGTCGAAGAATATGTTGAAGGGGGCTAAAAAACTTGCTCCTTATGGAGATGGTCTGGAGCTAAATCTTTCCTGCCCCCAGCCAAAGGTTATGGCATGGCTATGGGCCAGGATCCAGAATTAGTAGAAGAAATCACCAGGGCAGTAAAAGCGGCTGTCGATATTCCAGTAGTCCCAAAGCTCACTCCCAATGTGCCCAATATAGATCTAATTACCCTAGCTGCCGCAGCTGGTGGAGCCGATGCAATCTGCGCTATTAACACCATGGGCCCGAGTGCTATGAAGCACACAAGCATCCAATTCTGAGTAATGAGCAGGGTGGCGTTTCAGGCAAAATAATTCTTCCTACCGCATTAAGATGCGTCGAACAAATTCACGCATCAGTAGATTGTCCAATAATTGCTTGCGGTGGTATTAGCAGCGCAGAAAACGTTCGTCAATTTCAACAAGCCGGCGCTTCCATAATTGGGTTGGTTCTGCAGTCATAGGCATGAATACTAATGAGATCGCAAATTACTTTCAGGTTTTGACACACGACTTGGAGGAAGGAACAGAGAACGCGGAAGAACTAGTTCGCTACGATATTGATATGGATTTCCAAACCCGGGAACCCTAGTTGACAATGAACGCATAACAGATGACATATGTATTCTTACATTCGACCGAAAGATCGAATCCAAGCCGGTCAGTTTGTGTTTATATGGATTCCTGGTTTAGGAGAAAAGCCGTTCTCTGCTTTAGTGGATGATCCTTTTAAACTGGCCGTCATAAATCTCGGCGTTTTTACTGAAGACTTAATGACAGTCGGACCAGGAACTGAAGCTTATGTAAGAGGACCTTACGGCAATCCAATTACTCCACCAGAAAACGCGAAAATTATTGCTGTGGCGGGTGGTACTGGACTTGCAGCGGTGTATCAGGTGGCTCGAGATTTTGGCAATACTGAAATCTTCTTTGGAGCACGCAGTGCCGAACGGCTTTATTTTGAAAAAGAGTCGGCAAAAGTCAGTAATCTGCATATCGCCACTGATGACGGCAGCAGAGGACACCATGGTGTAATTACTGAACTTCTTGAAGAATACTTAAGCGAATTGCCAGAGGACGAATTGGGTTCACTGGTTTTCTACAACTGCGGCCCAGCTCCAATGGTTCATGCGGCAGAAGAAATTGAGCGGAAATATTCTTCTCCAGAAAGAATTTATAACGCGATCGATTACCTTACTAAGTGTGGTGTTGGAATTTGTGGTGCCTGCGATGCTCCCGACGGGAGACGCCTCTGTGTAGATGGGTCTTTTTTAAATGCAGCCGATGCTGGTGCTTAAAGCACCAACTTGCTTAACGCTAGCACAAATATTACTCCGATACAGAGTAGAACTAGTGCGAAATTAATAACATGGATTTGCTTTGTCTTTCCTCGTTTTAGTGCAAACGTTCCAAATCCACTATAAAGAACTAATAAGAGTATTTTAAGCGTTATCCAGTTGATAATAGTTGAATTATGCGAATAGCGAATTTCTAAGTAACGAGTCATAGAATTATTTTATCTAATCGATAACGATCATAACCAGCTGCGCCGCAACGGAGAGACACCTCGACAAGACAATTACCATGCTTTAGCATCGATCAATAAAAACCAACAACAAAGATGTAGGTAGATACCCTATATGACATTATCGAGGTTGATATGAAACGTCGTTCTTTTCTTGCTGCCACCGCAGCCGCTGCGGCTTTTTTCCCAAAAATTTCTCAAGCTCAAGACTTGGCGCCAGCTCAACCTAGAGACTGGAGTGGTAATACTCCTTTACGTTACCCCGATCCAGATATAGTCGCGCTTGATAGTCGCTTCCAACGCTACATACTTTTTAATACACCAATTCAGCGTCACCACATAGGCACAATGTGGGCAGAAGGGCCAGCCTGGAATGGTGTCGGTCGTTATGTGGTTTGGAGTGATATTCCTAATAATCGACAATTACGCTGGATCGAAGATGACGATCGCGTGACTGAATTTAGAAATCCTTCCGGCAATAGCAACGGTAATACTTTTGATTTTCAAGGTCGACAAATTTCCTGTGAACATGGTAATCGTCGCGTGGCACGGTATGAATATGACGGAACAGTTACGGTAATTGCTGACAGTTATGAAGGCCGACCGCTCAATTCACCGAACGATGCAACGGTGCATCCTGATGGTAGCATTTGGTTTACCGATCCTCCTTATGGTATTCGCGGCAATTACGAAGGTAACCGAGCTGAACAGGAACAACCACTCTCAGTTTATCGAGTGGAACCAAGCAATGGTCGGATTAATCGGGTTACCGATGATATTGATGCTCCTAATGGTCTGTGTTTCGCGCCTGATTACTCTCACCTTTATGTCGCGAATACTGGCGCCGGTAGGGACATAAAAGT
The DNA here is from genome assembly GCA_019654215.1 of Gammaproteobacteria bacterium. GTDB lineage: Bacteria > Pseudomonadota > Gammaproteobacteria > Pseudomonadales > Pseudohongiellaceae > UBA9145. Next base: position 32,987 of record BPDI01000003.1, on the reverse strand, counting down.
CTGGGAAGTTGATGGAGATCGCTTGCGCAACGGCCGCGTCTTCGCTGAACTGATTGACCCAACAACCGGCAATCGAACTTCTGCCGACGGCATTCGTTGCGATGAGGATGGCAATGTTTGGGCAGGAGCTAGACCAGGCGTGCAAATTGTTGCGCCTGACGGCGAAACCATCGGTGTCATACGCTTACCGGAAGTTTGCGCAAATGTCTGCTTCGGGGGCGCTAAACGTAATCGATTGTTTATGACTGCAAGCCAGTCACTTTATTCGGTTTTCGTCGGTGCAAGAGGAGCAGGTGTAGCCTAAGTTTTTTAATCTTTAACAAAGATGAACAGGGATTTTTCTCTTTTCTTATTCGTTTGTGTGTTCCTTGTGATAGGTCCAACGCAGGGAATTGCTCAAACTCAACCAGATCCTACTCGTTACGAATCTTCAATTCTTGCATTCGAAGATCAAGATTTTCTTAGTCCACCACCCAATAATGCAGTTTTGCTAGTAGGAAGTTCCAGTATTGGATTGTGGAACGAACAGGCACCTGCAGATCTTTCGCCATTTACAGTCGTTCCTCGTGGTTTCGGCGGTAGCGTTATGAACGATGTGATTTATTATTTCGATCGAATTGTCGCTAAGTACAATCCTCGTGCCATTGTATTGTATGAAGGAGACAATGATCTCGCTTGGGGGCTTTCGCCGGAAACTATTTTGAATCAACTGGATATATTGGTTGATATGATCAAATTAGAGCTACCGGATACACGCTTATACATTCTTTCGGTAAAACCCAGTATTGCCCGGGCAAATCTTTGGGCTCGGGCTCAAGAAGTTAACGCAGGATTTGCATTACGTGCCGAATCTGACGAAAACATATTCCATATTGACGTAGACACTTACTTGCTCGACGAAAGCGGTGGTTTTAGATCAGATCTTTATTTAACAGATTTTTTGCACTTAAACGCTGCTGGCTATGACATTTGGGCCGATGTGATTCGAGCAGCACTCACAGTACAGGAAGCACCCCTAGAGAATTCATCCGTAGGCACAAACTTCTACCTAACGACTTCGGAACTAATATCTGACTGTGTAAATTTGACTACCGAACCGGAAAGCGAAGCACTACCGATTACATTGAGTTTCAACCTTATTGAATCTCAGCTAGTGATAACTGATTTTGCATTCAGGAATTCACAAACAAGTAATTGCTCGGATCGATTAGCAGTTACTCTCGCTGAGGATAAATCTGTGGAATCAGCACTGTATTGGACTGAAAAGTTGTATATACGTGGGGAAAGCACTAAATATAACTTGAACACAGAGTACTCCAGCGCGCGAAACCCTGTCTCGGAAAACGGTGGCAAATTCATCTTTGACCAGATCGATTATTCAATAGCAGAATAGGCTACATCTCATATTTTCCGCTGGATGCATCTTTTCCCGCGATACGCTTGACAGTCTCCAGGGTGCGGTTTATTTTGGTAGATTGCATGGGCAGTGCAGTGGTAAGACGCCTATTCGAGTATAATACTAGAGCCCCAGAGCCAGCCTGGAGAACAAATGAATAAGACAGGCCTGATCACCTCCACAGCCGCCATAGCAATGTTGGTCATAGGCCCCGTGATTTTTTTTCCAGATTCCACGCCAATACCCGAATCCGACCCGATCGCTCCCTCCGACGGCCATGGATAATGAAACCATCGTTAATCAGTATTGCTTTGGTTTGTCATAACGGCACATTAAAGACTGGTGGTCTGGAACTGGATGCCTATGACGCTAACGACGTTGCGGCTCATCCAGAGGTATGGGAAAGAGTATTAAGAAAGCTGCGAGCCAATGCCATGCCTCCCACAGGTATGCCACGACCAGACCGGGCTACCTTTACCAAATTTGAGGCTGACCTAGCTGCTAGACTTGAGCACTGGCAGTCTCTGATCCTAATCCAGGGCGCACCGCTACTTCAGCCGCTTAAACCGTCTTCAGTATCAAAACGCTGTTCGAAAACTACTCGAAATTGATATGGATGTTTCAGAGTTATTGCCAAAGGATGATGCCAGCTATGGGTTTGATAACGTAAACCTAACCAATCTTTCTCCGACTTTAATGGAGCGTTATCTGGCAGCAGCGCAAAAAATTTCTCGTCTGCGGTGGGAACTCCTTTAACCAATCCAGTAAGCCATGTGGAATTACTTCCAGCCACCCTTACTCAGGAAGATCGCTTCGAAGGCCTTCCTTTTGGGACTCGCGGTGGCACCTTGTTTAGCTAAACTTCCCTCAGGACGGTCAATATATAATTGATGTAAAGCTCGCCCGTGACCGAAATGAAAACCTGGAAGGATTGACCGAACCCACGAAATGGAAATCACCATCGATGGGCGGGGCATCGATCTGTTTGAAATTGTCCCAAAACGCTCCGAGCGTTATGCGACCTTCTATTATAACGACCCAAAGGGGCAGGAGAAGGATTGCAGACAGCGACCATGGTTACCCCTGGCGCCCAAGATGTAAGTGTTACTTTCATCCGTAAAAATTCAGCCTTAATCGAAAGCACTCGCCAACCCTACGAAGCTCATTTCAATCGCGACCGCCATCCTCGACAACAGCCAGGGGTTTTGTCTGTATCCATTGCGGGTCCTTATGAATCAACCGGTATTTCAGATACGGCGAGTCGACAGAAAATTTTTGTCTGCCAACCTGAGGGCCAACTAGTGAATTGGAATGTGCAAACACCATAGTTAGCAACCTGGCAGCTAAAGCCTTTCGTCGCCCCATTACTCAAGAAAAATTGCAACGCCGTTAGCATTTTTTGAACAAGTTAATGAAGAAAAAGGGGTTCGAGAAAGGAATCGAAATGGCATTGAGGGCGATTCTGGTGAGCCCAGAATTCCTATTCCGCATCGAGCAGGATCCTGCTGATTTTGGTAGCGGTGAAATTTACGCTTTAAGTGATATTGAGCTGCCTCCAGACTTTCATTTTTTCTTTGGAGTAGCATCCCTGACAAAGAGTTGCTGCAATTAGCAGAACAAGAACGTCTCAGCGACCCGGCAGTACTGGAAGAACAAGTAAAGCGTATGCTGGCGGATCCGCGGGCAGAGACCCTAGCATCAAATTTTGCCGATCAATGGTTTACTTACGTAATCTCGATGCTGCTGACCCGAACCTACGTTTATTTCCAGATTTCGATGACAACTTGCGCCAGGCAATGCGACTAGAGACAGAGATGTTGTTTCAACACATCATCCAGGAAGATCGCAATGTCATGGAACTATTGAGTGCGGATTACACCTTCCTTAATGAAAGACTTGCGCGTCACTATGATATTCCTAATGTCTATGGTGACCAATTTCGCGAAGTCATTTTAGATCCCGACAGTCTTCGCTTTGGCTTGCTCGGTCACGGCAGCGTGCTAACAGTGACTTCCTATGCCACCCGCACATCACCGGTTCAACGCGGCAAATGGGTCTTAGAAAACGTACTCGGTATACCACCACCCCCACCACCTGAGATGTTCCGGCGCTGCCGGAAAATAATTCTGAGGTAAAAGTTGAAACCATGCGTGATCGTATGGCACAGCACGCGCCAACCCTGCTTGTGCTGCTTGTCACCAAGTAATGGATCCAATCGGTTTAGTGATGGAAGAATTTGATGCAATTGGTCGAATCCGCACGGTCAATAGTGATGAACCAGAAATCGATGCGAGCGGCAATTTACCCGGGAGTGATCCTCTTTATGGTGTAAAAGGATTGCGTGATCTTTGGTGCAAAATCCCGAGGCATTTGTTGGCACCATGAGTGAAAAACTCATGACCTAGCCCTCGGCCGGGGCCTGGATTATTACGACGCACCGGCTATTCGGAAGATAGTTAAAGAAGCAGCCAAGAAGATTACAGTTTTAGTTCAATAGTTGTATCACTAGTTAATAGCACTCCCTTTCAAATGAGGAGCACCCTATGATTATTTCCAAGAAAGCACTGCCGAGAAGAACATTTCTTCGCGGAGCAGGTGCAGCAATTGCATTGCCAATATTAGATGCAATGGTTCCTGCCCTGGCTCAATCTGGTAGTGCCGCTGAACCCATCCGTCGCATTGGTTACTTCTATATTCCCATGGGATCTGACCCAGAACCTTGGGTTCCAAAAACTACCGGTAAGCTGACTAGCTTCTCATCTTCGTTGGAACCATTAACTCCATTTCTTAAGGACATTTCGGTTTTGTCCAACATGGAAATTGAAGCAGCCCACACGACCGGAAACCATGCGTCTTCTAACTGTGCGTTTCTTAGCTGTGTAAAGGCAAAGCGAACTGAGGGCAGCGACTATTATCTGGCAACCACGGTGGACCAAATAGCAGCGAAACTTATCGGCAATGAAACGCCCTTTCCTTCGCTGGAACTGGGCGCCGACATACTTAGTCAGGTTGGTAACTGCGATAACGGCTATGCTTGTGTTTATCAAAACAGCCTGGCTTGGTCTTCGCCCACTACTCCTCTTCCAACGGAATCGGATCCTCGAGTTTTGTTCGAGCGATTGTTTGGCGATGGAGGAACACCAGAGCAAAGACAGGCGGAATTAACGACTAATGCCAGCCTGCTAGATGCTGTCATGGACGATATGTCCAAGTATCAAAAACAATTGGGTAGTTCGGATCGACTTAAGGTGGATGAGTATCTTGATACGGTGAGAGAAGTTGAGCGCCGTATCCAGATGTCGCAAGCACAAAGCGACAAAGCTCAGCTACCCGAACTTACGCGTCCTACTTCGGTGCCTGAAGACTGGGAAGAGCATGTGAAGCTTATGATCGATTTGCAGACATTGGCAATGCAAGCAGATCTTACACGCGTAGTGACTTTCCAACTGGCAAGAGAAGCCTCGACACGCACCTATCCGCAAATCGGTGTCGATGAACCTCATCATCCAGTTTCGCATCATGGCAATGATCCTACTAAACTGGAAAAACTTGCGAAAATTAATAAGTACCATGTATCCCTCTTTGCTTATATGCTTGAAAAGATGCAATCGGTAGATGAAGGCAATGGCACGCTATTAGATAATTCTACTTATCTCTTGGGAAGTGGTATGGGTAATCCTGATATTCATAATCACAGGAACCTACCAATTGTTGTTGCAAGTGGAGCTAACAGCGGCATTAACGGTGGAAGACATATTCAATTCGGCGAAGAGCAAATGCCACTTGCGAACTTACATCTCACTTTATTGGATAGCGTTGGCATTCATTTGGAAAGCTTTGCCGACAACACTGGTCGTGTGGACGAGCTCTTTCACCCTGCCTAGAGTGAAATAGATGTTGAAAAAGCTAACTGCTCTTCTCTCAATTCTAATCGCTTCATCCTGGGTTAATGCTCAGGGTGATTTGCGCTTAATTCAAGCCGTTAAGGATCAGGACATCGCGACAGCTCGAGTACTTCTTGATTCGGGGATCGATGTAAATGAGATAGAAGCTGACGGATCAAAAGCATTGCATTGGTCGATACATCGAGACAACGCTGAGATCTCACGTTTGCTTATCGAGGCAGGCATAGACGTTAATGCTAAGAATCGATATGAAGTTGCAGCACTTTCATTAGCTGCCCAAAAATGGCAATTCTGAACTGGTAAGCATGTTGCTGGATGCCGGCGCATTTCCTAACACCGCGATGGCAGAAAATGAAACTGCTTTGATGACAGCTGCACGAACTGGAGTAGCTGAATCTGTTGAAATGCTTATCGACGCCGGTGCTAACGTAAATGAGCGTGAAAGCTGGCGTGGTCAATCCGCGTTAATGTGGGCAGCTGGCGAAGGTAATTTGGAAGTTGTCGAGTTACTGATTGAAAAAGGCGCTGACATCTCGGCTCGATCCACTCGCGGATTTACTCCACTTCTTTTTGCAGCAAAAGAAGGCAAGACTGAAATCGTTAAATCTTTAATAGACCTAGGAGCTGATATCAATGAAGCTCTGCCGGCAGGCAGAGCCGTAGTTACTGAAAAGGTTTAGCCGATGGCGCCAAAGAGGTATGACGCCGCTGTTGATGGCGATCGGCAGCGCCCATTTCGAAACCGCTGCACTGCTTTTAGATCACGGCGCGGATCCCAATGCGGCGCCGCTCGGATGGGGGCCTATTCACCAGGTAACCTGGATTAGAAAGGCAGGTCAGGCAGGAAGCAATAATCCAGCACCGCAAGGCTCAGGATCACTGGGTAGCCTGGATTTTACTTACAAACTGGCGGCCGCGGGCGCAGATTTAGATGCTCGCGTCACCCAGCGTCCTCCAGTCGGAGTTAGCGATTTAAATATGCGTGGTGGCACTGCCTTCCTTCTAGCTGCAAGAACAGCGGATGCAGATCTCATGCGGTTGTTAGTGGAACTAGGTGCAGACCCCCATATACCAAATGATGACAACAGCACTCCGCTAATGGTTGCTGCAGGCCTAGGTACCGGTGCTCCTGGTGAAGATCCAGGAACCGAGGAAGAAGCATTGGAAGCGGTTGAGTATGCATTGAGTCTCGGCGGTGATGTCAACGCCGTCGATAATCTTGGCAATACAGCAATGCACGGCGCGGCTTATAAACACCTTCCACAAGTCGTTCAGTATCTCTATGACAATGGCGCTGAGATTTCCATCTGGATGCAGGAAAACGAATATGGCCACACGCCGTTGAAGATTGCTGCAGGTATCCATCGTGGCATGAACATCGTTAACTCAACCATTACCGAAGAAGCTATTCGCAATATTCTCGACGAATTTCCGCTTCCCCAATAAGCAATCAATTAGTCGAAAAGCCCGCAAGCCATGGCTCAGTGGGCTTTCTTTTTTCGGCAGTTTGATGCTCTAATATCGCCTCTTTAATGAAGAAGTACCTTTCGGGGGAGTGAGTAATGTTCAAAATACAATTAGTTCACCGATTCAATCAGGCTCTATTGCTCACCATGCTAGCCGTGTTCGGCATGGTCACAAATGCCGATGTTGACCAGTCGCGATTGGACGCAGTTAAAGCGGATTTACAGAGCCGAATCGACGAGAACAAGTTATCCGGTGCTGTGGTAATGGTCGCACAAGATGGCGAAGTGCTCATGCACGAAGCTTTGGGTTACCAGAATGTAGAAGATCAGGTACCAATGAGTACCGAAACGATTTTTCGTATCTTTTCTATGACCAAACCGGTAACCGGAACTGCCTTAATGTTGCTCTATGATGAAGGTAAGTTTGAACTTGATGATCCCGTTGAAAAGCATTTGCCGGAACTTGCTGATATGGAAATTCTTGTTTCTCAGAACGATGACGGAAGCTGGGAAACAAAAGCAGCCAATAGCCCAATGACTGTGCGCCAGTTAATGAGTCATACAGGTGGCTTACTCTATACCCCTCCACTTTCTCAAGGCCCAATTGCTAATGCCTACTCTGAAGCAGGAATTATGGATCTATATGGCACTACCCTTGAAGATTCGATTCCTGCGCTAAAAGATATTCCATTGGCTTATGAGCCCGGAACACAATGGATTTATTCCATTTCTGTTGATGTTCAGGGTTATATGGTTGAGAAACTTTCAGGTCAAAAGTTCGATGAGTTTCTGCAGGAGAGAATTTTCGAACCACTAGGAATGGAAGACACAGCATTTTATGTAAAAGCAGACAAAGCTGATCGATTTGCGCGGCAATATTTTCCAACTCAGGACGGATCTCTAAACAGAACTGACACAGGCGCATTTCTTAATCCTCCCAAATTCCTTTCCGGCGGCGGTGGACTAACATCAACTTCTTCTGATTACATGAAGTTTGCTCAGATGCATCTTAATAAAGGTGAATTAAACGGTGTTCGCATTCTTTCTGAAGAAGCAGTGGAGATAATGCGCACTAATCATCTTCCAGACAGCATTGATGGAATTGGCCAGCTCTATCCGGGAAATGTATTTGGTGTTGATTTCGCGATTGTTGATAATCCCGATGTATTTCAAGGCGCACCAAAAGGCACTCACTGGTGGTGGGGAATTGCCGGCTCCTGGTTTTGGATTGATCCAGTAGAAGACATTGTGTTTATTGGCATGATTCAAAACAGTGACATTCTCTATTCGGTACAGGTTCACGGCGCAGCCAGATCGGCAATTTACCAATAGAAAATTTTTTTTAAAATTGATTGATTGATTGAAAGCCGGCGTTAATGCCGGCTTTCTTTTTCACCCCGTAAATCTATTCTAAAAGCATCTCGCCTATCGATACTGGAATACTTAGTTAATAACCGATTGTAAATAAGCTACTGCGTCGGAAACTGATCCGCCATCCACATCGACGATTCTATTCGCCTGTCGCATTTCGTCGTCAGATATTTCATTTACCAAAGCTTCCAGAGTCTCAGTGAATAGTTGGTTTTCGACGGCAGCCGAGGAAGCAAGCAAAAAAGAATCATAAGGAAGTAATGCGTTACGAGGATCTTCTAGCAGTAGGAGATCATAGGCAGAAATACGACCATCACTGGTATAACCAGCTATTAAATCTACCTGTCGTTCATTAATGGCGGTATACATTAAGGTTGGATCGAACGTGAGTTTTTCTGCAAATTCGATGTTGTATGTGTCTCTTAAAGTTATCCATTCCGGCCGACCGAAAAATTCGAGATCCCCTGCCGCAACTAAATCTTCTGCTATCGCGATAAGATCTTCAATAGAAGTTACTCCAAGTTCAGCGGCACGGTCTTTTCGCATTGCCAATACATATCTGTTCTGAAAACCCAGCACACCAATGTTTATCATGCCTTCCTCATCTTCGACAAAATCGGTGACACCGGCAAGAACCGCTTTATGACCAGGATTATTGTCATTGTTCATAATGTTCGCCCAAACAGTGCCTGTGTATTCAAGATAAACATCAACAGTGTCATTAGAGGTCGCGGTATAAACAACTTCTGTTCCCATTCCCAGACGTTGATCAACACTAAAAGCCGACGGCTTCCAGCTCCGCACTTAGCAAGCCCGCGATAATGTATTGTTCAGTAAATCCTTTACCGCCAATAGTGAAATCCACTTCAGTCTGTGGCAGCAAACTGTATGCAGAAAATGCCGTACCAACCCCCAAGCATTGCGATGACTGCAAACTTTACCTGCTTGTATTTTTTAGCCGGTACTTGTCGATTGCGATTTTCAGTTAACCATTGAATTCCACCAATAATGGAATCAAGTAGAACTGCCATGATCGCAGGCCGCTATTGACCCCACAGTTACAGACATTAGATTGCCAGTTTGTAATCCCGTGAAGATAAAATTCCCCAAAACTAGTAGCTCCGACTAATGTCGAAGTGTTGCGAGTCCAACAGTCCAAACTGCTGCCGTGCGGATACCAGAAATTATTACAGGTAGTGCAAGTGGCAGACGGACTTTGGTGAGAATTTGAGTTGAACTCATACCAATCCCACTTGCGGCTTCTATTACTTCGTCTGCAACTGTTTCTAATCCAGTAACCGTGTTACGAACAATCGTAACATGGAATAAAGAACGAGGGCGATGATTGCGGGTACTAATCCAATCTGACCACCGAGCAAAGCAACAACCAAAGCAAGGATGGCCACACTAGGAAAAGTTTGGATAACACTAACAACTGTCAAAAGAGGTCTTTTTACAGTTGCTGACTGTGCAGGCCCATACTCCCAGTGGAATACTAATTACAACTCCGAGCGACAATGCAATCAGCGTCAAAGTTAAATGCCCTTGAAAGTACTCGGGCAAAAGAATTAACTGTTCACGTAAGTTTTCATTCATGACGAATGAATTAGTTTTTCCAATCTATCAGCGTGGCGTTTAGGCATTTCGACAATTTCTTTTACATATTCGTGTCGAGGTTGATTGATTAATTCCTGTGGCGATCCGATTTGTAAAACTTCTCCATCTTTCATTACCGCAATTCGATGAGCCATTAACAGCGCTTCCGTCATGTCATGAGTAACCATGATAACCGTAAGATTGAGTTCACTCTGAATATGTTTAAATTCTTCCTGGAGTTCTGCTCGCGTAATTGGGTCGAGGGCGCCGAAAGGTTCATCCATTAGCACGAGGTCTGGTTTGGCAGCAAGCGCTCTGGCAACTCCTACCCTTTGTTGTTGTCCGCCAGATAATTGCGAAGGAAATCGATCACCGTATTCTTCGACTGGTAGACCGACCATGTTAAGAGTTTCCGCGCAGCGATCATTCATCTGCGATTCTTCCAGCCTAATAGATCGAGAACTGCGGTTACATTCTTAGCGACGGTGTAATGAGGGAACAATCCAATGCCCTGAAATACATAGCCGATGTTGCGTCTTAGTTCTTCTGGGTTTTTAATCCAGAACATTTTGGCCATTCACCCGAATTTCACCAGATGATGGTTCTTCCAGACGATTTATCATTTTGAGAGTGGTGGTTTTACCGCTGCCTGATTCTCCAATAAGGCCCAATAGCTCACCTTCTTCTACTGTAAATGAGGTGTTCGCAACGGCATGAGTAAAACCATTGTCGAAGGACTTATAAATGTTTCTGAGTTCAATCATGAAGCACTAGTCTAACAAGCACGGATAAAGGTTCCAAATAGGGGCAATCTTTACTCGATTCTGGCAGAATACCTTCGCTTTTAATCTTGTTGTTATAGAGAAGCCATGAAGTTTAAGCCTTTTGACCTGGAATACAGCCAATCTGTTTGGGAACAAGAAGTTGATTTCAATTTAACAGAGAGTGGGTTCATCCGGTTTCCTTACGGGAATTGATTGGAGATAACGAATCGCTGCTTGAGAATCTTTTAGAGACCGAAATTAACTACCCTCATGTCAACGGAATCCCTCAACTAAAGGGGGCTGATTGCATCGCTTTACAATAATGCTTCAATTGAAAATGTATTGGTGACAATTGGTGCCGCAGAAGCAAACCAAATTGTTATGCAAACTATGCTTGAGCCAGGCACCCAAATTGCTTCTTTAAATCCAACTTATAAACAAGTCTGGGGAATCGCTGAAAATCATGGGCACGAAGTAAAGTCGTTTTCACTCAATCCAGATAAAGCCTGGTCCCTAAATATCGACGAATTTAAAAGAATCGGGAAATGGCAATACCAGAATCATTGCACTGGTGAATCCTAATAATCCTACTGGAAAAATTCTTACTTCAGATGAAATGGATGCAATCGTGAATGCGGCCGACAAAGTCGGCGCCTGGATACTCGCAGATGAAGTTTATCGTGGAGCTGAACGAGAACAGGAAGAAGAAACCGAATCTTTCTTTGGCAAATATGACAAAGTAATTGCTATTGGCAGCATGAGTAAGGCCCTACGGATTACCTGGATTACGCATTGGTTGGGTCGTAGCGCCACCAGAACTGTCGACAGTATCTGGCGCCGTCATGAATACACCACCATTGCAGCGACTATGCTGAGCAATCATCTGGCAGCTTATGCGCTATCGCCTGAAGTAAGACCTCGACTCATAAACCGTGCACGCAATTACATTCGTAATGGCTTTCCGGTGTTACAGGGATGGTTGGATTCTCAGAAAGAACTGTTTACTTACACGCCACCACAAGCATCTGCTGTGAGTTTTATTAAATACAACTTAGAAATTAATTCGACAGAACTAATGTTGAAGCTAAAAAAAGGGAGCAAGTGTTTTCATCGGCCCGGCGACTCGTTTGGAATGGACAAACACATCCGGATTGCCTTTGGTCAGGAAAAAGAAGTGTTGGAAGAGGCTTTCAGAAGGATTCAACGAGCTTTAGAAAGCCTTTCCTAAGTTTAATCGCGGCCGGCAGCTTCTCTGCCCAATCGCAGCGCATTTGCCGCTCCTGAATTCAGCCCGCCATCGGCACCTACTGTTACGAAACTAAACCCTTTCCCTCGATACGTTGCTGAACCGAGCTAGGACCCGTGGTGATGGCGAAAGGCACATCATTATCCAGACATGCTCTAAGCACACGCTGTATTGCTTCCTCCACTTGAGGCGCTGCAGGACTGGCATAACCCATGGAAGTATTTAGGTCAGAAGGTCCAATAAAAATAGCACCTAGACCAGGTACCGTGATGATTTCATCGATGTTTTCCGCCCTTCTGCAGACTCGATAAACATCATTGCCAATAACTCTCCCTCTGGATCGAGAGGCCACACTCAGCTTTGGCATGGTAATCGTTAATGCCCCAATACCAACTGCGTTTGAGGGATTTCTTCCCGTAGGCCGGCAGGCTCGTAGTCAGGCGCACCGTTGTATTGCGGATAACGGGTTGCTTTACTGCCAGCTCGGCTTGCTCGCGTGTGTGAACTGCGGGAAAGAAGATACCAAACACACCGATATCCAGACTTGCTTCGCTTGGGCTATTAATCTTCTGCACCACCAGCAGCTGGAATGCGTACAAATGGAACAACATCCGGTTGCAAACTACCTTTTTCTAAAATGCTGCGTTTTTAGTCATACCCAACAAAAACTCACGCAACCTTTCCACATCGAAAGGTGCATGCTCCATGTCAATAAACACAAAGTCTAAACCGGAAGTTGCCATCGACCTGGCGTTATTTAAGGAATAGTCAAAAGGACAGAACACCAAAAGCGGGTTGGTCATTCTCTATCAGCTCAATAAGTTTATTCAGCCGTTGTGCTTGGACTGTGGATGCAATACTAACTACCAGTAAGCCAAGAACTGTTGCAATAATTTTTCTTCTTATTATTGTCATTGTTGTTCCCTTTTTATTCCTTATGTTGTTTTTTGACGTTGCTGTTAGTTAGCTGTCCAAGGCGGCTCAATTAGTAACTCAGCATCAGCACCATCTTTCGGTATAAACTTTTGCGAGCGACCGTACTGGTTATCACCACCAATCATATTTCCGTCAGAATCGACGGTAAAAGTATGCACTTCGATATAACCATCAGGTAAATCCCGCGGCACTAACCAGGTGTATTTCAAGTTTCCTTCGAAATCGAAATTTACAAAACGCAATGGTCCTAAATCAGTAATCCAGAAATCATTTTCATTTACGATGATGTCCAGTGGTAATGTTAATGGGGAGCCAATAGATAGTTCGAATTCAAAAACAGCGGGATCGTCAGTGGTGCGGAACAAATTGACTTCACCGCCAGCACGATCGAGAACAAATACACGCCCTTCCGGTCCTATACCGATAGCATGAATAGTATTGAACTGTCCCGGGCCATCACCTGGTCCACCAAACTCACCGAGATAGTTCATGTCGTTGTCCATTACCATAACCCGATGATTGTCCAGGCCATCTGCAATAAGAATTCTTCCATCGGGAAGAAAAGCAACATCCTGTGGTCTTCCGAAATGACTTTCGTCGTTTCCAGAAACACCTTTCTCCCCATAAGTCGCGAGTACTTCAGAACCGTCATTGGAAATTACATAAATCTGATGAAAGGTTTCATGAATCAGCCAGATGCGCTGATCGGCGTCATAGGGACTAATGCGAATTCTATGTGGGCCCGGACCATCAGAACCTTCACAGAGGTAATCGAGATGATCCCAGATCTCAATAGGCTCACCATCGCCATTTACAACATAAAGACAGTTTTGCCAGTAACGACGATTGGTATCTTGTAAGACATTAATTCCAAGTTCACCGGCGAAACCATGGAAATCATCCGGTAAGGGATATGGCAAATGAGTTTCACCACGTTGCGCTATAATGATTCGATCTGGTGATTCGGCCCACACACCAGAGTTACCACCGAATCCAAATCCGAATTCTTGGAATGGATCTGCCCAGTAGCGGATTACATCGTAAGGACTTTCGCCAATATTTCCGCGGGCATTGCCTTGAGCAAAAGTTTGAGCAGACAGCACTACTGCCACTCCCAGAATGACCAGCCTGGAAAAATCTCGCAGGGGGGAAAAACCTCTATTTATGGAGCCCGTAGGCTTTTTTATTTTTTGAATTTAGGCTGCTTATCATGACAAATAATTGCCACCAGGTTCAATATTTCTTATGAAATCACAAAATGTTGCAAATCCGCCTCAAGCCCTCGTTATTGTTGGCTTCCAGCGAATTGACTTGGGTTTGGGTGGTGATAAGCTTTGGTATCACTTTTTCATACAGAAAATTTATTCATTTCAATAACAAAAATGCCCAACTAGGTGGAGGGATCAATGCCAAAAAGATTAAAAGTTAGAATACATTGTTTCATTCTACTTATTTCCGGAATCCTCATCACTCCGGCACTTGCACAAGAATTCGAAGTGCCTCGCACTGAATGGGGTGTTCCTGATTTTCAAGCCGTGTGGAAACACATATCAATTATTCCTTTTGAACGGCCCAGAGAACTCGGTGAAAAGCGTTTCTATACCGAAGAAGAAGCTTTGGAAATTGAGATGGCTGAACAACAACGATTTGATGAAGATAACGAACCACTCGATCCAAATCGTCCTCCACCGGAAGTAGCAGAGTCACTGCCACCAATTGGTAACTACGATTTGTTTTGGCGGGAAGATGCGCAGTTCATTCCAACTATAAATGGTGAAATGCGCACCTCAGCTATCATCGACCCTCCAAATGGTCGAATGCCTGAAATCATGCCTGGCGTTATGGAGGAGGTACGTGCACGACGCGCTAATCTGCCTGGTCGAAATGATGGACCGGAAGGTCGAGGACTTCCAGAACGTTGCTTAGTTGGATTTGGCCCGACTGCTGGCCCAGTTATGCAGCCGGTTATCTACAACTCAAATCTACAATTCATACAATCGCCGGGCTACGTCACTATCGTAGCTGAAATGGTTCACGATGCTCGCATCGTTAAGATTACTGATCAGCGCGATCCTGCTGCGGAAGCCGCGGCAACTGTGCAAGAAAAATGGATGGGAGACTCCATTGGTCACTGGGATGGTGACACCCTAGTTGTTGAAACAAAGTACTTTAACGACTGGCATACATTGCGTGGATTACCAGTTGATAACCTCACTGTTACCGAAACATTTCGACGAGAAACCGAAAACAAATTGATCTATGGATTTAGAGTAAGTGATCCCAGCGTATTTGCTTCGGACTTCTATGGCGAATATCCCTTATCTCGTCTAGACGAAAATCTATATGAATATGCCTGTCACGAAGGTAATTATGGCATGGTAGGAATTTTTCCCGGGCCCAGACACTGGAAAGACAACTGGAAGAAAGCGGACAGTAAAATTTCAAAACCCAAAAAAAAGCCGAGAATTAGTCTCGGCTTTTTTCTTTAAAATATTCCACCTGCTAAGTTATCAAAACAATTGCATCGGAAGAGCAGAATCAATTCCTGCTCTTGCAACTTATCACTTAAGCTTACAATTAGAATTATTCACTAATCAGTTTGATATGAATAACTGATTTTTCGAGCGATAAGACGAATCTATGCGAAGTTAAAACACCCTGGTTGTGATCAGGATTGATTTTTCTTATCGAGTCGCCGTGCATGCAGTATCGGTTCGGTGTAACCACTAGGCTGACTCAGCCCGTCAAACACTAATTCACAGGCCGCTTGAAAAGCTATTGAATCGGAGAAGTTTATTGCCATCGGTTCATACAATGGGTCATGTTGGTTTTGTTCGTCTACAACGCCAGCCATTCTTTCCATGGTTTCCTGCACTTGTTCTTTAGAGCACAAACCATGGTGTAACCAGTTTGCCATGTGCTGGCTGGAAATTCTTAAAGTGGCGCGATCTTCCATTAAGCCAACATTGTTAATGTCAGGAACTTTGGAACAGCCAATTCCCTGATCGACCCATCGTACAACGTAACCAAGTATTCCCTGAGCATTATTATCTAGTTCATATTGAATCTCTTCTGTACTTAATGAACTTGGATCTTTCAGTAACGGAATCTGCAAAATATCATCAATGTTTGCTGCAGCTCGCGACTTCAATTCATCCTGCCGCGCGAAAACATTTACTTGATGGTAATGTATTGCATGTAAAACCGCTGCCGTTGGAGATGGCACCCAGGCTGTATTGGCTCCCGCCTGTGGATGGCTAATTTTTTGTTCCAGCATGCCAGCCATAAGATCTGGCATGGCCCACATGCCCTTACCTATTTGCGCCTTACTCTGTAGTCCGCATGACAGGCCAACGTCCACATTGCTGTCTTCATAGGACCCAATCCATTTTGCCGCTTTCATCTTGGTTTTCGGAATTATTGGTCCAGCTTCCATACTGGTGTGAATTTCATCACCGGTACGATCAAGGAATCCAGTATTAATGAAAACAACTCTTTCCCTCGCTGCCTTGATACAAGTCTTTAAGTTTAAAGTTGTTCGGCGTTCTTCATCCATGATGCCAACTTTAAGCGCATTGTTTCTAATACCGAGAAATTTTTCGATTGCTGCAAACAGTTCACAAGTGAACTGAACTTCAGCCGTTCCATGCATTTTTGGTTTTACTATATAAACACTTCCAGTGCGGGAATTGCGCAATAAATTTTTACCATCGATATCCAATATTGCGATGGCACTGGTAATTACTCCATCTAAAATGCCTTCATAAATTTCTGTGCCGGTTCCATCTAAGATCGCGTTGTTCCGCATTAGGTGACCAACATTTCTAATCAATAACATACTACGACCTGGCAATGTAAAACTGCTTCCGTCAGGTGAGTTAAACTCGCGGTCGGGATGCAGTATGCGGGTCATTTCCTTATCACCTTTAATAAAGGTATCCGCCAAATCACCATTAATCAGTCCCAGCCAGTTACGGTAAACCTCGACCTTATCTTGCGCGTCGACTGCCGCTACTGAATCTTCACAATCCTGAATAGTGGTTACTGCTGCCTCCAAAACAACGTCTTTAACCCCCGCCGCATCGCCGGACCCGATTTCGGAACTGCGATCGATCTGTATATCGATGTGTAAATCATTGTTTACCAACAAAACGTTCGATGGGGTAGCTTCATCTCCTACAAAGCCTTTAAATTGCTCAGGATTTGCTAGTCCGCTCGCAGAACCATCATCTAGTTGAACTGAAAGCACGCGGCTTTCTATTTGATAAGCAATGGCACCTTTGTGAGAGCCATTGGCTAGAGGGCAGGATTGATCGAGAAAATCGCGGGCAAAGGCTATGACCTTGTCACCGCGCACGGGATTGTATCCTCCTGCTCTTTCAGCCCCGTGGTCTTCCGGAATAGCATCTGTACCGTAGAGAGCATCGTATAAAGATCCCCAGCGTGCATTGGCAGCATTCAAAGCAAATCGAGCATTTTTCACCGGGACTACAAGTTGAGGGCCTGCTTGATTAGCAATTTCAGAATCTACATTGGCAGTGCTAACAGAAAAATCCTCGCCTTGGTCTGTAAGATATCCAATTTCTGTCAGAAACTCTTTGTAGGCCGCAGGATCATGACCTTTTTCTCGTTGTTGCTTATGCCACCCATTGATTTTTTCTTGCAGCTCATCCCGCTCTTCAAGCAATCGTGTATTACGCGAAGTGAACTCGTTAATGATGGACTCAAAACCTGTCCAGAATCTATCTTTATCTAAACCAATCTTCGGCAGAAGTTCGTTGTTTACAAAATCTGCTAGTACAGATGCGACTTCGAGTTTTCCAATTAATGTTCTTTTAGTCATTTTTATAGTTTTTATTCGGAGTAAATAATTGCGAAAAGTAGAGAATTAATCCACAAATTTTTGAGTGAAGTAAAAGTGGATTTAGTTTTCAAGGCCTATATTGTTATTTTCCGTCTCGTTTGTCCTATATTCAAATAACTTTCCCATCTTCTATTACAGCAAATTATGATAAAAATATTACTCAGTTATATATTTATTCTTAGAATGCTTGTGGTTATTCAATTCCTTTATGTTTGAGAGATCAATTCTTATTTAATTTAACCGCGGAATGCTAACGTTTGTGCTTTGGTTTTGTACAGAAAATTTTAGCGAGAAACGTTTCATCGATATAATCTCAAGGGTATTCGGTCTACTCGTCTGAGGACAGATTCAATTCCGCCGTGAAAAGCATCGCTCGGTCGAGGTCTCGCACAGCCCATTGCACCATTGTCTCAATATCTTCCGAAACCAACTCATTTAAGACGTTTTCGCCGTTAACGTTTACTTGAATAGGCTGCGAGAAGTCCACTTCTTCGGGGTTTAAGAGCAGAGTGAAATCACTTACTCCCCTTGCTACCACCTCAAATTCATTGCTAGTGCGAGTAGCCTTAAGCAATCCCGGATTCTGGGAAAGTGAATCAATCTGAATCCATGAATTACGATTAAATTTATCGGCTCT
The DNA here is from genome assembly GCA_019654215.1 of Gammaproteobacteria bacterium. Classification (GTDB taxonomy): domain Bacteria; phylum Pseudomonadota; class Gammaproteobacteria; order Pseudomonadales; family Pseudohongiellaceae; genus UBA9145. The sequence goes on along the minus strand of BPDI01000003.1, from coordinate 14,806 downwards.
ATCCGCCACCCATTGCACAGTCTCGGGAGGGCATCTCGAGGATTTTCTCTTTTAAATTGTTCTATCAGAGGAGTCTCGGCCGGTAGCCAGTTAGTATTGTGTCCTCCTCCAGGAATTACTTTCCAGATATGGTCTACTCCCGCTTCTATGAGTAATTGATAAAAGGTTCGACGGAAGATGATGGATACAATCGATCATCCTCTCCATTAACAATGTAAAGAGGCTTCGAAAACAGATTTTCAAAATAGAGGCGATACCCCCCCACTCTGTCATTTCGAAGTACCCTGGATGGCCTATAAAAGGAAGAAATGATGCCCAAGGAGTGGGTTGTTTAAATGCAAAAAGTAGCACCATTTCCACCATCAGATATACCGGTCATACTCACTCGGTTTTCATCGATGTTATAAGTTCCTTTTAGACTATTCAGAATTTCTGACAAATTCTCGGCCTGATTTTCTGCCACCAAAATGCATGGGCCCACGAAGCTGGAACCACAACGATTCGATCTGGTGTTTTAACGAATCAAATCCGCGCGCCACCATCCCCCTCCAGGTTCCCATTCAGGTCTACTACCCCCCGTGAAGCATGAATTCCACAGAATATTTTTGGGGAAAGGGGTTGTACTCTTCAGGAATAAGAAAGACATATGGGAAACGAGTTCCATCGCTAGCAATTCTCACTCTTTCTTGCTGGCCTCTTGGCACATCTGCCGAATAAGAAGGTCCCGCTTTGAGCAGTTGGTAAAGAATTTGAACATCATCTACGTAAGCGACTAACTGTTCAGCACTGTTGCTCGCTCTTCTATATTGGGGGCTGACCAAAAATGATTGATCAGTTCAGAGCTTTCCGCTGCGCTTACCAAAGAACAAGGCGTGATGAAAGTAAAATAGATGAAATAACTACTTTGAGTTTGCTATGGCGCAAAGACATGCATCCTCTCTTCACCAAAGTCCATTGTAAGAATGAAGTGTTGCAATATTTCATAACCAATTTGGCCATTGGTTTCTAAGCCCCGACGCGAACTCGCAGTGCGAAGCCCCGCCGTAAAACGCGACCGTTCCGGCCTCTGAGTTGGATGCCGAACACCGATAGCTCCGAGTTTATAAGGACCAAACTGCATAGCATCGGCATTCGAAACCGTGCTAGGGTTCTCTGCCTCTACCCCTTCTTCAACAAAATCTAGGGACATTGCCGTAAAGTAATCAACAGCAAGAGCACCTGCAAATCCTAATTCCAGTTCCACCCACACATCTTCGTTACCATTTAGGGTAATCTCTACGGCTGCTGAACCGGTGCGGGAGGTTCTCTTTTCAATGTTTTGCGCATCATCTAATGGTAAGGCTTCTCTATTTATGAAGCATATTTTTGATTGGGGATTGTCCACTTGAACAATTAAGTTCTGGAATTGAAGAAGACTAAAATTTGCCACCGGCTGGTCAGAATTAAAAACATAGGCCTCTGGCAGCTCAATCTCCTGACCAAATACTTCTATCGGTAAATTTTCGATTACTCCAAATTGCTGGAACATTCCAGAGAACCTTGGATTCACTGGTCGATTTGGCTCAATGACCTCTAGCCCTAACCGATCCGCGAGACTCGACGAGATTCCAATTGTCCGTGTACCAGTGTTTATAAATGCTGAGGTGTCACTTCCTACAACTTTAATGGGAATGCTAATTCTTCCTCCCTGCAATTCAAATGGCGCACAGCCATCATCTTCCGCAGCGTGAAGACCCAAGGAAAATAATAGTACACTTAAAAAAACAATATATTTTCTAGTCATAGTTTTTTATAGTTCTCCACCTAGTTCGGTATATACCGCTCTGAGAAATCTATCTGGATCTCCATAACGATCGTTATACGCTTCAGTAGGATTGGCAGAAAATACTTCTTCATATGACATCCCTTGGGAAACCATTTCTTCAACCCGATCTGCAACATCGATGATCATGTCTCGAAAACCCATCACATCCATACGATCTGAAACCACACCATGTCCAGGGATAATTTTCGTATCAGGGCCAGCTGTTCCTACTAAGATTGCCAAAGCCTGTAGGGTACCATTCAAGGTTCCACCGTTATTCGTGTCGATCACCGGGAACGCTGTTGTCCTAAATACATCACCGGTATGAATCACATCAGAATCCCGAAAATGAATAAAAGTATCTCCATCTGTATGTGCGGGTGGAACCGGGAATGCGAATACTTCTTCATCGTTTAAATGGATCGTAATCGCATCACTGTATGTGAGGATCGGCAATGCATCTTTAGGAGACGATTGACTTAGTCTCACTCGCACCTGGTCTCGTGCCAATATGACTATTCCCAGCTTGCCTAAATTTTCATTGCCCCCAGTATGGTCGGGATGTACATGGGTATTGATGACGAACCGAATCTCTCCGTCGTTAATCTGACGTATTGCGGCCAGAATCTTTTCCGTAAGCGGTGCAAATTGATCGTCGATCATTACTACGCCATCTTCTCCGACACTCAAACCGATGTTTCCACCAGCGCCTTCCAGATAATAAAAAGACCCCGCTACGTGGTGAGGAATGATCTCTATATCACTAAAATCTCTTTGCGCTTGAGCGCTGGTCATGGTTAAGAGACTTAAAGTAAGACCAAAGCTTAATTTTTTTAAAAGCCGTGAATAAACCATCGCAGCAACCTCCTTCTTGGTGAGTTTCTCTAATTTGGGAGCATAAGAGCCTACTCCTGGAATGTCTATGAAAGAAAGGCCGGTTCATCGATTCTACAATATTGACTAAACCGGGCACCTATTGGAGCATTTGAAGCCCAAATAGTGCGAGAATTCGGTAGGATCTACGTACAAGAAGTGATTGTATGATTTGGGCAATAGAAGTGTGGCAATGACACATAAAATGCGGCAAAAAAGGCTCTATCCAGCGGGTTGCAGACTACTGTCTTTCTGCGCCTTAAGCCTGGCTATTAACTTACCCAGCATAGCCCAAACCACCGACGACGATCTCCCCATCCTGGATCTGGACTCCCCTATTCGCATGAACTTCTCAGGAAACTGGGAGAAAGATTTTGCTCGCAGTGACAATTGGGAAGACGAACTCACCCGCCGCATGCAGATTAGACAGGAAAATGCTGCCCTGCAGGCTTCGGGCGTGGGCTTGGGGAATGGGCCTTCAATTAGTCTAGGAAATATAAACCTAAATCGACCGCGTCGCCGCCAGGCGAATCTGGTCAATCTGGCCCGTCTCGCGGAATACATTAATCGAAACTCCACCATGGAGATTTTCCAGGACCGAAATGAAATCCGCATAGAACGCCGCGGGGAAGCTCCTTTGGTTTGTGGTATGGAAACAGGCCCTAATGAAACTTTCTCCAGCCAACATGGGGCTGAGATCTGTGGTTGGGATAGGAATCAATTAGTTTTTGAGATGGCACTACCAGATGGTCTTTACATAATCCATCGTTTCAGTGTTACTTCCGATTCGCAAATGCTGCAAATGATTACGAGTATCTCCAGCAATGGTTCAGTACCTTTTAATTTGGTTCAGTCCTATAACAAGTACCAGGCTCCCCCTGATGAGTATAACTGTATCCAAACAATTACTCGCGGTCGGGTTTGCAGCCAAAGAACTCCTCTTAATTAGAAAGATATGGCACTAATTAATATTTTTCGCTACGGGATTCTCATTGCATCTGCTATCGGATTAGCAGCGTGCGCTCAAACACCTCAGCCGGAACCAGCCCCTCCGCCAATTCCAACCGTTGGTGAGGTAGATCTCGATACTGCAGAATCTGATCCACAGGATTATTTATTACTGGATATTGGTGTAGAAGTTTTCGAAATTGAAATCAGTGAACAGGAAGCCTTGGAGTTTGGTGAATGGATATTTACCGATATTCGAGAAAATGAAGCGCACTATCTGCCATACATACTTAGAAATACCTTGTTGGCATCGAATCAATGGGGGGCAGCAAGAGTATTGCCTACTCGCGATCCTTCAATGGATTTAACGATTCAGGGCACAGTGCTCTCTTCCGATGGCCAACGATTAACAATGTGGGTAGAAGCATTAGATAGCGCCGGTCGCGTATGGCTACAAAAAAACTATGCCGATGAAAGTCTTACAGATGATTACCCCGTATCCACACGATATACCCCTGGCAGCCCGTTCGATGCTTCCAAATTTACAGAACCATTTCAGGATATTTATGATCAGATTAATAACGATTTAGTACAGGTAAGACAAACTCTTTCCACAGAAGATCTAATAAATATTAAGCGGGTCTCACAATTAGTTTACGCCAGTGATCTATCTCCCGAGTCATTTGCACATAATCTAGGCAAAGATGAAAACGGCCGCATGTCTATACTTACACTGCCGGCTGAAGACGACCCGCAGATGCGCCGCGTAGAGGAAATGCGCCTACGTCATCATTTGTTTATAGATACTGTAGATCAATACTACGAGTCACTTTATGAGGAAATGCAGGCACCTTACGTTGTGTGGCGTAAATATTCTTATGATCAAATGGAAGAAGAAACAAACTCTGTAGACGAAGCCTATGATTTTAGTAACTATGGGCGCTCTCGCGGGTTTCTTACTCTGACCCAACGTTATGATCGCTATCGCTGGAGTAAAATATTCGAAATGGAATATCGAGATCTTTCGGTTGGCTTTAATAATGAAATAGCACCAGCAATTCTACAATTGAACGAACAAGTGCATGGACTTAGCGGCACCATGGAAGAACAATATATTCAGTGGCGTCGAATATTGCGACAGCTCTTTGCACTTGAAGCGGAAATTCCCAACTGATGAAATAAATGAAAAATAAAAAGCACAATCGAAGAAAGTTTCTAAAACAAGCATCCTCTTTCGCCGCTATAGCAGCAGTAAGCAGCAGTGCCGTTCTTCCTGTCTCACTCTTTGCTCAATCTTCGAATCTTCGTATTCGCGAAGTTGCTGCTTATCCAATATACATAAATCAGCGCTCCGATGGTTTATTGGAAGCACCCTCATTTAATGGCGACGATGATCCAGATCGTTGGCGCTTCGGAGGACCGTTCGAACAACTTCCTTCTGCAATTATTGCCATCATAAAAACCAACGAAGGAATTACTGGATTTGGAATGGGAGCCGGCGGCAGCGCTGCTGTTGAAATTATCGATGGGCACTTAAAGCATTTATTAATGGATGCTAACCCACTCAATGTGGAGCAACTCTGGGACCAAATGTACACCTCGGGAGTTTTCTATGGCCGCCGTGGTGTATTTGCTATGGCGCTAAGTGCTGTTGATAACGCGCTCTGGGATATCGCTGGCAAACATGCGGGTATGCCAGTACATGAATTAATAGGAGGTGCAGACCGCGATCGAATCGAGATTTATCAAACCAATGGAAATTTTCTCGAAGCTCAATCCAGAGGTGTACGTAATTTCAAGCGCACTACCTACGGCGGACCCCGTGCTTCAACTGCAGCAATGGACAGTTTTATCGAATCGGTATTACAAGCAAGAAATGACTTGGGGCCTGACGTTCGAATAATGACCGATTGTGTTTCCAGAGACGGAACCGTCGAATGGGCAATTCCCTTCTGTGAAAGGTTGAGGGATGCAAATCTCTATTTTATGGAAGAGTTGTTATCGCCAGATGATGTTTTTGGCTATGCGGAGCTAGTAGATCGCATCGGTGGTCGCGGCGCAGGGTGGACCCGCATTGCTTGCGGAGAACATGAATATACGGAACACGGGTTTCGTATACTGGTTGGCCTCGGTTCAGCGGAAATTCTCCAACCAGACATAACCTGGTGTGGAGGAACAACCGCGGGCAGGCGGATATCAGCGCTGGTAGAAACAGCAGGGCTTGAACTTATTCCCCATCGAGGGGCTAGTTCATGGGGTTTTCCTATTGCTTTAACCTCTCCGAGTTGTACTATGGCGGAGAGTTTTCCTGAGGGATCTGCCATTCTAGATGCCATGTCCTGTCAGGTTGAAAACGGTTATGTATTAGTACCGAGTGAACCCGGCTTCGGTCATTCACTCACGGAAGAAATGGTATTGGATTTTCAATTAACACTTAGACAATAAAACTAAATATAAGGAAAAAGAGAGGAAGAGCCATGTCGGAAGAACAAGCTGTAGCAGGAAACTCAAAATTAAAAATATTAGTCGGCGGATCAGTTGCCGCACTGCTTGCAATTGGCATTGTTGGATTCATTATTTATTCCGCCACCTGTCCCTGTGAAAGAACTCCGGGCGGATTCCTGTTCGGTGAAAGTAATGATACACCGGTTTCAGATTGGTCCTTCGCTAATGATGTTTCATTATGTCAGTTGCAAATTTACGCAGGCATTCGTCCCCATTCGATTAACTTAAATTGCATGGCGACCCCCGAAGGGCAAATGTATTTAAGCTGTTCTGTTTGTGACACTAAATACTGGGCCGCTAGGGTAGACACAAATGAAATTGGCGTAATGAGATTAGACGGCGTTACATATCCAGTGCATGTGAATCGAATCACTGATCCTGTAACTATGGATCGAGCCTGGCGTGCTCGTGTCCAAAAACTGCAGGTACATCAGGCATTAGATAATCCTGCGCCGGATCCCAATGCAGAGCGTCCAGAGCGTTGGTGGACATTCGAAATTACTTCTCGAAGCTAAGGAACTAGAATGAAATCGGAAATGCCTTTCTTGAGTCTAATCGTTGCTTTGAGTATTGCCAGTTTTACTTTACAAGCTCAGGAGCGCAGCTGGATTGACTTAGCTGTACACAATTTTGGCGCACCTATAAACACGATATGGGCAGAAGGTGAATTGTCGTTCGCTGATGACGGAACCATGGTTTATTGCAGTGCCCGACAAGATATGGCGGTTGTGGAAGGAGATCCCAAAGATCTTTATATCGCGACCTTCAATGAAGAAACCGGTAGCTGGAATGAACCGGTTAATATGGGCATTCCTGTTAATGCCGCACCTGCTACTGATGTACACCCATTACGTGCCGGCGATGACCGTGAGCCCTGGATAACTGCCGATGGTAATACGATCTATTTTCGATCCGATCGCAATGCATCAGATGGTAATCCAATTGACCTATTTGTCACTAATAAAGTAAACGGTGCCTGGAGTGAACCCGAATTACTGCCTTATCCCATCAGCACCGATGAAGGCAATGAACACTGCCCTGCAGTTCTGCAAGATGGCGTGACATTATGTTTTGCATCAATGCGCGCCGGTGGCTATGGTGGTTCCGATATTTATTGCACGCAAAAAGATGAAGACGGCTCTTGGATGGAGCCCATTAATCAAGGACCGGGCATAAACACTGCAGCAGAAGAATTTCATTTCACCCAGGACAAAGACGGCATGGTGTACTTTACTTCCACTCGCCCTGGTGGATACGGCGGCAGAGACATCTATGGTGCTATGCAACTAGGCGCGAATGAGTGGGGACCTTCTTTTAATCTGGGGCCACAAATTAATACTTCCGCAGAAGATATGTGCCCCGCTTTACCGCCAGGCGCAGATTCATTTTCCTGGTTCTCTTCCCGTCAGGACAACAACCTGGGTAGTTTTGATATTTTCTGGACTAAGAAAGCGAATATTCGAACGCCATAATTTTCACCCAAAAAAAATCCGACCTCTCTTATGAGTGGCCGGATTTTTTCAAAAGATTTAACCCAGGTTCTCTTCAAACAAATTGAGCAAACGGCTCCAGGCACGTTCAGCCTGAGTTTGATGATATACCTGCGAATCGATCGCACACCAACCATGCATTGCATCTGCATAAACTTCGATCTCGGCAGGAATGCCCGCAGCATCATAAGCTTCACGCAGAGTTGTTTTAGCTTGTGGATCATTTTCATCATCGTTTTCCGCAACACAATGCAGCATGGCTGCACGAGTATCTGGAATTAATAAATGAGGGCTATCAGCATTGTTAGTAGCAAGCCCGCCACCATGAAATGTTGCTCCAGCTGCAAATCGCTCAGGAACTGCGGCAACGGTCCGCATCACCATAGGACCACCCATGCAATAGCCAGTAGTCCCAATACCTTTATTAGTATCGACCTCTGGCTGATCGTCTAACCACCCAGTAAAAGCACGGGCGTCGGTAAAATGAGTGTCCTCATTAAGATTACGTGCCATGGGTAAAACTATTTCCCGAGTTTCAGGCTGACCGAAACTAGCACCTCTGCCAACTACAGGAGAGCGCGCGTCTCGATAGAATGGATTAACGGTCAATACGGCATAACCCGATCGAGCCAGGCGTTTACCCATCTCCCGAAATGCTGGTCTTAAGGCCAGAATGTCAGGCCAAACCAAGACAGCAGCATGAGCCCCACTAGATGGATAGACGAAATAGCAATCCGCAACTCCATCTGGGGTCCTGATTTCTACGTCTCTTTCCGAAACAGACTGAGCATTGGCCATGGGTGGGAACATCATTGCCAGGCCAGCACCCGTCGCTAACTTGGTAAAATCGCGGCGGGTCATTTCTGGATGGCGGCGTAGATATTCCTCTACATCTTTTTGAGTATCGTTATCGCACATGATTATCTCCTCTCTTCTCTTCTTCTCCTCGAAGTTTTGAGGGTCATCGAAGAATTGTTCTTTTATTCTTCCAAAAGCAGGAATATGAGAGTATTTGGGACTCGCAGAAAACACAAGTCTAATATCAGTGTTGAGAGTAATTCCAGAGGATAAAGGATTTAGATGTTATGAAAGTGGTCGCATTTGCAGCTAGTAGCAGTCGAAATTCTATCAACAAGCTACTTGTCGCCTATGCAGCTTCCTTATTAGAGTACGGTGAAACTGAGATTCTGGAGATCAATGATTTTGAGTTGCCTCTGTTTAGTGTAGATCGAGAGGCTGAACTGGGCCAACCAGAACTTGCCAAACTTTTTCTTAAGAAACTCGCTGATGCAGATGCCATTATAATTTCCTTTGCTGAACACAACCTTTCATACAGCGCAGCCTATAAAAATCTATTCGATTGGTGTTCCCGCATTGACCCTAAAGTGTTTCAGGGAAAGCCCATGGTATTACTGTCTACCTCACCAGGTAGTCACGGCGGGCAAACAGTATTGACAACAGCACTGAAATCGGCGCCGCGTTTCTCTGGTGAAGTTAAAGCCAGCCTCTCGGTGCCAAGTTTTAATTCCAACTTCGACGTCAATGTTGGAGAATTGAGGGATGAAGGGTTAAAAACAAAGCTTAAGGAAGCCGTAAATTCACTCCTTGCCTAAAAATCAAAATTAAGAATAGAGAACATGAGGGATTTAAAAATGGCGAATACAAGCAGGCGTTCTTTCTTGCAAACAGTGGCAGTCACCAGCGCTGCCTTTTCCATCCCACGAATCGCAATAGCCCAACAGAATTGGGAAGTTTATACAGTTGCAGGCACTGGTCTTGCTGGCTATGAGTATGAAGGCCGGCAAGGCCTAATTGCGACAGAGACACCTGTTAATAATCCATATGGCGTTGTCATTGGTCCCGGAGACGATTTATATTTTTGCGAAGTAGATACGGGCAGAACACGACGCCTAAATTTAACTACGAATAGATTAACCACTATCGCTGGCAATGGCGAAACGGGATATATCCATGAATCGCGCCGCCCATTAGAAACTTCATTTAACGCACCTCATGAGATCCGCTGGGATGAGCAAGGCAATCTCTACATCGTTGAACGTGATTCCCACTCTGTGCGTCGCATTGCTGCTCAAACAGGACTGGTTACAACCCTGGCTGGAAACGGTGAGCCTGGCGATGGTGGCGATGGTCGCGCCGCAGTTCTTTCGCAACTTAATCGGCCCCACAGTATTGCCTTCGACTCAAACGGCAATTTGTTAATTTGCGATATTGGTAATCACCGCTTACGCATCGTCGAAAGAGAAACTGGGATTATTCGAACTTTATCAGGCACAGGTGAGAGAATACGTCCACCGGATACTGCCCCACTCGAAGGCACTCCGTTGTTCGGACCCCGCTCCATCGATACAGACCCTAGGGCAATGCGTATTTAGTATTGCGGGAAGGCAACGCAATTTATCAAGTTGATATCGAAGGCAATCAATTACAGCGAATAGCAGGGACTGGCGAACAAGGCTACACCGGTGATGGCGGGCTGGCTATTAATTGCACTTTTAATGGGCCCAAAGGAATAGCTTACTCACGACAAGACCATTGTTTGTATATTGTAGATACAGAAAATCACATCATTAGACGCATGTCATTGGCTACAGGAATTATCGATACAGTTCTCGGTAACGGCGAGCGTGGCGACGGCCCTGATGGCGATCCACTTAATTGCATGACTGATAGGCCTCATGGTGTCTGCGTACATGAAGGCATTGTTTACGTAACCGACAGTGAAAGCCATCGCGTTCGAGCTATTTCTGGATTGATGTAATCATATTGTAGTTTCATTGTGTATGAACTGAATGATTTACCGCCGCGGTTAAAATCTTTTTAGCCGGTTATCAACATTCAAAGCCAAGAAGAGCGTCGAACTCTTGATCTTGTTATGAGTTACAGTCTGAAACTGGCTAATTCCCTAAACTTATCTCCCTTTAGGATTAATCTGTCAAAATAAAATACGTAATTATCATTCCTATGATTTTCTCTAGGAAATTTCTCATATATTTAATTTCCTAGTGTGAAACCAGGAAGTACGAGAAAGGATGCAACTATTAACTTCCTAACTTTCATCTCTAATCGTAATAGTAAGGAGATAAATTTAAGGAATTAGCTAGTTCCAGACTATGTTCTATCCAAAAAGTCGCACCAGCTTCCTGAGTCAGAACTTCTACTCGATTCATTGAGCGCAACGTCTCCTCTGCATCGGTGTTGAATACAGGCGTTCGCCGCAACATTCGACTCACTTCAAAGTGATAGAGATCACCGGACAAAACAAGTGGGCCGAAATTTTCTAACTCAAGCTTTAGAACTTGATGTCCAGGGGTGTGGCCGGGTGCAGAAATTATCATTACGCTACCATCGCCAAAAACATCATGATCTCCCTGCAGTAATACTTTGGTTGAATTTGCTAGTTCACTGTACAGCGGCGGGCGGAATACTGGATTGCTTTCAGCATCATAGAATGCTGCGTGATACTCAGTTTCCTGAATCAATAAAGTCGCATTCGCGAATTCGTTAGCGGCACCAACATGATCATAGTGAAAATGAGAGTAGGCAGTGTAATCTATGTCTCTTGAGTTTACGCCGATTGCTGCTAACTGATCGATTATCGATTCTTCATACCAGCTAGTGGCTCCATTCTGGCGCGGTCCAACCACGTCCAATGGTAGGCCTGCATCCCAAATCATCTTCCCGTCGGGATGATCGATGAGATAACAAGGAACAAACAATTCTCTAACATCAGTTTCCTCATTAGTAATTCCAAAATTACCGACATCGGGAAATGACAAATGCCCACAGTCAAAGATATAGAGCTTTGGCCCTGCGAATGACGATGAAATAGCAAACATCGCAAATACAACAATTAATCCTTTTTTCATTATCGTCTCCAAATGTTGTTTTTCAATCGTCTAGATAATAACAAAATTTGAAATGCTGTCTTTATAATTCAGGGCAATTCACAATAAAAAATGGGTGACAATAGAGCACTAGTTGGGTTTTCCCAAAGGGGGGTTAGTTCGCTAACTGCAATTCAATTGGAATCGAGGCTTCACGTCCGCCCACAAGGATTTCTATTAGTGAATCTCCCCATCCGTATTTGTCCCGCATCAACTCATTAATCCTTTCGCTTTCTTCCTTTACGCAATACCGCAGTATATTTGTAACGGCGATCATTGCGGGTTACTTCAAATTCCCCCCTTTGCTTGGATACGGCTAAACCACCCGGAACCACCTTCGCCAACCCGCAAATACTGATATCCCGAATCGTCTACTACCCATAGCCGAGTAATTACTTCCTCTCCTTGCTCATCTAATGTATGTAGCTCTACAACTTCTACTCGTTCAGAAGCGACAAGCTGTAAGACAAACACCAAAACGACGAGGCCAACTACTGATCCCAATATCCAGCGGAATATTTTCATCGACAATCCCTCTCCAATTTCATTAGAAACACTTTAACGAAATCTAAAAAGACTTAACAGATTCTATCCATTGCAGTAAGAACGAGTAAATTCTAATTTTCAGAGGAGGATTACACATGAAGAAATTCTTTAAGTGGTTTGGCATTGTCTTTGGAACACTGGTGCTGGCGATAGGTGTGTTCTTAGTTGGCATGCGCTTCACCGAGGCCAATAGAGATATTTACCGGCGGTCCATTTAGCACTGGCACACCTGCCGCTGCTCCGCTGATTGGACATATCAAACCGAAGAGACTTGATGAGTTTCAAACCATGGATCCACCTCGCTCTCGAACAGTTTGGTTGGCAGTACATGAGGGCCGTTTATTCATTGTTAGCGGCTATATGAATTCAGTCCTGGCGCTATCTGGAAGCAAGGGCCCCCATTACCTAGAAGATGATGATCGCATCATTCTGCGTATGATGGCAATCTATATGACAGCGACTAGAAAGGATCATGGAAGGCCCTGAGGTGTCCGTACTTTCAGAACTTTTCCGTAAGTATTTCGCTGTAGCCGGAGTAACTGGAAATGATTCATTTACCGAGCAGAAACCGTTCCAATGGCGATACCTGGATGTTCGAGGTGGTTCCAATTTAAAAATTTTTTTGGCTAGATTTTTCCATCTCGGGGATGCCGATTTCGTGTTATTCGTGTCATCATAGGCATATTGTTAAAGGGCAAGCTGCGCCTTAAGAGTGAGAAATACAATGAAAATAATCATCAAATTATTCGTTCCATTAGTTGGCGCTGGACTACTGGCAGCTGTGGTGATTCAGAAATGCCTGCGCCGCACCTGAATTGAGTTTCGAAGAATCTTTTTAGATTCAATTAATTGAAGCGCAACCTGGCGATGTAATTGAAGTACCAGCAGGCACCCATAATTTCACTCGAAGCCCATCCTTTACTTTCCTGGCGTGACATTCGTGGCGCTGGTATGAATGAATCAATCCCTTTCCCTTTTCACGTCAGGCTCAAGGTGCCGAAGGACTGCTAGTCACAGCAGATGACTTCGTGATTGAAGACTTGCAATTGAAGACACTGTCGGTGATGCATTAAAAGTTAATGAAAGTACTAATGTAACTATTCGTCGAGTGCGAACCGAGTGGACTAACGGTCCCGATTCCGGGAACGGCGCATACGGAATATATCCGGTCCAATCACGAATATTTTAATAGATGGTTCCGTTGCAATTGGCGCAGCAGATGCAGGCATCTATGTTGGTCAATCAACACAAATCGTTGTGCGTAACTCTCGTGCTGAATATAACGTTGCCGGGATAGAAATTGAAAACTCAACATACGCTGATGTATATGACAACGTGGCAACAAATAATACCGGTGGTGTTTTAGTTTTCGATTTACCAAATCTTGAAGTACAAGGTGGTCAAGCCACTCGTGTTTTCAATAATCAGATCTATCGTAACAATACCGAAAACTTTGCACCTGAAGGAGCTATTGTAGGTAATGTACCTCCAGGCACAGGTCTTCTTGTGTTAGCAAACGACAATATCGAAGTTTACGAAAATGAATTCTGGGATAATGGTAATGTGAACATCATGGTTTACAGTTTTACTCTGGGCGGCCGCACTATTAGTGATCCTAATTACGACCCTTATCCAGAACAGATTTTTATTCACGATAATACATACCGCGGGGGCGGCACATCACCACGGCATGATTGTTAATGGCCTGGTACGAAGAAGCTCAGGTTAATACGCCTAACGTAGTTTGGGGTGGCTTAGTAAGAGAAGGACACTCCGGTGAAAACATCATCTGTCTCGGTTTGGACGCTGAAGTCTCTTTCCTTAATCTGAAAGGTGGTCACGACCCAAGCGATGTCAGCTATGATCCAGCGCCACATAGCTGCGAGTTACCCAGACTCGCACCGGTAGAATTAGATTTCCCCGGGGATGATTAACATTTTCGAGAGCTCTCCAAATCTGGCCACAGGTGACTTATAAAGCTTGAGAGGGTTCCGCATAAGCCTCCCAATTGAACCAAAGGGTCACGGAAGTACTAAATATAGCGCACATCCAGAGATTTCAAGCGCTGCAGCCCTTTTTTAAAGCCTACCTTCAATACGAAATCAAAATTCCTAAGTAAAAAAGGGGAGCTATTGCTCCCCTTTTTTAAAAGCAAGCTTATTACTCAAATACGTTTTTCATCACTCGCGCGATATTCATATAGGCATCTTTGAAACCAGTTAGAAGGTAGCCATCTGAGATTAACTGGTCTGTTGCTGCTTCGTACTTCTGCAAGTAGTCATCATAACTGCGATACAGACCAGCAACTGAATTGCGTTGATCTCTGTTAGCAAGCGCAGTCACTGTGTCTTTCGCATAAGGAATGTAGCCGCCTGCCAAACGCACTAACGATCTTTCTGCTCCGGTTTCAGGGGCACGCATATTCCAAGAAGTAAAAGTCGCAAGTGGAACTGCTGTTGCCGGTGGCAAGATGGTGCTATGGACTAAATCATTGTTGTCTGCGTCAACTGCAGGCACTAGGGGATTGTAAAAATGATTAGATGTAGTCGGATGTTCATGAATAATTCTTTCTTCAACCCATCGGCTACCATAGTCGTTGTGACTCGGACGATAAATCTCAGATGGGTGGGAGATTCCATTCAAACGATTCCAGGCTGCGCGATTTATTCTGCCATCAACGTGAGAAACAACTAAGGAACCATTATCAATGCGAGGATAACGAGAAGCCGGCGGTT
>BPDI01000002.1 GCA_019654215.1 Gammaproteobacteria bacterium | reverse complement strand
CAAAATTTTATAACGACTACCTGTTCGGTAATATATTCATAGTCGCCACCAATCTCCCAATTATCATTCTCCGACGGTGCATCTTCTCTTTGATAAGTTGTAAGGTTGGGCTGCACGCTTAGATCTATTGTGTGACGTACTAATTCGCTAGGTCGATCACCATCAGAATAGAGGGCATTGAAACGCGCAGAACTATTTCCATTTATTTCGTAATCTAAATTAGTACTGAGAGTTGAATTGTTTCCCATCTGATTCACGAATCTCTTGAATAAAATCATTAGGAGAAAAGTCACCGAGGATAGAATTTTCCTTGCTAATACTTTTAAAGTAATTATCGCTGTGGCTGGCACTTACTAAAAAATTTAAACCTTCAATTTGCCCACTGTAGGAAAAAGTTCCTGATGGAGAAATTGTATTGTTATCAGATTGTGAAGCTTGCGCTTGATACTGCATCGTAGAATCAGTAAAAGTGTCATATAAAACTACGTTAACTACCTGGCCACTGCCACGCACATCTAGCTCACCTGAAGTACCACGTATAATTTCAATATAGTCGACTTGATCTGAGGTGATGCGGGTGAGCTGTCCTCCCGTGCTATTGTTTTTCCCTGCAGTACGCTTTCCATTAATGAGGATTTCAGTCTCTCGACTGCCGCCGCCGAATCCGCGACCACCGCCACCACCGCCACCACGACCAAAAAACCCCGGAGGAGGCCCTCCTCCGAATCCGCCGCCCCGGGTGGTCCACCGCCGAATCCTCCACCACCGCCGCCGGGAGGTCCAAAGCCACCGCCAGCATCTAAACCAGGAATACGGTCCAACATATCTTGCGCGGTAACCGGAGCCCACTCAGAAAAATAGATGGCGGGATAGCGCACCGTCGAATCCTCACCGAGATTGTCCTGAGCGAAAGCAGCCTGACTAACCGCTACGATCAACAGAGAAAAGATGTTGGGTTATAAAGCCTTGTTTTGAGAACATATTTTCCTAGCGTAAATCAAATTGGAGGCGAGTATGACATAAGCCTCCTCGCACAGATGTTATAAATTGTATTCGGCTGGATCAGCCCAGGAGAATAGAAATGCACTCAGTAATGAAGGAAATAAGACTGGTAGCGAGTAAGAATTTTTACCGAGAAACAGACAACCAAGCATAAGGTCATCTAAAACAAATCTTTACTTCAATACGTACTTCCGTAGCGCCATACCAGCGGTAAGAGATCCGTAAATATTGCCTTGCTTATCAACCACGACGCCTTCTTGAGTGCCATCTTCATGAGGATCATCTAGAAACAGAGTAACTTTTCCATCGTGCACACTAGCTACTCTTATTCCTTCGTCAAAACCAGGATTGCTTCTCGGCGTCGAAGATGAGTCGGTAACATAAAGCATGTCATTGTCATCGATAAATATTCCACTGGGTCTACCAAACTGTTCCCATTCAAGAATAAAGTTTCCCTCTTTATCGAATACTTGTACTCGATTATTGCCGCGATCGCCGACAAACAATCTGCCGAGAGAGTCCATGGCCAGGTCATGGGGTACGGCAAAGTTTCCAGGTTCTGATCCTTGAGCTCCCCAGCTTAAAATGAACTCTCCTTCGGAGTTGTACTTCATGATGCGACTATTGGAACGGCCGCCATGACCATCGCCGATGAAAATATCTCCTTTTGGGGTAACTAAAACTGCGGAAGGTTGGTTAAACTCATAAGGACCATCTCCAGAAACCCCAGGCTTACCCAGCTCCATGAGAACTTCACCGCTTGGGCTGAATTTGAAAACCTGGTGTCCTTTGCCATCTCTACGAGGGTCTTCACCGTTTGGCCCTTCTCCATCAGTTACCCAGACATTGCCCTCATGGTCCACGTATACACCGTGAGGGCGCACAAACATGTTGGCGCCAAAACTAATAAGATGATTGCCATCTAAATCGAACTGCATAATGGGATCGAGGTCCGATCCAACACAGTCATTCGCACCACAACGATCGAAAACCCAAAAACTACTGCCATCAGGATGCAAACTTATGCCGGCAGTCGAACCAATAGCTCTTCCTACAGGCATTTTGAAAAAGTTATAGTCGATTTCAAAGTCTTCACTGGGAGTGAATCGGATCGTTAACCTGAGCATTAATGCCCAAGCTCACAAAAGTAACAATTAAAATCGAAGCACCTTCCTCAAAATTTTAATCCTGACCCCTTATGACTATTAATTAGTCTCCTAATGCAAAAGTCGACAAACTGTTTCCAGAAATCACAGAAACATATTGAACGCCACCTACCATGTAAGTAACTGGCGCCATTACGATCTGACCACCCAGACCAACATTCCAGAGTAGTTCGCCACTCTCTGCATCGATTGCATGAAAATAACCTTCACGCCCGCCGGTAAACAAAACATCGGTAGTAGTAGTCAACATACCACTATCACTGACATCAAATTGATTATATGACCAGACTTGTTCGCCAGTTTGGGGATCCATAGCTTTTAATGAAGCGTATCCAACTTCATCAGTCCAATTGTTAATCGGATTAGTGCGCCCAATTCCAATAGTAGGTGCTCCGGGTGACGGTGCTAAACAGAGAATCCTCCTCCCAGAAACGCCTGGCCCGGCACGTATTCTGATTCTTCTGCTCTGTATATAGTGGCGTAGTTTTCCCAGGCACTAAAATAGAACAAGCCAGTATTAGGATTATAAGAAGGTGGGTACCAATTAGTCCCACCCTGATTGCCTGGATAAGTCGGCATTCCTTCTGGTTGCGGCGTCGGAATCGGTCGGCCATTTTCATCCAGACCCTAGACCAATTCACTCGCACATAGGGTTTTCCTTCCAAGAATTCACCATTGGTTCGATCTAGTACATAGAAATAACCATTACGGTTAGCCCACATCATTAGTTGTTTCACCTCACCACGCCAAACCATATCGGCCAATACAGGAACCTGAACCGAATCGTAGTCATAGCCTCATTAGGCGTAAATTGAAAGTGCCAGGTTAATTCGCCGGTGTCCGCATCCAATGCAATGACAGAATCTGAATAAAGATTGTCTCCAGGACGTTGTCCAGCATTCCAATCAGGACCAGGGTTACCAACCCCCCAGTAAGTCAAATTTAGATCAGGGTCAAAGGAACCGGTAATCCAAACCGGCGCACCGCCATGTTCCCAATCATCTCCTTCCCAACTGTCATGGCCTGGCTCACCAGGCCCAGGAATGGTGTAAGTCTTCCAGGCCTCTTCGCCAGTCTCAGCATCATAAGCGGCAACATAACCACGAATGCCGAATTCTCCACCGCCAACGCCCACCATTATTTTGTCTTTAACTGCTAAGGGAGCCATTGTGATTGAGTAGGCGAGGTTTACATCTCCGACCTCAGTTTTCCATAGAAGCTGTCCATTAATACGGTCGAGAGCGAGTAGATTTGCATCTAGGGTTCCCATGTAAACTTTGTCATTGAGTACCGCCACTCCGCGATTGTTTGCACCACAACAAACTCTGCGTTTTCGCATTCTGATGACGATACTTCCAAAAACCCTGCCGGTTACTGCATCAACTGCCATCACACTATTAGGTCTTCAGTAACATACATGATGCCATCAACGATAATCGGATTAGATTGCCAAGCACCGAATACCTGATTTTGGAGAACCCACTTTAGCTCCAGGTTTTCCACATTCTCTTTAGTTATCTGATCCAACAAACTATGACGTTGACTCATATAACCACCGTTATAGGTCAACCAGTTATGCGGTTCCTCGTTGGCGTTTAAGATTCTGTCATAAGGAACTTGTGCGATAACTGAATCGCCGTGCTTAGGCCGACAATGAAAAAATTTGTCGCGTAAGAAAGAATTAACTGGTTCATTATTGACCTCGCAGAGTTAATAAATAGCCAACCACATCTGCAACCTCATCGCTGTTTAATGTGGTTGGTGACTTACTAGGCTGCACCTGATTCATAATTGACGAGTCAGATTTTCGAAACGAACGAAGCTGCTCATTGGAATCAATTACTTGGACCGTATAGGTATCTTCATTCAAACGCGACCAGTAACAGTCTCTTCATCCCGTGTTAGATCCGAATTGATCTGTTAATTGGTAGTATCGCCGCAGCAGGATCCAATAAATTTCTTTGTAATGAAGCCGGTGTGCGAATAGCACCAATCTCTGATAAATCAGGCGCGGTTCTTGGTCCCACACCATCAATACGATGACAACTAGCACACTCTCCTTTTCCTTCGAACAAAGTTTGCCCACGAGCCGGATCACCAATGCGAATGCTACTCCTTCAGGATCAAACCCGGCTCTAATGTAGGCAACGATGGCATTGAGATCGTTATCGCTTAATCCAAACGCAGGCATTTGGCCTTCCCCCGGGGCCCGAATAACCACCCGGCGTATGTCCTCATCTGAGCGCACGTTTCTAAATAGCCAGTGCGAAGATTGACACCATCGACGATATCCCCCTGAGGGCCGTGGCATAAGGCGCATTCGCGGGAGTAGATTCGACTTCCTCGCTCAATAGCCTCGGTAGAGTATGTGTGATCCCCCAATTCCTGAGCAGAGGTAACCAAGATTAAACTGAGGGTGACACCCACACTAACCATTTACTCAGGACTTGGGTCCAAATTAACAAGAAATTCAGCAAAAACTTCATGACTTATAGATACTTCAAGTTGTTTTTAGGAAGACTGAGAATAATAGGAATTAGATTTCAGGTCCATGGCTCCCCAAGAAAGCGCTGAAAGCCCAATTTTGGGGCCCGGGGCCCGGATCTATACTCTGTTTCTCTCCCCTGAACTCTTTGCTATATTTGATTTTTCTGCAGGTCCCATTGACCCAGGACTAAAAATAAAAATGCTCTAGATTAACCACGATGACAAACGAGAGGTTAACTGAAATGAATTTACTGAGAATGAAATCCCTGACGGCTTATCTAATGGGGATTGCTCTAATAGCAAGCACCTTGCCGCTTTCACGGTTTCCGCCCAAGATAATAGCGCTGGTCGATATCGTCCTGAAGGACGCACATTTGCAAGAAATGCAGCAAATTTCTTCGATGATCGATTATTTGAAGCCCGCACTTATGAGACCGGCACAGATCTTGACGAATTTGCCAGTGTGACCATTTTCTATCCGCTGACCTTGAGTTTCGATCTCCCCAACGGTGCCGTTGTTATGTCGCCAGGATTTCGTGGCACACCAGAGGTATATGACTGGTGGGGTCCTATGCGGGCATCTGTTGGCATAATCACTGCGATTATTGAAACCAACACGCCAGAAGATAATCTCGAACAAAGAAAAAACGCGTTGATTGCCGGGATTGAATTGATTAAGCGCGAGAACGCAAACAAGCCAGAGCCCTCTCGCCAACAAGCTCGATGAGAGCCAAATCGCCATCATGGGGCATTCTTTAGGGGGCGGCGCCTCATTAAGAGCAGCCGAAGAGTTAGGCGATGCAATTAAAGGGGTCTTTCCTCTTACTCCTTATTGTTGTGAACTAGGTCAGTCATTCGAAGGTGATTTGAATGGTGTTACAACCCCAACGCTTATTATCGCAACTGCTGACGATCGATTGCCCCACCAGATACCCATGCACGCATGCTCTATGATTCCATTAATGCTTCAACTTCGAAGGTATACATGGAATTTGCCGAAGGCGGACACATGATTCCCGCCAATCAAGGATCTGAGCTAGAAGCCCAAGGAAAATATGTCTATGCGTTCTTGAAAGCAAACTTCACCGGCGATGCCAAGTATTCAGTTTTTATCGGCGGCGAAGGCGAAGACAGCTTTTCGAGCTACGAAACAAACTAGCTTTGTTTCTCAAAATATCCCGATCAGTAATCTGGTGGGGATATTTTTTCACTCGTAATTTATCTCTAAAAATCATTCTTTTACAACAAACGAATTATGACGCAAGTGTCAGAATTCCTTCGTTTTTTCCCTACAAATTGTCACAGACTGAGTGAATAGGAATCGGTACAATTTCATTCCAGTACTGGTAGCACCACAAGGCAACCACGAAAATCAGGAAAAGATCCAAAAGATCAAAGAGAAAGAACACCGTTTCCGCATGAAATTTCACCCTACGAAAAGTATAAAAGCATTAGTCATACTCTCGCTGTTAACTGCAGCACCTGGAGTTTCGGCGCAATTAGTACAACCTGAATTTCCTTCGGACGATTCTACTGTTGTTTACCCCGCCAGTTATTTTGCCGAATACTTCCCAGTATCTGCTGACGACATGCTCAATCGGATTCCTGGTATTGGCCTGGCATTGCGCGGAGGAAATAGCGGGCGCGGCCTTGGCTCTGGAGAAGGCGAAGTTTTAATCAACGGGCAGCGGATTACCGGCAAAAACAATGAAGGTCGCGATCAACTCAATCGCATTTCCGCAGACCAAGTTGAATACATTGAGATTATTCGTGGCACTTCTGAAGTACTCGATGTGCGTAGCGGAGGCCAGGTGGTTAATGTTGTTTTGGTGGATAGCCCTTCTCGTTCCAGTACTTCGGTAGAGTTGCGCACTGATCGCAAACAAGACGGTACCTTAGACCCAGGTGGCTCCGTTTCACTTAGCGGCCAATCCGAGGGGCTCAATTATTTATTTTCTTTTGAAGCCGAACCTAACTACCGCAATAGTCGCGCTAGAGAGTTTAGTTACGATGGCGCTGGCAACCTCATCGAAACTCGAAAAGAAGAAACAACACGGGACCGCACAGAGTTTGCAGCCAGCATGAACCTTGGTTATACCATGGAGCGCAGTGTGATTCAGTTTAATGCTTTGGCAGAAGATCGCACTCGCTCGCCACAGGACCGCTTTCGCACAATCAACGATCTGATTAATAATACTTCCCTTATACAAACTGAGGTGAGTGACAGCGATCGAACCAACTGGGAGATAGGTGGAGATTACGAATACACATTTGATAATGGCGCCAAGTATCGCTTCTTATTTATTGTCAATGACCGCGAATTTGGTTATGACAGAGTTCGTTCTAATCTAGAAAACATGTTAGAAAAACCCAATCTATTTCTTGCTGGAACTGGTAGGGACCGTGAACGCATTGCCCGCAGCTCTTATACCTGGGACCTCGATCTCGCCCATGCCATAGAACTGGGAATTGAAGGCGCGCAAACCATTAGAGATTCTAGCTTAAGAATGGGGCTGGACATCCCCGGAACGCCTTCTGCTGATTTCGGTAACCTGGTTCCAGTTAGCGTTGATAACAGCTTCTCCACTGTCGAAGAGTTTCGCTATGAACCATTTGCCGTTCATAATTGGCAGATCAATGGCCGCATGGCAGTAGAAAGCTCTCTGCTTTATGAAACTTCTGCAATTGAGCAATCAGGGGATGTGCACAGGGAAAGAGATTTTGATTTTATAAAACCCAAAATTGATTACCGCTATGACATAACTCCCTCAATCCAATTGCGAGCAGGAATTGAAAAAGATGTAGACCAACTGAGTTTTTCTGATTTCAGCGCTTCCACTGATAGTAGCGACGAAGATAAAAACACTCAGGCAGGAAATCCAGAAATCGTTCAGGAGCAATCCTGGCGCTATGAACTTAATCTGGAGTTTCGATTACCCGATGATGCCGGCGTCGTGAATTCACAATTTTGGTACCGCGACGTAGAGGACCATATCGACAAAGTCGATGTATCTCCATCTTCCGTTAATCTGCAATCTGCTCGAGGCAATATAGGAGATGGATACCGCTATGGCCTGAATCTTGATGTAAGTGCCAAATTAGATCGTTTCAGCATTCAAAATGCTTTGCTTACCACAGGCATAAGATTGAGAGATTCTGAATTTACTGATCCGTTCCTTAGAATTAAGCGACGCCAGCGAAATAATGGCCGCTGGTCATTGAATATGGGATTCCGTCATGACATAACCAGCCAACAACTTACTTATGGCTTTAACTATGGCAACAATTCCAATGGTAGTACTGGGCGCAAGGCTTACGACATAGACGATATAGAAGAACAAATAAACCAACCCTATCTCTCTGCCTACGTTGAAAAAGTAGCCTTTGGTAATGTTACTTTCCGTTTCGAATCTCGCAACATTACGGAAAATGAATTTTGCCGAAAGAGAACACGATTCAAGGGGCGGACAGTTGATGGCGTGGTGGGAGAAATTGAAGATTACTGCAACGGAAATGGGATGGAACTGGCTCTAAGAGTGAGAACTACTTTCTAAAATTTGATAAATTCACACAAGCTAAAAGAAAAAGCCATGGGGATTAACTACCTAAAAAAATGGCTACGGATTAAGCATTACCTCAACCATTTCTCACTACTGGCAAGTCTATTCTTGCTAGGCAGCTGTGTTGTTGTCGACGAAGGCTCTCGAACTGTTTCTACTAGCTCTTCTCCAGAGCTCACTCCTCCTCCTAATTTCACCCGTGGGTTGATAACACGCAGAGTTGCTGAACCCCTTTACCCATTAAGGGCACGCAATCTGGGAATCGAAGGTTGGGTGATGGTTGAATTTTCAGTTGATGAAGAAGGTGAAGTGATTGGTAATACGATTCGTGCGATTGAAGAACAACCTATCGGATATTTCCGACAGTCCGCGGTAAACGCAGCTCGGCGCATGATGTTCGACAACACTCGGGGAGAAACCCTCGACGATATTCGCTATGTATTTCGCTACGCATTAGAAGAACAGAATTCCATACTAGTGGAACCACCGTCCGACGAAGTGGTATTTCGTGAACTCATTCCCATGCGCTTCATCACACCGAACTATCCTGACGTCGCGGAAGAACTGAGTATTGAAGGCTATGTTGTAGTGAGCTTCGATGTGACTGAGCAGGGCATGGTGGAAAATGTTGCGATAGTAGAAAGCCAACCACCGGGTGTCTTTAACGATGAAGCCATCAACTCCGCCTATCGATTACGCTTTGAACCGCGCATTATCTTTGACGGCTCTGTTCGAGTTGATAATGTACAATATAGATTCGACTGGCAGCTTCCCGATTAAAACAAAAAGGAGTGAACATGAGGCAATTGATTGCGACTTTCTTTGCTCTGACTTTAGCGTCTTTCTCAACAGTTATTCTTGCTGCAGACATTACTCAACAAGGATTCATGGCCAACGGTGATTTTGATTTAACTACACGCGATGATGGTTTAGTGCTGCAATGGAATGCACCAGAAGGAAGAGCCTATATAGATCTGCAATTCATTCCCCGCCGAGGTAACAGCGCGGCAGCACCACTAATTCGAGAACTGGGTATTAACGGCGAATCCATCATCGAAGAAGTCGATCCGAACTATTTGTTTTGGATAGGCGATAGAGACCTGGAACTGAGGGATGGCTGGGAAATATTTTTTGATCGAGTGCCTACACGTCCTTACTCTGTTGAAAAAGGCTATTTGATCCCAGAAAGCGTAAACGTATCTACAGAAGGTGGCCGCGCTACAATTGAAATCGAAGGTCTGAGTAGTACTAACTTCGCTGGTTCCCTTGCCTTTATCCTTTATCACGACAGTCCATTCGTGCACATGGAAGCAAGAGTTTCGACCGAACGTCCTGCAACAGCGTTTCTATACCATGTCGGACTGGCGAAACCAGAAACCGAAGGCCACCATGTTGAGTGGTTTGATGCTCACGACAATCCTCACATTGATCCGATCTTAAATTCTACTGCCAGTGTTTATAAGACACGTTATCGCAG
The DNA here is from genome assembly GCA_019654215.1 of Gammaproteobacteria bacterium. Taxonomy (GTDB): domain Bacteria; phylum Pseudomonadota; class Gammaproteobacteria; order Pseudomonadales; family Pseudohongiellaceae; genus UBA9145. Next base: position 138,314 of record BPDI01000002.1, on the reverse strand, counting down.
TTTAGCTTTATCAAATACTAATGGATCTCTAGTCATATCCCCTTTCCCCCATCAGTATTTGTATCCCTTAGATTTTGCAGACAACTATGGCTATAACTGGGCGGGAGCGGAATACTTAGACATGATCGATGGTTTCGCCTTTGGTGTAAGGCAACCGCCCATGGGGGATCGTCGTTTCGTCCCCTGGGTAAACGCACAACCATCATCAGTTCAAAAATTAGGGGTTCTGTTATTTCTGTCTGAGCAATCAGGTTTAGATAATTTAGAAATCGTTAAACGTTATACGCGTAGCGATTCCTTTAAAGCTCTCGAAGGTTATAAGACTTTATCCAGCCATTATCATCACGAACATTCAATGGATTTCATCAATATGCAGCAGGAACAAAATACAATAGGCGTACCGGCTGGCTTAGAAGACCCTGACTTCGTGAATTTCTTTAAGCGCATGGGTGTGGATATGGTGCATATGGCCGAGTTTCATTTTGGTCGCACCCCTGGAACTGAAACCGATCAACGCCTGGCTGAATTGAAAGTCATGCATGATGAATTTGCGCGTTTGTCCGGAGACGATTTTTTGCTTATCCCAGGGGAAGAGCCCAACGTACATTTGAACAGTCACTGGTTAAGCATGTTTCCTAAGCCCGTGTATTGGGTACTAAATCAGAATCAGGGACAACCGTTCGTGCAAGACATACCAGGTTACGGCACTGTGTATCACGTAGGAAGTGCCGATGACGTGCTTAATCTTTTAGAACAAGAGGACGGGTTAGCCTGGACAGCTCATCCTCGAGTTAAAGGCTCGACAGGTTTCCCTGATGGCTACAACGATCAGGATTTTTTTCTAAGCGAACATTTTCTTGGTGGCGCCTGGAAAGCCATGCCGGCAGATTATTCGAGAGAAATGTTGGGATGGCGTGTGCTGGATCTTGAAGATGACATGGCGAACTGGGGAGCAAGAAAGTACATTCTCGGCGAAGTAGATATTTTTAAGATCTATGAAGACTACGAACTCTTTGGCACCATGAACATTAACTATTTAAGGCTGGATGAAATTCCTGACTACGAAGACGGCTGGCAACCAGTAGTTGATGCCCTTGCCAATGGAAAATTCTTTGTTACGACTGGCGAAGTTCTCATCGTAGACTTTTCGGTCGAGGGTATGGAAAGTGGCGAAACAATTAACAAAAATGAGTCTGCCAAGTTAATCGCGGACTTGGAGTGGACCTACCCGCTTTCTTATATGGAAATCATCAGTGGCGATGGCACCACGATCTATAGAGATCGAATCGATCTATCTCATACCACTGAATTTGATTCAGAAACTATAGATAGAAATATGGATTTATCTAATCGAAGCTGGGTCCGCATCGAAGTTTGGGATATCGCTCGAAACGGTGCTTTCACCCAGCCAGTCTGGATCGAAAATTAGTCAATCAAACTAGATGCACGAACTATTAGATAACAGAAAGGTTTAACGCCTTACTGACACTTGATAACATTATCATTTGTGAAGTTGTTAATTTCATCACTGGTATAACCAGCAGCTAATAAAACTTTTTCAGTGGATTCCCCGATGAGTTGAGTAGGTTTGTCTTCTGCCTGCTCAATTCCTTCCATAGTGTAATGGGAGCGCACCTGTCGCATTGAGCCTTCGCTAGGATGCTCGTATTCCCTAAACAACCCCACTTCCTTTAAATGCTTGTTATCTAGTAAGTCATCTAAACGATTAACTTTGGTATGAGGAATGTTTGCATGGCGCAACAATTCATCCCACTCTTCAGTAGTTTTCTCAGGTGCAATTTCATAAAGCTTCTCGTAAAGCGTGTTTATATTTTCACTGCGCTTTATTGGATCTCTGACTATTTCCCAGTTGGCCCATTCCGGTCGACCCACCATGGTGAAAAAATCCACCCAGTTTTTCGTGCTGTAAGGCAGAATCGCCATGTAGCCATCTTTAGTTGGATATGGTCTTCGATAAGGCGCAGTTAAACGATCGTAGCCAGTGGTTCCAGTGCTTGGTATATAGCTGTGGCCAGCTAATTGCTCTGTCATCAGAAAAGCGACCAGGCCTTCAAACATAGGCGATTCGATAAAACAGCCTTTGCCGGTGCGCAATTTATTTATCAACCCCCCTAACACTGCTGCAGTTAACTGCAGCCCCGACACTTTGTCTGCCACAATTGTTGGTAAATAGCGAGGACGTCCCTGTTCATCAGAATTTAAATAAGACAAGCCACTAGCAGCTTGAATGATGTCGTCATAGGCAGGAATATCAGAACTCGGTCCTTTTTCGCCAAATCCTTGTGCCCCGCAATAAACAATATCGGGCTTAATGACTTTTAGATCTTCATAGCCAATTCCAAGATTAACCGCGGTCTTATTCCGCATGTTGTGAACGACAGCATCTGCACTCTTCACCAGACGATAAAAAATTTCTTTACCTTGCTCTGTTTTCAGATTGATCGCAACGCAATCCTTATTGCGATTGCAATTAACAAAACCAGCCCCCATCTCGTCAGATTTTCCTGGACGCACAGCACGCATCATGTCGCCGCCGAGATTTTCAATCTTGATAACTTCGGCGCCGAAATCTCCAAGCATCTGAGTTGAAAACGGCCCTAGCACAACCGTGGTTAAATCGAGGACGCGAAATCCATTCAAAATGTTAAACATTTTTGTTCCTTAGATACGTAAGAATTTTTGTGGAGATCGTATTTTAACTAATTATAGAGAAATGCAAGGACTGAAATTGAGCCCATGCGGGAGATAACTGGATTGTGAAGAACTGCCCTCATTGGACTAATTCATCGAATCGATGTGACTATCTTCACGGAAGGCAGTACTAGTCGATGAAGAGCTCTGACAAGGCCATTTGATCCTGCTTTGAATCTGGCAAAAGCGCGCTGGATTCATCATTTCCAACTGAGGTGCCGGCAGCTAGATAGCCACTCAACACGAGTATTTGCAGGGCCCTTCCCAATGTTGTTGATTTCATTAAGATTATCCTTGGATCGAGCAATAGCAAGGTAACAACTTTTTGACGGTGAAATAATTCGACAACTTCGCTAAGTAAAAAAGCAGTTAGAATGGAGTTTGTGCTTACCAGGGTAAAGATTTCCTTAAGCGTGAGATCTCATAAGGAAATCCTTAGACTGAAAGCAAAGAAAGTTAATATCGTGGGGTTTAACCTCACTGCCATGATGAGAGTGAGTACTGGAATGATTCATATAGCCATAGTCGAAGACTCTGAGGACGAGAGTCAACAGTATCGCGATTTACTCGAAGCCGCTTGGGACGATGTAGCAATTGATCAGCTATTCAATGAAGATCAAGCTCGGACGATGTTCGATCGTAAAAAAGCAGCAGGCGAAACCTATGATTTGATTACTCTGGACCTAGACTTAAGCGGAGGTGATCCCGAGCTCGACAAAGACGGGGGCATTCGTTTGCTTACCGAAATGAGCCCAGATTTACGCTCCACGGTTATAGTAGTGTCAGGTCGAGAGTTCAGCTCTGAAGTGGAAGGCTTTATGCGCGCTTTAAAAGTTGTAGATACGCTTTCCAAACCTCATTCGGCGGCTGATTATCTACGTGCAGTGCGCTTGGGATTACAATTGCAATCTAAATCACCAAGCAATCCCATCCTGGATGGCATGACGACTGAAATTGGTTCTCTCCGACTCTCACCTTTAACTGGAAGCTCAACCTGGAAAGGAAACGAAATTAAGTGCACGTTAACGCAAATGCGTTTGCTGGTGATACTTGCACAAAATTCTCCTAATCCGGTAGAGATAAGAAAACTTAAAGAAGCACTGCCAACTTTAAAACCAACGACAGAAGCTGTTGCTGTCCATATCGCAGAACTGAGAAAAGAATTCCGTCAATTTGTTTCAAGCGATGCCGCCTTACCAATCAAAACCAGGCCTGGAGGAGGCGGGTACAGCTGGCTTGAAGAATAAACATAAAAATAAGCGCATGATAAATTGGCCGCAAATTCGAGTAAGTAAGAATTATTAAGGGCCTGTTAAAAATTGGAATAAATAGGTTTGCTATGAAAAGCTATCTACTCGGTCGTTTCCCTCGCCTTCGGGAGTAATCATACTCCTCTTTATTCTATCTATTACGCCTGCTTTTTTGCAGCGTGGATGGCATTCCAACAAACGGAAGCTGAAGACCGTGATGCCAAAATTCCGATTTTCAGCAGCTGCTATTCGATGAAGCCAACCCTATCGACATCGTCGATTTAAATTTGCACAGCGGACGCATACGAGCCGCGAGAGTTAGACCACAAGATATTTCACTACATGGCGCTAATACCAACGTACAACCATCAGAAGATTGCTTTCAGCAATTTGGGGAGCTGCAAAACCCTAAGCGTTTTGAGATCTGTGTTGCCTATTTCGTTTCAATGGAAAGAAACGTCGATCACCTGTTCTTTTACATTGATTACTGCACTCAAGGATTGCATGGTAAAGATCCTGATGACGTATTTACCTAGCTTTAACCACACCTGGGGGAAACAAGAGTTGGAGTCTGGATGTTGACCACCTTGGAATGACAGACATTAAGCGCTTGGGTACTCGTGGCGACTCAAGAGAAGACAGTATTTATGCCGAATTCTGGGAGCCAGTAGATCCCAGCCAGCGCTGTCTCGATAGCAAACCGAAACAACGCTTACGCTTGCAAATGGAGGCCTGCGCAACTTTCCCCCGCAGAGAGCAATGTCCGCGCCCAATCAGTAGTGAACATTTGAAGATTGGATACATGCAGTACTGATAAATTTTTCGAGAAATCTAGCCTCGGCAACGAAGGCATTAGCACTGAAAACACAGAGGCACTAGTCGTGGACCCAATGTAAATGCCTCATCGTGTATTGGATAGCGGCGAGTCTGTCTACTTCGGCCGCTGCCCAACTACTGGCCCCTGCGACTGTTTTAGTGGAAGCACTTCATTTATAGATTCAGAGCCTTTGGCTTTTGAACCATCTTCAGCAATTCAAGACTCCGTCGCCCGAGCGCTTTTCGGCTATCAATCGAGCAGCCACTGCGCAACTCCTCAAAACTATATTTGGCTAAGTTATGAGCGCAGTGCAGAAATTAATTTAGTGACTCCCGTAAATTACTTGAACACCATGTTACCAATCGTAGGCTATAGCATCCTTGCCTTACTAGCTGCTGTGTTAGTTGTTTATTTGTTATTGGGTAGGCCGTTAGTGCATCTCACTGCCGGACTGATTAAGCCCAGGAATTGGGATCCTGAAACGCCAATTGATATTCCCTATGTGAAATCAAGACACGAGATCGGTACGGTTGCAAAAGCGTTCCGCTACGTATTATTAAAAATGCGTAAACAACTCAACCGGGAACGCAAGTTAGCAGCTGAATTGCAGTTGAAATCCGAGCGGGATCGCAACATCAATTCTATTATCGCGCACGAGATTAAATCGCCATTTCACAACTTGAAAAACAAATACTCCGACAGTATTGATATTGCTCGTATCGATACTGCATTGGAGGCTATTCTACGAATTGATCAGGCAGTACAGAGTTCTTCAGATGAAGTATTTATAGTCAATATCTCTGAATACTTGAAGAAGTATATCGACAACAAAGAAGATGTTAGCAATGTATTGTTACAGTCCAACGCAAACGTTGACATAGAGATACGTGGATTACTACTTTGGTTGGTGCTGGACAATATTATTACCAACGCAGATCGTTTTCGAACCAGCAAAGAGTCTCCTATCAAAGTTGAAGTTCAGGGAAGTGAAGAAGGATGTCAGATTTTGATATCCAATGATGGGCCCGCCATACCAAACGATAAGATGGAAACGGTATTTAATCTGCGCTATCCCGACAGCAATATGGCTTCGAAGAAAGAAGGTAGTAATCAGGGCATAGGGCTGTTTATTTCACGCCATTATATGCGCATGCTGGGCGGAGATCTGAAACTGCTTGAGCGCGATAATGGTGTGACATTCGCATTAACGCTGAAAAGTGCAAAATAGTATTCCAAAGAATCTTTTTTCTAAGCACTGGTACAACAATTATGTGTCAGCTATCCCTTTTTAATCTTTCCTTTTCAAATATAAAGAAAACTTATCCCGCTTGTTTAGTCTGCACTAATACCAAATTAAATACACTTCGACTGAAAACTGCTTTTCGATCTTTATATTCATTATAGGCGCACTAATTCAGAGCTTTTATCTCTTCACCTATGTATCTTACACCTACAAAACTTGAGCCGCGCCCATTACCGTTTCAGCTTTTTGTTTTATTTCTGTGGCTACTTCAAAGGGATCGCCGTTAACAAGTTCTTGTCTGAACAATTCGACTGAGAGCGCCCGTTATATTCCTTTTCTGCGAGCATGCGAATAATTGCGATTAGAGGTGCGATGCCATCACCAGGTATAACGCGGTAGCTGTTATCCGTAAGCTCTCTTGGCGCATCTAACAAGTCCTGAAAGTGACAATGAGCAAGCTCGCCCGGCTCAAGCATATTCAGATCGTCAAATTTACTTAATCCAGACCAAAAATGAAAAAAGTCGATCATGGGCCGAATATTTGGATGATCGGCAGCCCTAATCATAGTAAGCGCAGTTGGCAGAGTAGCGAGATGGGTTGAAGTCCGTAAGAACTCAATCATACAAGTGAGATCGTATTCGCTAGAGATTTCTGCTACCTCTCGAATGGCTTCCGGTGTAGCGGCATAATCTTCCAATGTTACAGGGCGGTTCGTTACTGCGGGCGAATAGATTTTCTCCAAACCCAGATTCGCGAATTGATCGCAACGCATGCGCCATGCTTCTAATGATGTCTCACGAGCAGGTCCTGGAATCCAGAGGTCTGGTAACGCCGCCGCCGCACAGACTGGGGTTAAGCCAAGATCATTAAGCAGATTGCTTGCGCCGGTCAGCGTGTCATTTTCGAGAAAACCGTCAAGCGCTGTATCATTGAGCTCAACATACTCGATGCCGGCACGAGACCAGCCTTCCAGGGATCCTCGAAATCCTGCCGCACGGGACGTGTTTTGATGCATGGCCAAGAGCATTTTTCCTGAAGCAGCGGTTTGTGCTTGAAAATAGAACTCGGCAGAACTAAGGGTGTAGCCAAAGATGAAAGCAGGAACTCGCGACGATTTAGCATAGGCTTACCTCATATTTATGCGCAACAGATTGCCGTCGTGGCGAGTAGATCATATTACACAGAAATATCCGGTACTAGCCCGATATAGTAGCCCGCCAATTAGGTTGATTTGATTAATTTTCGATCGTTTTTGAATTTGACATCCAACAAATAGCTAGAAGCTCAATTTTTCCTCCATATAGTTCTACTATATGGATAGATGCCAAAAACTCATTAAGAGGATAAAAAATGTCACAAACAATAGAAGGAGGTTGCCTATGCGGCAACATCCGATTTCGAACTACATCGGAGTCAAGTTATCAACTGCTTTGTTATTGCACAGACTGTCAGGCAATAAGTGGCGCAGCATGTTTTGCGGCTTACGGCGTGCCAATAGAAAGTATTATCTTGATTAAAGGTGAACCGAAAGTATTTGACATTGCCGCTGATTCGGGAAGGGTAAATTCACGACGGTTTTGCCCGGATTGTGGAAGCAGAATATGGGCGCAGATTGATGAACTTGGCTTAGCTAGCGTTAATGCCTTTGCTTTAGACCATAAAGATCATTTTAAACCCTTATCAAATCATTGCCCTGAAAGTGCTCCTGTTTGGAGTCAAGTTGACGGGTCTCTCGAATATTTTCCTCGAATACCTAGAGAGTAAGTTTTATTGCGGAAAGACTTTATTTAGAATGATCAGTTGTAGCAAATGTGGCTGTTTATAAACCCGTAATTTTGGAATAGTTGTCTTAATAGAGCGCTCTGCGGATAAAATAATGATTAAATCTAGCACAAGTATTAAACAAAAATTGCTGTTTGTATGCCTGACTATAACTTTAGTCCCACTAACACTATTCGGATCTCTTGCAATAAAAACAAGTTTCTCGGATGGCCCTTCTGTGTTATTCAGCGGCGGCCCGCTTATTTCTGGAGAAATGATGACTGGCCAAGAACCGGACTGGAGTTTCGTTCGCAACATTAGAACTTTTGAATTACAACTGATGAGCCCCGCCCGTTCAAGAACTCTTTGGATCGTGGAGCATAACGGTAAGTTATATCTGAATTCAAATTACATGGGTGGAATTCGCCAACGTCTATGGAAAAGATGGCCAGAACAAGCTGAACGAGATGGTCGAGCAATAATGCGTATTGATGGTAAAAGATATCAGCGTAATCTTATCCGGATAAAATCAGGCCCGATCGTGAATGACGTTACTCAGGCTTTCTCCGAAAAGTATCCAGTAACGATGACGCCTGCTGAGGTTGAAGCCGAGGAGCTTTGGCTCTTCGAATTGGCACCAAACAATCAAGAAATAAATGGAGATATAAGGTGAAATCTTCATATATGGGATTAGCTATTTTTCTAGCCTTAGTCGTGCTAGTTGTCTTTGCTGTGCCTGATGCTAGCAACATCATTGAACGCTTCTTATTAAGATCATTAGCAGGGCTAGGATAAAACTTAAGCAAGGAGGATGTATGACAGAGCACCAGATCACTTCCGAAGATCAACTCAGAGCACTCTTGGGGGACCCCATACACCCGCTCGTTGTAGCTAAAAGTACGGCCATATTAACCCCTTCAATCAAGAAATATATTGAAATGTCGCCATTTGCGGCTCTTGCAACTCACGCGCCTGACGGTTCCAGCGACGTCAGTCCGAGAGGCGACCCTCCTGGTTGGGTGCATATTAAAGATGAAAAAAAACCCTAGTACTTCCCGAAAGACCAGGAAACAAACGTCTCGATAGTGTAATCAACATCATTAACCAACCCAAGATGTCTCTTTTATTTATGATTCCTGATGTGCTCGAGACTGTTAGGATCAATGGCTCCGCGATCATCTCAACCGATCCGGACCTTCTTGAACTATTTCCTATTAACGGAAAGCTACCTGAACTTTGTATAGTAGTAGCCGTCGAAGAGGCACTTGGACACTGTTCAAAAGCCTATCGCCGATCAAAACTCTGGGATGTAGACTATAAATCCAAAGAACATGCACCCTCATTGGCTCAGCTAATGTCGGATCACCTGAACCTGGATCAAGATATGAGTCAAGAGCTCGATGACGGCATCGAAAATGACACCAAGGAACGAATGTATTAACTAAAAAAATCGCAGCGGTCTCTATTTTGGGTCAAGAAATTATGAAGACTGCATTTACTAATTTTTTAATAAAATTTTTAAGAGGTATAAAAATGAGTGAAAAAATATCTGATTTTGAACTTAAATTCCAAAGCAGTTCTCAGAGGCAAGACGGTGACAACTTAGTTGTAGACGTAAACTGGGCGACCGAGTCCGATCACGAGATTTATGGGGCTGCTTTTGTTACTACCACTTTTACGCATAACATAAATGACCCAGATGCAGAATCCGGGGAAATTAGTATGGCAGGGCAAGGTATGTTGACGGATGGAACTCGCATAATAGGATTAAAAAAAGGAACTTGGCAGAAAGACGGTAACCACAGAATCAAAATAACATTGAGAGGTCGAGATTCAAGAGATGGTGAAGTTTACTCTGAGAGTCATATGGCTCTTGAGACATTAACCTGGTCAGGAACAGTATATAAGGCATAGAAATATTTGTCTTTCCCCTCTCTTTTATAGTCACAGGGATTCATCTGCTGCAGGTAGTATCTACATGAAGAAACTAATCACCACACCCTTCCTAATGTCGCTTGCCTATGTTTCTTATGGACAGGAAATTGATATCGACAACATGACTGCTGATCAATCCACCTATTCAAATCCTGTGGTATTTCAACGCTTTGAAAATACCGAAACAAATGCTGCTACCCCTGATATTCCCGGATTCTATGGAGGAGCGAGCATATGGGTGATGGAGTCGGATGGAAGTAGTCTCAAATTACTGAGACATCCCGGACGCGGACTAAACGCAAAACATTTGGATCATCCCTCAGTAAGCAGTGATGCTCAGTATGTGATTTATGCTGAATTCGAAAATGCCGAGATCGGCCGACGAGGTGAAGCGCGTCTGTATAAGGAAAACCTGCAGACTCAAGAGCGCATTGTAATTCGTGAACAGGCTGATTGCGCCATTCACCATGCGACGCTATCTCTGGACGATAAAGATCTAACCTACAATCGGGATTGCGGTCGTAATCGTTCGCTGGTAACGGAGCTTGGAAATCTGAAGATCGTAGTCGATCCCGTTGAGCTTAGAAGTAGATCCGGCAATGGTATGAGTGCTGGAAGCAAAGTGGTATACCAGAATGAAAAGCCACCCGGGGAACAATCGGGTCGGAGAATTGCAATAGTGCTGTCGGAGTTTGATAAACAGGGAAACAGAACCGACCGTCAAATTACTGATTGGGAGTATAGAAATCGGAGAGCGACAATTTCTCAGAATGGAAATTTCGTGGCTTGGCAAACCAATTCGACTACTGGAGGAGAAAAGGACGATATCCTAATACTCGACTTGAACGAACTCAATGCCATGCCAGTACGAATCACAAAATCCCCAGCCAATGACGGCCACCCCTTTTTTTCGCGGGATAGCGAATGGCTGCTTTTCGAATCAGATCGAACCGGTAACTGGGAAATTTTCAAGCTTCATATTCACAGTGGTGAAGTCATGCAACTTACTGATGATCCAGATTACGTCAGCACTCGGCCCCGGTGGTGAAGTTGAAATTTCCTAATTCGGAGGTTTCAGCCAATATTCTTCCCCTTTAATCATGGGCAATTGTAAAGATTTGTATGAAACATATATCTAGCCGGCTACTTTTATTACTCGTGCAAGCGTCTTTCCTGGAATCGCATTTGGACATTCATAAAAGAATCGGAGCAAAAGTACGATCCTGCATTTTGATCAAACCCCTCTGTTAGCCTTTCTTTTAATGCTTGTCTAATTTGAAATACTGCCAATCACTTCTGCACCAGCAATGGAGACCTCTTCATCTTGGGCTGCTCTAACACCACTGGTTGAAATGGCGCCGATTCGTTGGCCGGCGCGGTAAACAGGAACCCCGCCTGCAAATGTGACTCCACCCTCAATTTCTTCCATATCGCCTGCTTCCACCCTGCGGCCATACTCGCCAGAGGTGAGACCAGTTTCGTTGACGACCAATGCCTTGGCGGTTGCGAAGTTAAAAGTACGACCACCAGCCCCATCGATACGTCGCAGCATCACCGGATTGTTGTTCTGATCTGTGATCAGTATCGTTACGTTCCACCCCTGCTCTCGTGCATAAGTCTCAGCGGCATCCATGGCGCTTGTGGCCAGATCATAAGTCATCAGGCTCTCTTCATTTTGGGCCAATGTTGTCGCTGTTGGTATAAAAAGTAGAACTAAAATTACATAACCGTAAAATTTACTCTTCATTAGTTACTGCCTCATTTTTAGAGTTATCGAAGTAAACGTTTTAAAAGGAACCGAAAGAATAATAGGACTTGAGCTTAAAGTTCAACAACAAATGTACTTAAATACAACGAATCAAAGAATGTCCTGCTAGATGCTCGAAAACGTAGTCTACTGTTTGGTCACCCTTGCTCCAAAGACTCTGAAGTTTTCGAAGTCTTTCAAGTGGTTAGCTTTAGAAGATGGCACGCCCGGAGAGATTCGAACTCCCGACCAACTGGTTCGAAGCCAGTTACTCTATCCAGCTGAGCTACGGGCGCATATGCAAGTGCTTGCGGACCCTCGATTATAGCGATTTGGGAAGAAATCCGTCACTGAAGTCTTTAAGACTTCACTGCATCGCAAAGATAGAGCTACGCAGCAATCATCAACCTTCAAAGCTAATCTGGGGTCTAACTCTCAAAATGCTCAGAAGATCCTCACGATCACTGAAATGACTACTGATAGCACCGCATCAGTTTCAGTTGATGACTTTTCTGCGGCGTCTATGCCGACTGTTCGACAACATTTTGAGGAAAATAAACTAGACAAAACCTAGTTAAATAAGTCTAAGATTCGGCTGTACTTAATAATGAACTGTTGGGCATCGCGCCGCGGTGCGCCCAACCCGCTTTCATCCACTTCGTTGTAAACCAAATACAATCCGGCATTTGCAGATTGCAACCAGGCAAATCTCAAGTTGGTAGCAACTACGTCATCTCGCTTGTTATATTGGACTAAAGTTTGAATAGACATTCTTGGCGTAAATGAATATGACAGACGCAAACGCGCCAGGTCTACTTCAAAGTCACCACCAGGAACCGGCAAATCTATGTCACTATGACTCCAAGATAATTCGGTACTGAATTTCTCTCCGGTGCGATAACGGAGAGTTGGTTCCACGTTGACGCGATCCCCTCCGAAGAATCCGCCGATATTGCTACGAATATTAATGCTGAGAGGCGCACCTTGGTTAGTCCAGAATACAAACTGGCCTTCTTCATGTTCATATTCACCAACCGGCACTGTAACACCATTTACAATTTCGAAAGGCTCTCTTACACCTTCCTGGGTAAAGTTCATACCCGTATGAATTTCCATACCAGTATCAAATTCCCAATGGTTATCTACATGTAAATAGCCAGTTTCCTGAAAACCATCGAATCCCCAATAACCTCGATAATTAATGTGAGGTCGAAGTTCATGCAGACCCCATAAATTATTTGGGCGTATAGAACGCCTTATCCCCGCGGTATACTTTCGGAATCCGCGACGCTGCAAGAAACCTACTTCTGGATTAAAGTTTTCGCCAACCTGAGAATAGCCAGCACTTATGTTCCATTCTGGTGAAACGTAGTTTGCATCGATGCCACCAGCCCCATCACGACCGGATAAACCTGGCGTATCGGTTGCCGCAGCCCAGCCAGTAATCAGGGTTTCATCCCCTATACCCCAACGACCATCAACTGCGAATGTGCGGTTGTAGTCGTCTCCTTTGTTATTCAGAACTGAACCATCGCCATCTCGGCTCCACATACATAAAACCGATTGAGGAACGATTGGGCAAGATCCTGACTTACCGCGCGCGACAGTAAAGTCATTTTCTGAAGCAATTCCGGTAATCCCTTCGGTACGCATACCGATTAATCCAACGTTAGTATTCTCTCCGACTTACCAGTTAGCCGTAATCCACCGTCGATTGGCAATTGCGCACCTCCAGCACCGACCACCAATGCGCCGACTGAAGAAGAGTTCTACTTCGCGCGGATTACCAACAGCAAATTGACCGGAGTTTTCCAGGAAGAAAGGTCGTTTCTCGGGAAAGAACAAACTAAATCTGTCCAAGTTAACTTGCAGATCATCAGCTTCTACTTGCGCGAAATCAGTATTGTAAGTGACATCGAGGGTTAAAGAAGGTGTTACGGAGTATTTAACATCAAAGCCATATTCTTCGTTATTTTCAGTTCCAGATATAAGAGTGCCGCCTCGGGATGAGGAGCCTAATGCATAAGGAGTGAACTGCAGGAACTGTTGGCTGGCGCGCGTATCCCTTCTACATAACCTGCTTCTGAAACACGATTCAAATTATATTGACGATCAAGTGGGCCCAATAAGTAACTTCGTTATTACGGCGAATGTTTCCTGAAAGTTTATCCCCCCAGGTTTGAATTCTTCATTGCTATAACGCAAAGCAGAAAATGGAATCTCCATTTCTGCACTCCAACCAATGTCAGAAATTGCTGCGCTAACTTCCCAAGTAGTATCCCAGTTAACATTAATACCACCATTGGATCCTCGAAATCCTGAAGATGCACCTTCATTTACGACCTGAGCATCATATTCCAATCCCCCTGGAGTGGTACCAAAAATAAAACCACTCTGCCGATCTAATAGACCGTCGATAATTACCTGAAAACTATCAGTGTCTTCTAAAGAGAATCCCGTCGGGCATCGGTAAAGGTAATTCCTTCCGGATTGGTATCATAAGCCACAACACCAATGTAAAGAGATTCCTCTGTGTAGCCCAAAAAAACCTCAGTTTTTTGAGTAGAGGGTTGACCTTCATCGGGGGGAACCTGGAAAAGCCACCGGTGGGAGTGACATCAAACCAAGCATCTCACCAAGTACTTCTCCATCTATAGCGGGACACTTCTTAGCTCATAAGCCATGGTAGTGGGCGTGACTTCTTGAGTGAACAGCTCTTGTGCGGAGGAAATGGAATTAAGCAAGTCCCACGATGATATAAAGAACTGTTTGGATGTGAATTGAAATGCGCAGCATATTTATCTGAATCTAGAAATTATTCTGGCCCGGTTTGATGCCAACAAAATCGCGTACAGTAGTTGAAACATAGACCAATATCAACCACTTCCGGGGAGCTGAAGGGCTGAGTTGTAATAGTTTGTTACTGTAGAAAGTGAGATAGTAATCTGCGACCAAAAATTCCTTTTTAGGTCGCAAACTAGAGATTATTTAGAGGCAATACCCTGCATTTCAAACGGGCATCGAATAGCAAGTTACCTGACCCAATGAAGGCCGGGCTGGATAATTACCTGTAAATAGGTCGATAGACACTGTTAAACGCCGCATAGTGAGAAACATCAGAACAATAGATAGTAACGCTTACCAGATCATCCATGGGCATACCAGCCTCTTCTAATGTGGCTTTGAATTGCTCCATATAAGACGGCTTCTTCCTCAGGTGTATTAGGAACCTGACCATTATCTAAGCCCAACATACCTGCTAAATATAAAGTGTCTCCCACCATGACTGCGCCACTAAACGGCGGGCCATCACCGGAAGCATGACTTGGATTGATAAAGCTTTTATCTTGCGCACCAACTAATCCGGCACACTCAATAAAAGAAACATGACTAATAGTCTTGCACGATTTAGAGTAATCACTACTCTACCCTCCTTATTATTAAGTTCTGGATAGATTCTCACTCAATTCGCTGCCGAAAAAACTCTCTGCCACTACCCGGGCAAGAATACTTCCAGCCGCTTTTGCCCCGAGGCCAATAAGTAACGACTTTGCAGTATTCCATTGCTAGCATGAGCGCCCTGACGATCAAAGATTAAAGCAAGAAAATCAACTGATACAGGAGCGAAGAATCTAATGCCAGAACGTTGTTGGTGGGCAGGGAATGACCCTGATTATATTGCCTATCACGATGACGAGTGGGGAGTTCCGATTCGAGACGATCAATTACTGTTTGAATTTCTATGTCTTGAAGGCCAGCAGGCTGGGTTAAGCTGGATTACGGTACTCAAGAAGCGCAATCATTATAGGAAATGCTTTAAGAATTTCGACGTTAACAAAGTCGCGCGACTAACTGATGGCACAATTGAAAATCTATTGCAGGATCCTGGTTTAATTCGTAATCGATTAAAACTTTACTCCATCCGCACTAACGCGAAAGCCTTTCTTGCTATTCAAAAAGAATTTGGAAGTTTTGAAAAATATATCTGGTCATTTGTCAATGGAGAGACAATTGATGGCAAATACAAAACTGAAAAACAAGTACCGGCCACGACATCGGAAAGTGATGCCATGTCAAAGGACCTCAAAAAGCGTGGCTTCAAATTTGTCGGCAGCACTATTTGCTATGCGTATATGCAAGCTGCTGGCTTAGTCAATGACCATACACATAATTGTTTTCGTTACAAACAATTGAAAAGCTGAATTAAACAAACATCTAGAACCTGGAGGAGAATAATATGATTGGATACATAACACTCGGAAGCAACGATATAGAAAAATCGGCGGCGTTTTACGATGCCCTATTAGCAGAGTTGGGTGCGAGTCGTTTTATGGAAATGGAATCCTTTATCGCCTGGGCCACCAATCCGAAACTACCTGGGTTATCTATCACTAAACCATTCGATGGCAATGCCGCCACTGTCGGCAATGGAGCAATGGTTGCACTGGTCGTTGATTCCACTACTAAAGTGGAATCAATCTATGCCAAAGCAATGGAGCTCGGTGCGAATGATGAAGGCGGCCCCGGCCCACGGGGAGACAGCGGTTTTTACGCTGGGTACTTTCGAGATCTAGATGGCAATAAGCTATGTGTATACTGTATGTCGTAATAAGCCGAATAAAACTTAGTTACTTGCAACAAAAACCCGACCACTTTGCAGAGGCCGGGTTTTACTTTCTTTGCGCTGTCGATTAACTAATAATTGAAATGCTCAAACCTTTATTTGGTTAATTACCCTGAACAACTTCGTTGCGAAGCACTCCAACATTTTCAATTTCAACTTCATAGACATCACCAGGAACCATAGCTCGAGTACTACCCATTGTTCCTGACCAGATCATATCACCTGGCTGAAGCGTAAAGTACTGAGAAATATAACTTACCATCTGTTCCATGTTAAATATCAAATCATTACTATTTTGAGTTTGTACTACTTCTCCATTATGGCGGCCAGTGATCTGAAGATTCTTATGATCTGCATCCTTTACTAAATAAGGTCCTACTGCGTTGAATCCCCGAGATCCTTTTGCCCGAACCCACTGAATGTCGCCACCCTGCCATGCTCGTTCACTGACGTCATTGCCAGCAGTTACTCCGAAAATATATTCATGAGCATCTTCTACTGAAACATTTTCTGCGGTCTTACCGATTACTACCGCCATTTCTGCTTCGTAATGAAGATTTTGTGATTCGGCTGGACGAACGATTGGATCTTGCGGACCAACGATCGAACTTGGAGGCACGACAAACAGCCCTGGGTACTCTGCCGGTTCACCCGTTATATGGCTGCGGAAATTAAATGCAGTCATGAATACCAGTGTGGGATCCACTGGTGCTTCCAGTTTCACGGAATCCTGTGGGTGAGTTAGTCCGGTATGCTCCATAGTTTCATAGGGAGCTCCCGCCAACTGCCACACAGTGTCACCATGAATCATTCCCCAGTAGATCTCACCATCATTCATGGAATAGCGCACAAATTTCCCCTCGTTTTCCTGAGCGCTCGCAAAGCTGCCACCGAGGACAATGACTGTGGCCATAACTAAAGTAGTTATTCGCTTCATTCTCAACCTCCAATTGAAGTCTTTTACTTAAAAATTTTGATTCATACCGATGCTACGCCCCTAGCCAAAGTGGGTCAACCAGCATCAGTGAGGTGATGGAGAGCTATTCGGGGTGATTTTCCTGTTGCAATTGTGCGTAAGCTATAGAGTTCATCTCTTGCGCGCGATTACCGAACACAACTTTGTTCAACGTATCGACGATGATGTCGTGGAAATTATCAACGTGGAGGTATGCAGCGACATTACCATCAGTAGGATCAAGTGCAATTTGCTTTAGATCCGTGCGGTGGTCTTCAGTAATGATTATTATCGGGGTCGGACCTCGAAAAGGACTACGATTTTCTTCACCGCGAATCGAGAAGAGAAATTGTCGCGGGGCTTCTTGTAACTGTTCCACCCGGTTATCACGCAGGACAAACGATTGGTTAACAAACTGAAGCCGCGATTTATGTTTGCATAGCTTCCAATGCATTGGCTTCGTTGTAAGTGTTGATAGTAGTAAAGAGACCAGTCTGCCCAAAAGGTGAGCACACTCATCCACGAGTTCATTGTTTAAATCATAAAACAATACGACAGGTTTAAAGCCCATAAAGTTTCTAGCTTGATCGAAACGTTATATTCGCTGAAATTTCTTCACGAGTAGTGCGGGTATTATTCGCAGATACATCCGCGTCTTCTAACCAAGCTTATCCCGAATAAGATTTGTGTTCATCCTGGATATCAAACGCGTCACGAACCAAATCAGGATAGTTACGCATAGTGCCCATTGGACAACTATGAATTCCGAAACTAACCATGGTCAGCATTAGGGATTGAGCCCACATGCCTACATCTAATGCAACTGTGGTTCCAAACGATGGATCCATTCCAATAAATGCAATATAGGGGGCATCAAAGAATTCGAAGTTTCTTAAAGAGGCACGCATACGTCCTTCTTTATCATCTCGGCCAATATCCATCGACGAATAAAGCGCAACAGCACACTCTACCTGCCGCTTGCGATATTCATTTTCAAAAGTACTGCGATAGGGATAATCCGGATTCGCTTCAACACCAGAAACAACCTTCTCTACCATTTGCTTCTTGAGTCGCTCTTTTAATTCGCCAGAAGCAACATATACTTTCCAAGGTTGCACGTTACAATTTGATGGTGATTTTTGTGCGATTTCAAAAACCCGATTAAGTACATCCTTAGGGATTTCCTTATCCAAAAATCCTCTAACTGACCTGCGTCCATAAATCGCATCGATCAGACTCATGTCTGGGTCAGTTACTACAGATTCTGCTACTTCCGATTTAGTGTTCATGTTATTCATTAAATGCGTACCAAATAATTTTATCTAATAATTAAAAATATCAATACTGAGATTCACCAGCGTCGCGAGCGCGGCTAGTTAGCTTAAAATTCGGCCACCATCGATCTCGACAGTCGTTCCAGTTACAAAGCGATTGTTCATTACAAAAATTAGTCCTTCTGCAACTTCTTCGGCGGTTCCTGCTCGGTTAATTAGATGTCCTTGAGTCGCAGCTTTCAGTTTTTCTTCTTTATCATCACCAAAATGATCGAACATTGCCGTTGAGATAGTACCAGGTGACACTACATTTACTCGTATTGGTGCCAATTCTACAGCAAGACAGCGCACCATGTTTTCCACGGCTCCCCCTACACAACTTAACGCTGACGTGCTCGGTGAAATTTTTCTTGCAGGGGATCCGCTCACCAAAGTTATAGCGCCATCTTCGGGCACATAGGAATGTCCTTCCCGTACTACTTTGGCATAGCCCCACAACTTGCCATAAGCCGCCTGAAATTGCTCTTCGGATTGTTCGACAAAAGGCTTTAGGGTGCGTTCCCCACCGATTGCAGCTGAAACCAGATGATCGACAGTGCCCGCTTCTTTAAAAATATCGTGTAACTGATTGGCGTTGTGAGTATCTGCCTGTCTTACTTCAAATTTACCATTGCTCGAAGCTTTGGCGTTTTCAATGTTAGTTTCACCGCGCCCGGCCGCCCAGACATTCGCACCCATTTCACTGGCAGCAATCGCAGTAGCGAGCCCGATGCCAGCAGTGCCACCGATGATTACAACATTTTTGCCTGATAGATTATTATCGGTCATTTACCACTCCTAAAAAATTCTTCCTGGGGACAATATCCCGTTGGGATCCATTGTTTGTTTAAGCGTCTTCATTAAACCAATTTCAGGATCGCTCTTGCTGTAGTTTAAAAACTGTTTCTTCATTATGCCAATTCCATGCTCTGCAGATATAGAACCATTCAATTCCTTGATCAAAGCATAAACAATTTCGTCTATATCAAGATGCACGTTTCGAGTTTCTGGCCCGACGTTGACAATAATGTGTACATTACCGTCACCGACATGCCCAAAAAAGCCCAATAGTCGTATCTTCAAATTTTTCCCGAATACGTTTTTCTACTTCTTCCCCGAAGTAACCCATGGCATCAATATTGAGTGAAACATCGAAGGCATGCATATATCCGGCACCAATTACTTCTGCAGCACCGTCACGAACATCCCAGATTTTTTTAATCTTGGCATCGGAATCTGCAACAACGACCTCCTCTATTAGTCCCTGCTCATTAGCCTGATTAAGGCAATCCAGAAATAGCTCAAGATCTCTTTCGGTATTCGATCCCATGCTTTCAATCAGTACATAAAAACCATAGGAATCGGGAAGTGGCACGTTAACGCTGGGAACATATTCATCAATTAATGCGTAGGTGTTATTCCACAAGACTTCAAATGCGCTTAAGTTAGAGCCTAAACTCGACTGAGCATGCACAAGAAAATTCGCAACCTCATCAAAACTTTTTACTCCGCATAAGGCGACAGCTTGACTATTAGGTTTAGGGGCAAGCTTTAATACAGCCTTGGTAATAACTCCCAACGTACCTTCACTGCCAATAAATAGTTGCTTCAAATCATAACCAGTGTTGTTTTTACGCAGCTTGTGCAGACCTTCGATTACACTGCCATCCGCAAGCACTGCTTCTACACCAATGACCATGTCGCGAATCATACCGTATCGAATAACTCGATTACCGCCAGCATTGGTAGCCAGATTGCCGCCGATAGTGCAGCTACCCCTGGCACCGAGATCTAACGGAAACAACAAATTATTTTCCTCAGCGGTTTCCTGAATGGTTTGCAATTCCACTCCAGCCTGAACCGTCATGGTTGAGGTAAATTTGTCCACCTCTACCACCTGCTTCATACGTTCAAAGCTCAGTACGATCTCACCACCTAGAGGAGCAGCACCAGAAACAAGTCCGGTCATTCCTCCCTGCGGAGTGATGGGTTGCTTGGCATCATTGCACGCTCTTAAAATCTGAGAAACTTCTTGGGTGCTCTGCGGTCGCAACAACAAGGGTGGTTTAATGGAACGAGCCCCCATCATGTCCTTGTAGTTTTTGATATCGATATCTTCGGCTTCGCGATAACCGCTAGGACCAACAATATCCTTCAGCTGATCAATAAGTTCAGAGTCTTCTATAATTGCCATTTTGTAATCTCAGACAAGTTTCGAAAAACACCGGATGGTACCATACTAGCCCTTCATCTAAGGGATGAATCGACTCAGCAGAAGATGTCCGCAACTGCTAATAAAACTGGTAAAATAACTTCCGATTTCATTTATCTATTAAATCGCTCGGAGCCAAATATGAATCGCATAATTCTCTTTTCTTCGCTTCTAGTTATTTTAAGTAGCTGTAATAGCTGGGTGCAGGTAACTAGTGAAGGAGAGCCCGTGAGATTAGCGTCTGGTAATGAGACCGCCAATTGCCAGCGTGTTGGCAGCGCTCAGGCCCAAACCTAAGTCGCTTGGTAGTTGTTGAGCGTGGCGGAGAGCGGTTGCAAGATGAACTGATCCGTTTAGCTCGTAATGAAGCTGGCGACCTTGGCGGCAACGTCATTGTTCCCGAATCGGTGATAGAAGAAGGAAGGCAGTCTTTCGGTGTTTATCGCTGCCCGGACTAGAGCCCATTGCTATAAGACACAAAGCCTATTCCTAAAACCCAAAGTAAATAAAACGGAAAACGGACTAACGGATTTGACTATGGAAAAAACTCTCCTAAACTGACAGATTTATTTGGAAAGACGCCAAACTTTATCCTGCATTATAAGAAACAGGTACTAATTAGTCTCTCCGCCTTATCGCTATTTCTTTTTTATGGGATTTTTACCCTCACCGTTTTTGATATGTCCACTGACAGTTTCTTGGAGGAAGAAAATCCTGCCCAAGTAGCACTCGAGAGTTTCGCCGACAATTCGGGGGATGATTCAGTGTTTATTATTTATGCCCCGAAAGACGGAACGTTTTCTCTCGGGAATCTTTGACGGCAGTTCAACAATTAACCGATGACCTAGTTAACTGGCAAGATCTTAATAGAGACGAATATCCTGAAATTCCCTGGGACGAGCTGTCCCATATTCGAAGAATTCAATCACTTGCAAATATCCGCTTCCAGGAAAGTGTAGGAGATACGTTGCTATCAGGCAGGTTAATTCCCAGACAGCTACCTACCAGTGATACTGAGCTCCAAGCGCTCAGAACTAAAGCTTTAAACCAGCAAGATTATATAGGTGCCTTCTACTCCGAAGACGGTGAATATGGCGCAATACTGGTCCAGACAGATTACGGAACCATTCCAGTAGAAGGATACGAACCCGTCGTGGACGTTGCCGGTATTGAGCTGGATGATGGATTCGCAAACTTTGAGCTCACTTTTGATGACAATGCTGTTGTTCAAGACGTTGAATTTCAGGATACCGACCAGCTTGCTTACTTTTCTTTCGACGAGGCCTTAACTGCGGTTTATCAAAAATATGCAAGTGAACTAAACTTTTATCCGGTTGGCACGCCCTCCATGATGGGGCAAATGCAAGGCGTACTCAACCAGATGGCAGTGTTGGGCACATTGATGGTATTGATTTTTTCTCTGCTTTTATGGGTCTTATTCCGTTCAGGAAGCGCTTTAATCTGGTCGATGGTCACTATAGCACTTAGCGTAGCTTGGTGTTGGGGTATAACAGTCTGGATGGGCATCACTGTATCTACAATGGTTGCCCTAACCGTGCTCCTTGTTTTTGCAGTCGGCATTGCAGACTGCGTTCATGTGATGAGTGCCTATTTTAGCTTTAGGCGAGATGGGCAAGAACATTATACCGCTCTCTCACATTCTTACGAAAAAGTCGGCTTAGCAATTTTACTTACGACGTTAACCACATCGGCGGGCGTATCAGTACTAGCAACCTCAAATTTAGAGCCTATTAAGGTTTTCGCTTTAATGTCTGCTCTCGGCGTCATATTGGCATTTTTCTTTACCATGGTATTACTCCCCGTTTTACTGGATCTCTGGCATCCCAACGCAGCCGAAAGCAAGGAAAACCCCAGCTTTGCAACAAAACTAGGTGCCAAGTGGAACTCTATAAGGTTTAAAAGAAAGATATTTATAGGCACAGGCACTGCGCTACTAGTTTTTTTGTCGCTAGGCCTAATGGTTGGCGCTTTTATTAATTTCGTTATCGCTCTAACTTACTGGATTATTAACTATCAAAAAGAAATACTTGCACGAGTTCCTGCTATTGTCGAAAGGTCACCCTACCTAATATTAGCTATTTTCGGGTCTGGATTTATTCTCTGTGCATATGGTGCAACCAAAATTCTGATCGACACTAACATCGCTGAAATGTTTAAAGCCGATCATCCTCTAAGTATCGCTGTAGAAGTAGTCGATCAGAATATGTCAGGTGCTCAAAATATGGAAATAATGATCGACACCAAAGTGAGCGACGGGATGTTCGATGCCGAGCTACTTACTGCGGTAGATAATCTACAGACTCGAATCGAGAGCAGCTACCCTGAAATTATTGGTCGAACTAATTCCTTGGCTAATATCGTTAAAGATACAAACCAAATTATGAACGATGATAATCCGGAATTTTATAGAATCCCGGAATCAGACCAAGCCATTTCCCAATTATTGTTCATGTTCAACAGCGCAAATCCGGAAGATCGCCGAAGTTTAGTTTCGGACGACTACAGCCGTTCACATATAAGTGTCACGGCAAGAAATTTAGGCTCATATGAATACAAAGAGTTCTTTGAAGACATTGCATTAGATGTTCAAGAAACGTTCGCAGAAATTGAGAACGACTTTCCAGGCTTGGATGTCAATCTAACAGGCACTATGGCAACTTTAATGGTAATGGCTGATGAAGTTGCAACCTCTCAGTTTAATAGCTTCGCCTTGGCCTTACTAATAGTTAGCATAATTATGATTTTCTCGCTGGGATCTTTACAAGCCGGCACTATGGGAATGGTGCCGAATGCCATACCAGCTTTTCTGGCATTTGGGTTGATGGGGCTTTTTGGAATCCCATTGGATACTGACACTCTATTAATAGCGCCTATAATTTTAGGTATTGCTGTAGATGACACCATTCATTTTATGACTCACTACAGGGTAGAATTAAGCAAAACTGGAAGCATAGCAGCAGCTCTGGAAAGTGCTATTAAAGAGGTAGGGCAAGCTGTGATGTTCACCACGATGGTTATAGGGCTTGGATTTGCGGTACTGAGTTTTTCAGATTATCTAGGGATGGCAAAGATTGGTTTCTTCGGTTCAATGGCAATTTTTGTCGCATTGCTTTGTGACCTTTTCCTCATTCCTGCAATGATCATAATTTTTAAACCAAAATTTGGTGTTAAAAACGTAAATACAGAAATTAATTACCAAGGAGTGACCGCATGATATCAAGAGGAATTAAACTGGTGGCAGGGTCAATCTTTCTAATAACCTTCGCCGGCAATATCCTTGGTCAAGACCTCAATGGCTTTGACATCATGAAATTAGTCGATGACGCACAGCGTGCAAGCAATGATTCATCATTTAATAGGATGCAGCTATCTAGCTGCAAATTCGGCGTGACGGATGGACGCATAACTTGCGCCGAAAGGCCTCGAGTTAAGTCTCTAGAATCTGTCGCAAAAAATTATGGCCCAGAGCTGATGGATACTAAGAGCGTAACAATTACCATTGAGCCGGCTGCAGAGCGAGGAGTCGGTATGCTTAGCTTTGCCTACGATGAAACGGGGCGAGACAATGAAACCTGGCTATACCTTTCTGCCCTTGGAAGAGTTAAACGTATCGCAAGCGGTGATTCAGATGAAGAAACTGAACCAGCATCATTATTTGGCTCTGAATTCACAACCGAAGACACCGAAACGGGAAAGCTGGAAGAATATACCATCAATATTCTCGAAGAGACTACAACAGCCGGGCGGGATGTTTGGAAAATAGAAATGATTCCAAACGAAGAGAGAGCAAGGAAGACTCGTTATTCGCGTCAGGTGCACTACATAGATAAAGAAAGATACGTTGGTCTACGATCAGAAATGTACGATCAATATGGCAAAGAAGTTAAAAGACTAATGGCGTCAAGAGTGGAACTCGTAAATGATATATGGATGGCGCGCTCATTAACTATGATGAACCTCGTTACTAATCGTTTATCCAATATGGCATTTGTAGAGATCTATACAGACTTAGACATTCAAGACGAATTTCTGACTCAGCGCACGTTAACTGATGCTGCGTATAGAGAAACCGAATTGGAAAATCTTCGAGCTCAACTTAATTAACCTGGAATTACTAATTTAATATGTCGCGCTTCTGCAAAAGGGCCGGCTTAATTCTGATATTCGTCACTCCAATTGCGCTATCTCAACAGGAAGAAGAGCCCAATCTTGGAGGAGAAGATTTATTAAGCGACGAAATCATTTTTGATGACAACCTCTTTGGTAATATTTTTGACGAATCACCCAATAATAATGAAGAGTCCTGGCTGGAAGGCTTTACTGTTCGCGTCAGCCAACAATTTTACGGGCAAGTCAACAACCATTCCGTAGAACCATTGCCAGGTTTTTCGTTTCCGCGTAAAGCAGAAATGGAAAACAACCGGCTAGGTCTAAATATCCGCTATCAAAATGCATTTGCGCCTGGCTGGTTACTACAAGCTAGTGGACAGGCGAGGGCCTACTGGAATGAGGACTATGAATACCGTGCCAACGGCGGCAAGATTGATGCGGAATACCGGGTTAACGAATTTTTTCTTCAACGCAGTTTCGAACAAAACAGCTTTAAGTTTGGAAGACAAACTGTGGTGTGGGGCGAAACTGTGGGAAACTCGGTGTTGGATGTCATCAACCACATCGAGTTTCGGGACATGACCATCATCGACATTGAAGATGCACGTCTTAATCAATGGATGGTGGTATGGGATTACTTCGGTGAAGATAGCAACTGGTCTAGCTTTATTAATCTTTACCCCGAGTTTAATCCTGCACCAGTGCGAGGCAGCCCGTTTTTTTTCGAACCACAATTTAACTTAACTGACTATAAGCGCGATGGCGATGCGATTTTTGAGGTTGGCACTCAGTGGCGCAAATCATTTGATCTTAGTGATATCAGTTTTATGGCTGCCTACTTGTATGAGAACCAATTGCGTTATGAAGACCCCATCAACAATATCGGCGACGCATTGGCAAAAAAAAATGATTTCATTCTTCTAGGTTTTAGCGCGAATAGGGCTATAGGGAGATTATTACTGAATTTTGATTTGGCTTTTAGTCACAATGTATTGGCAGACAATTTTAATTTACCGGGAATCTCTTCGCTTGCTTCACCTTTAGATTTGGAGAAAGATCAAATCGGTACTTCATTCGGCTTTGAATGGGCTCCAGATAATGATCAAAGTTTGAGCCTAGGCATCCAAGCTCAAAAAGTATTAGACGAAGATAAAGGTCTTTTGCCAGGGCAGCAGCTGGTCAACGAAGGTGTCTTCGGAAGTTGGCTAGTGCGCTATAGCAATATCTTCTTAAACAATGACCTTACCTTAGCTTCGACCCTACAAGGGGATCTGGAAGGAGATTCTTTATTGGCCATGCTATCGGTGAACTATACGATTGATGATAACTGGACAGTCGAAGCTCAAGTCATAAGTATCAATTCCAATAGTAATTCTCCACTAATTTTCTTCGACGAAGATTTAAGAATTGGCACAACTATTAGTTACTCGTTCTAGTACTTGAGCTATCGGTCGAAAATCTCCTTATCGAATTCTCCTTCCCAATTGGCAACCGCTGTTGAAACCGAGAGATCACCACCAACATTGACGCTGGTGCGCAACATATCCAGCGGACGATCGAATGCAAGAATAAATCCCACCACTGCTGCATTTTGTTGTGGGGACATCCCTATCGTGTCCATCACTGCTGAAATCAAAAACAGTGATGCTCCTGGAACCGCTGCAGTGCCAATTGAAACAAGAGTGGTAGATCCAGCGATTAGAATATAATCCGCGAGACTTAAATCGATACCGAACGCCTGAGCTGCAAACACCGATACAATGCCTACATACAATGCCGTTCCATCCATATTAATAGTTGCTCCCAGCGGCAATACTGTTGATGCAATCACAGGTTTCACACCTAGGTTTTCTTCTGCACAAGACATTGAAATTGGCAAGGTGGCAGAACTGGATGATGTAGAGAAAGCCATCAACATGGCATCACGAGCGCCACGGAAAAAATTCATTCCGGACAGCTTCAACAAAACCCGCATAACGATAAACCCGTGCATGAAAATCATGTGCGCCGCACAACCGATAACTACCGCTAATGCCAAAGTGAGCACATCAATCAACGCACCCACACCAGCAGTTCCTGCTAGTTGCGCAATTAAAGCAAATGCTCCGAATGGAGCGGCTTCCATGATCCAATGAGTGATGCGCAACATTGCTTCAGCAGCAGCGGCCATAAAATCCGCAACAGGCTTACCAGTTTCACCGATAGTTAAAAGACTTACACCAATTAGAAGTGCAAAAAAGATAATGGCAAGAATATTGCCATCTGCCATAGCAGCAATTGGATTTTCCGGAACGATGCCCATTAAGCGTTCGCTTAGAGGAACTGCTTCTTGCACTGCGCTTGGTGCCACTGCGGAAAGGTCGACGCCTACTCCAGGCTGCAAGATTGCGGCAAGGGTTAATCCAATCGTAATGGCCACTAATGTTGTAAACAAATACAAACCGAGGGTTCGAGCACCTAATGACCCCAACTTACTTGGATCGCCCATAGAAATAACACCTGAAACAAGCGTTACGAAAACCAATGGCACAACCACCATTCGAATCAGTCGAATGAAGAGGTCTCCGATCCATGCGATGGATGTCACTCCGTCACCAAAGATTACACCGCCCAATGACGCCCAAAATCATGGCGCCTAGAATTCGTTTCCAGAGTGCTATTTCAAACCACTACTCATAAAGTTGTTCCAACAAATTCTTAGTATTAGAAATCAAGATAAATCCGAATTGGTATATTCCTATATATATGCTTTTGTACTTGCTAGGAGACTATAGAAATTCATAACATACTTCCAGCTTTAACAAAGAGTAGGTGGATCTGATTGATGGCGCGGTGGTTAGAAGGAACAATAGTCGAAAATATTCATTGGACAGAAAATCTGTTTACTTTGAAAATCGATGCCGATGTAGATGATTTCACTGCTGGTCAATTTACTAGCCTTGCACTTGATGTGAATGGTGAAAGAGTCGCTCGCCCATACTCCTACCTGAGTTCTCCACAAGACCAACTATTGGAATTTTTCTTTTATACCGCCACCGACGGTATTCTTTCTAACGCGCTGGTTAAATTAGAAGCAGGGGATAAAGTTTGGGTAAAACAACAATCCAATGGATTCTTTGTTTTAAGAGAAATACCTGAGTGTGAAGAGATGTGGATGCTGGGAACCGGAACAGGAATAGCTCCATTTTTTTCAATCTTAAACACTGAAGAGCCCTGGCAGCGATTCAAGAAAATCGTGCTAGTTCATGCAGTGCGAACATTAGCCGATTTGCGTTATCAAGAAATGGTCGAAGCTCTTAAAACAAAATACGGTGATCGCTTCTTATTTCAGGCCTATGTAAGTCGCGAAGTCGTTGAAGGCAGTATTACTGGAAGAATTCCCATAACAATTAAAGATGGATCGCGGGAAGAAAGTGTTGGACTGAATCTCGACGTAAATAAATCTCACTTCATGTTATGCGGCAACCCCGATATGGTTAAAGACGCAGTGGAATCTTAAAAGAAAGGGGTTTTCTCTAAAAACCGTCGTCGAACACCAGGGCATATCAAAATTGAAAACTACTGGTAGCACTTCTACAAACTAGACACATCGTATTCTTTTTTCTATTACCGTTTTTACCTATCCTGCCTCATCCCCATCACTGCCGTCACCGCCACTCTCATAATCTAATGGTTGAGTTTGTGCCAAATCACTACGAACTCAATATTTCAGAAAGTTACATATAATCGGTAGGAGTTTGACGTGCTTCTGTCAACCGCTCAAATTGCACTCCTACATCGTTTAAAAAGCTGCTCTTGAAAAGACGGGGCAATAAAAGTAATCGAGATAGGTCGACCGTCTTCTTCGTAACCCATGGGTATGGTTAAAGCAGGATAATTGGCTAGAGCTGCGATTCCAGCCTGCTGATTGTTTACGCTAATCAAAACATCGATATTTAATTCCTCGAATATCCTATCGAGTTGAAATCTAGCATTGCCCTGTATCTCTGCGCGCAGTTCTTCGATTTCAGCCCCGTTGTAATTCAACTCATCCATCATATCAATTTCCGCCTGACCATAAGGTGCACGTATATCCATATCCTGTTCGTTGAATACTTTTAAACTGGCAATAGAATCGATTAAGATCTCATCGCCCGCATGCTGTTCTAAATAGAGGGCAAGGTCTCTTTTCATTTCTACTCCAAGAAATTCTCCGAACTGAGGTTGTCTTTGGGCTTCAAAATTAACATCCACTATTGATGCTTCATTCGCAGATAAAAGCATAAGAGCATTTTGATAAAGCTCATTATCGGCATAACGAACTTGCGCACCTAAACGTTTACCCGCCAAACTTACTTCACGATAGACTAATTGCATATCTGCACTTATTAGTGGCATTGCAGTATCAGCTGAATCGTATCCCGCCATAGCATTAAACAAGATAACTAGATCGGCAACCGATCGGGTCATAGGCCCGGTAGTATCGAGACTTGCCGAAATTGGTACTACACCAGTCCGACTGATGGAACCGGTTGTGGGTTTCAAACCTACCAAAGAGTTAGCGCTGGAAGGAGAGAGAATCGAACCGGAAGTTTCTGATCCTACCGCAACAGTTGCATAATTTGCCGCTGTCGATGCGCCACTGCCTGAGCTGGAACCACCAGTACCAAATTGAAAACGACCATAGGGATTTAAAGTTTGACCGCCCATAGCACTGTAGCCGGATGGGCAATCGTTACAGAAAAAGTAGGCCCATTCACTTAAATTCGCCTTACCAATAATGACTGCTCCTTTTTCCAGCAGACGTTCAGTTATAAATGCGTTATCCGCAAAGTTATTTTGTAGCGCTATGGCACCTGCAGTTGTCGCCATGCCTGCGACATTGATGTTGTCTTTTAGTAAAACGGGAATGCCAAAAATAGAGTCGTCAAGAACAGCGGTTCCTAGCTGTCGGAATTCATCCAGACGACGTGCACGATTAATGGCGTCAGGGTTTAGCGCGATTACACCATTTAGATATAGGGAATTATCCGATTCAATTTCGCGAATGCGATAGATGTAAAAAGTAACTAACTGTTCGTAAGTTAGAGCGCCTGAACTAACTGATTGCTGGAGCTCCCCAATAGAGCGATCCAGAATCATTGGCTTCATGCTTATGTAGGTTGCTTCTGAAAAATTTGCAAGATCATCTGCGAATGGAGCCCACAAAAAATTCTTATCCAGCACTTTCGAATTTAACAACTTAAAGTGCATACGTTCGTTTTCATGCTGACCTAGAAGCGCGAGATCTGCACTCTCGTCGTAGCGCTCCCAAGTTCGTGAATTTTCTGCAGCAGTAGCTAATAAAGTAACAAATGAAGTTATAAAAACTACGACTAAACTTTTATTCATACTTAAAAGCTTCGATGAGGTGAGGAGGGGTTACTGAAAATAAACTCGCGCACTGCTCGAGCTGCAACGAAGGACCGAACAGGAGTGTCATCTAAAATGTTATTCATGCCTTAATGCTTCGACAGGATCCATATCTGCCGCCCGCATACTCGGATAAATACCAAAGATAACTCCGATCATTGCAGAAATTGAGAAGGCTAGAATTGGCGCAATAGGCGTAACTATTGTTGTCATGCCCCAGAATGTAGAAATGATAAACGGAATGATAATGCCAAGGACAACACCGATAAGACCCCCTACACCGGAAAGAATAACAGCTTCTATCAGGAACTGAGCGATGATGTCTTTTTTCTTCGCACCGAGTGCACGGCGAATTCCGATTTCTCGCGTACGCTCGGTTACGCTGGCCAGCATGATATTCATAATGCCAATACCACCAACCAATAATGAGATTCCTGCGATGGCACCAGCAACTATCTGATCTCTGAGCGCACTGGCCTCGGCTTGTCTTAATAACGCGAGGGGAATTTCGATGGAGTAGTCTGCATCACGGTGACGTCGTTGTAAGATCTGGTCAATTATTTCCCCTACTTCAATAACTGTTTCCTGATCGTTTATCTGAATAATTGCCTCATGCAGTTCAACGGTTTCTGATTCCATACCACCGGCAGTTTGCCTTGTAGTTGTTTCGCCAAAACGACTCTTTGATGAAGTAAAAGGAATAAAAATTCTGGTGGGAGCTGAATTCGAGATCCTGCCTGGTTCTGCCCCAGGTTTGAAAAACCTTCTGACTCCATAATGCCAACAATGTTGTAGTAGTCGCTATCGATCTTGATGGATTGACCTAGCGGGTTGTCGATCGGGAATAATGTGTCGGCTACTTCATCGCTTAACACTACAACGTTGGAATGGTCCCGCACTTCTGTTTGGCTAAAGAAACGACCAACGCGTAAGTTGTAGTTACGGGAGCTCGGATAATCCACCGAAGTACCAACTACGTCGGTATTCGTAGATAAGCCAAGATTCCACACATTCTTTTTCACAATACGTGAAGCGATAACATTTGAAACACCAGGAATGGTATCCCGAATAGTTTTGATATCCGCTTGTGTTAATCCATAGACAACAGCCTGAGGTGGCCCAAATCCTTGTCGGGCGCTCTCTTCTACTTCAGCAGGTTTAACACTCTTTAACAAGATATTGGTGGCGCCGAGATCTCGAAACTGTTGTTGTGCCTCAAAGCTAGCACCTTCGCTTACTGCCAACATTGCGATAACGGCAGCAACACCAATTACGATACCCAAGACCGTCAACATCGAACGTAAGCCGTGAGAGAAAATACTTTTTACACCGACATGGGTAATTTTTTTCAGACGAGTGATAGTGAACTTCGATCGCGCATTGGATCGAGTTAACAAAACGGCTGGGTTATCTACCCCATCAAGTGTGAAATCATTCATCACTTTCTACTCTGCCATCCATTAATTTAATTTCACGCTTGGAGCGTTCTGCTAACTCATCTGAGTGAGTCACCAATAGCAATGTCTTACCCTGAGCATGTAATTCATCAAACAAATTGAGAATTTCTGCACCGGATTTCGAATCCAAGTTACCGGTAGGCTCATCTGCTAGAATAATCAAAGGATCTACAGCAAGCGCGCGAGCAATCGCTACGCGCTGTTGTTGGCCACCGGATAATTCAAAGGGCTTATGATTCACCCGATCTTCTAGACCGACTCGAGTAGCGAGACCCATGGCAATCTCATGACTCTCTACTTCGGTATAGCCCTGATAGAACAAAGGCATTTCAATATTTTCTAGAACATCGAGCTGTTGAATTAAGTTGTAGGACTGAAAAATAAACCCCAGTCGTGCTCCACGAATTGTAGACAACTCATCGTCTTCCATTTCTGAAGTGTCTTCACTGCCGAGTAAGTATTTACCGGAAGTAGGTTGGTCGAGACAGCCCAGGATGTTCATCAAAGTGGACTTGCCGCAGCCGGAAGGACCCATGATGCTGATGTAGTCTCCGGAGTAAAAATCTAACGAGATACCGTGTAAGACTTCTACAGAGAGAGTCCCCATGTAATAAGTTTTGGTAATCTCTTTCAGGCTGGCAACCATCGATCCAGCCGCCAAAGATGGTGGCGCTACTGCACCGATATTTGAACTTGTGTCGAGGGTAGTCATATTGACCGGAGTGTCTAGATAAAAGTGCTAAACACCAATTTCCATGATGCTTTGTTGAGGGGGCAATAATAAAACTTTTTCGCCTTCCCGCAGACCAGACCTAATCTCTATAAAAGAATCTGAGAAGGTTCCAGTTTCCACTTCCCTGCGTTCGGGATTGCCGATGTTATCGACATAGACAACTCGCTTATCATCCCAATAGGTAACTGCCTGCAAAGGCACGTATACTGTGTCAGAAAGCTGATCTACCAGGATTTCCACTTCGGCACTCATACCAGGGCGCAGCCAATCATGCACACCATGGATCTTGATAGTTGTTGGATAGACTTTCAAATCAGGATTCATGAATGCGTTTGCTGAGTCAGCAACTACCGCCACTTTAGTAACCACACCGGTAAGGCTCACATCTGGAAAGGCATCGATGGAAACTTTCACCGATTGACCTACTCCTACTCTTTGTACAGCAGATTCATGAATATTGGTTTTAACAGCCATTTCCCGCATATCAGGAATTGTAAGAATAGCCTGTCGCTCTCTTACTGTCGCACCTTCCTGAATCGCTTCCTGAGAACTACTACCACGATAACGCATTTGATTCTGATCGGCAGCGCCGTAAACAACAAGTCCGGGACGCTCCGCAACGATAGTTGCCAGGTCGATTTGTTCTTCAACATCAGCAAGTTTCACTCGCTCCAGATTGTATTTGCGCTCTGCCGAACTAAAGCGCGCTTCTTCTTGTGCCTTTTCCGCAATATTTTCTTTTAGTTGACGCTGATAGGCCATGATGGCGTTTTCATAATCAGATAACTTTTCTTCTGCGTCTTTCGGGAAAGAGTATTGAATATAAAGGCTAAGCGCAGTTTCTTTTTCTGCTTCTTTATTACGAGCCTTACTAAGATTTAATTCCTCTGCTTCTAATTCAGTTGGAGTAATAAACCCTCTAGCTTCTAGGCGGCGCTGACCTTCGATGCGATCCTGCGCTAACAAATATTCTTCCTGGGAAACTTGTAGTTCATCTTGCAAGCGACGAAGTTCCTGCTTAGCTTCCCCGTCTTCCAAGGCTTCCATGTCTGCATACTGTGAGAAATCCAGCTGGTCACGAATCGCCATATAGCTATCGTCCATGAGCAAGGTGACTTCTGTATTTAGTGGCTCTGGTTCCAATAGTTCCAGTCTTAATTCAGGTGCTTCTTCAGCGATAGCTGGCCCATCCCTAACTGCTCCCCCGCTCCCTCTTCCTCGACCCTGCCCACCAAATGGGCCGCCTCTAGGAAAGCCACTTTGGGCAAACTGTTGCATGCGTTCCAACATTTCAGGTGGCAATTCGCCACCGTTTTCCGCCATCATTTGTTCAATACGCTCTCGCACAGGTGGTGGCATGGAATTTAAATCTGTGGGATCGAAAGCTGGTCGCGGTGCACGTTCTTCGGCAATTTCTTCAATTGAGTTGCGACTGGAAGGTAAACTCCGAGACATTGCTTCCAAATCTTCAGCTTCAGCTTTTGCTAATCGTTCTTCAATTTCGAGTCGCCTAATAATGCCACTGACTAAATTACCGCCGAGGAACTTTTCAAACTCTAAACGAGCAAAACGCATTTCCTGACGCGCATCGTTTAATGCCGTCATATTTTCGTTCAATTGGATTTCGTATTCGGCACGACGCTCAATGTAAGTTGCTTCTGCAGTTTCTACTGCGATTTCCTGATTGAGCTGTTGATCGATTAATGCAGCTTTATCTAACTCAACAAGAACTAATCCTGCATCTACGTCTTCTGGGGTGACCTGGTATCCTTCTTCAACAATATTTAGAATTTTGACGCCTTCCCGTCCCTTAATACGGGAGCGAATTTCTTGAGATTGCAGCGCTTCTAAAGAACCACCCTCCAGAACAGTGATTTCCAAGCCGCCGCGACGGGCTTCAAAAGTAATGCTGGATTCGACGTTGGCATCGCCGCCAAAGACAGTTAAAAGCAAAGCGAGCACCAACACTCCAGCGCTACCGATGGCGTATTGGGTAGATTTTTTCGCGGTGAGGAATCGCTCTTTCAAAATACCGATATAGTCCTTAACCGGGGTCGGTACTTTATCTAGAAGTTTTTCCCATACTTTCTGATCAGCTGGGCCCATCTATACCTTCCTCCCATTGCCCCGTGTCATCCACATAAAGCAATCCTAAATCTCGCCAAAATTCCAGCTTGGCAATATTGTGTTCTACGATAGAACTCACCAACTCCGTGCGGGCAGCCGTTAAGTCGTTCTGTGAATCTACAGTATCTTGGATGTCTCCTAAACCTAACTCAGCCCGCAATTGGGCCTCTTCGACTCGGCGCTCGTTAATTTCCACGCTAGTTACTGATATATCATAACTTTTTCGAGCCTCATTCATGCGCCTCCAGGTATCTAATACCTCTAATTTTACAGTATCCAGAGACAGCAGATAGTCTCTCGAGGACGAATCATAATCGATTAATGAGCGCCGATAGTTGTTGCGCTCGAACATCGTATCCAGGGGCAGATCGAAATCCAAGCCAGCGGTGTAAAGTGCGTTTTCGAAATCCAGCTCTCCAATATTGCCATTGTTAGCATCAGGTACCGACGCCACGAGAGTGATATCGACGGTGGGATTCAACGCGTTCGCTGCTACTTCAATTTTCCGGGCACTGTCCTGAACCCTGTCCAGCGAGTTATACAGATCAAGGCGAGTCTGAATCGCCATTTCAGTGGCCTGCTCCAAACTGATATCAGGACTATCCATTCCCGTCTCGCTAATCAAATTCATCTCGTTGTCATCGAGAATGATATTGTCCTCTGCGGTTAGACCGATAAGAATCTTGAAATTATCCAGACTGCGCTTGTAACGAGTAATGGAAGAAGTCCAGCGTAAGTCGGCTTGTAATGAAGATTGTTCCAAGCGGCCAACTTCCAACAGAGTTGTTAGACCTTCCGCCTGAAATGCCTGTTCTCTTTCTAAAGAAAGATTGGTTGCGTTAAGGCCCGCAAAATTGTTTCGTGCAGTTTCACGGTTTAATAATACCAAATAGTAATTCGAAGCAACTCGCACTGCGAATGATTTTCGGAAGCGAGTGAAGTCTTTTAAACGATAAAGTAAATCACGTTCGGCCTGCATGAGACTTCAGTTTCAATATCGACACCAAAATCTCGAATCAGTGGTTGAGTAAAAGAACCGATTAAGGCATTGGTGCCGAACTCACTAATGTTACCGGATAAAAAACGCGTAAAGTTATTAGTAAGGTTTAATGCAACCGCGCCACCGCTTTTTAATATATAACGAGCTCCGAGGCTGGTATTGGAAAATGTCGACTCGTCAGTTTCGACATTTTGCATTCCTGTAAGTCCTGCATGTCTTGAACAAACTGGTCGCGATTGTCCCATTGATAATTACTGCTACCTGCTGCGCTAAATACTGGCGTATAACGATAGCGATCAAAAGTAAGCGCGAGAGCTTCCAGGTAAAGCAGCTCCTTCTGGGTTTGATAATCTTTACTGCGTTGGAAGGCAATATCGAGGACATCGTTCAAAGTTAAAATGCTGGCGCCGATCTCACTCCGGCTTCGTTATCGAGAAAATCGAAAGAGAGATTGTTTAGCTCGAATCCCTCCAAATTCAGCTCACTGATTTCATCAAGCACGACCTGAGAGGT
The DNA here is from genome assembly GCA_019654215.1 of Gammaproteobacteria bacterium. Lineage (GTDB taxonomy): Bacteria > Pseudomonadota > Gammaproteobacteria > Pseudomonadales > Pseudohongiellaceae > UBA9145. Next base: position 102,392 of record BPDI01000002.1, on the reverse strand, counting down.
CATGCCAGGGACTAAATTTGCCTTCTGAGAGATCGCTCCATAGCTCTCTTCATCGGCGCTGCGCTTAAATGAGGGCGCAGAACACCCCAGTATTACTTAGTAATACATAATAAAATCAATCGCTTACGAATTAAAGCCACAAGTACTTCCAATACACTCAACTTATTATTAAGTAAGTATAGGATTATACGCAGGAATCCGCTTTTCCAGTCTATTCTTAGAAACCAATCGCTCGCCCTGTAGGAGGGATAGCAATATGATTTTAGTCCCTTTTTCCTTACCATATTGACAAATCGAAGGGGTACTAGCATGCAGAATAAAACCTCTCTGTTTACTGCCTTTGTAGTGGTCGTGCTGGCCGCGGCAGCGCTTTATCAATATAGAGAAAATCAGCATGTGGCGGAGTTACAGGCTGAGCTCGAACAGCTTCGCGCAGAGCTGGCGGCAACAGATACGCTTAACCAACAGCAACGGCAGGATTTCGAAAGTTATGTCGAATCTCTGGAAAGTAATCTTTCGTCTGCTACTGTACAGATTTCAATTTTGTCCTCTGCATTACAAGATGCCAGGGAAAATTATTTCTCCGACCTTGAAGCTTCGCGAAAAGTAATAGAAGCAGAAACCGAATCAGCAAACTGAGGAAAATTAGCGGATCCATCTGGACAATATCGGGGAGCAAGACCGTTTTTCCTTTCTGTTTGATTAAATAAATTGAAGAATAAAAGAAAGAGTATTAGGAAAATTTGCAGTAATTAAATACCTATGAAGTTAGATATGAAAACAGCAATCATTGCTACCGTTTCCGTAATAATTGGCGGGCTCGCTTATGCTGCGATCACATTGCAATATGCAAATTCACGTTTAGAAGAGCAGTTGCAAACTGCTATGAGTTACCAACAGCAATTACAGGAGCAAACCGAACTAAACACACGCCAACGTTTAGAATTTGAAGCACGCTTGGTAGAGCTTGAAGACGACTTGCTAGAAACAGCATCACAAGTTAGAAGCTTGGACTCGGCGCTTATGGAGGCTGAACAACGCGTCAATCCGGAATATGAAGCCCTATTAGAACAAGCAAGGCTGGAGGTAGCCGCAGCTGCCAATCAACAACGCCCCGCACCTGCTGGTGTTTTCAGTGTATTTTCAAATCCAGCAACCACGCGCAAGATGGCAGAAGATCGTACTGCCGGGCAATTTGTAGATTATCTTGAAGGTCTTGGAATCAGCTCGTCAGAAATGGATGGTATCTATGCAGCGATGGTGGATTTCAATGATGAGCGATATCAAATGCTTGGCCGATTGATGGCAGGAAATCTTACTAACGATCAGGCCGCTTTAATCTTCGGCCCGGATGCCATGATGGACCGTCTTTCTGATCTTCTCACTCCAGAACAAGCTGCAGAGTTAGGTGCTTACGATCTTGGAGTTAATCAAGAAGCAGCGCGCACGGTCTATTCAGAAATGATTGAAAGCAGTGGCAGTGCAATTTCTGGTGAATCTCATGACTTGGTAATGGATGTTCTATTAGATGAATTGTTCTCCGAACAGAATAATTACGGCGCACTGGTTGCCAGCAATGGCAGCATGACCCGTGCTTATGAAGACAAACTCGACGCATTTGATCGAGCTCGAAATCGGCTGGAAGTTGACTTAAACGCAGATCAATTCGCGCAACTTGATGGCTTTATCCAGAGTCAGGAAGGTACAGTAGATCTGGTGATGGAGACCCGTGAAGACGGTGCCGGTAATGTACAAGTCCTGAGATATGCTGCTAGCGCCGAGAACCTACCAAACTAGGAGCCTGGACCAGATCAGCGTAGAATAGCTGGCCGCAAAGAACTCAAGGAGTTTCACCATGATTATCCGTATTAACGTAAAGGAATGGCCAAGGCTCTTCCTCGCTCTATTTATAGCAACCGTGCTTGCTACCTGTGGCGAAGTAACGGAGCTAACTACCACTGAAAATGGCCAATCCGAGCCAGAAGTCAGTCTTGGCTATACTCGAATTAATGAACCCAACGAAAACGATCCCCTAGATGCTCACATCTTTGAGTTGGATAACGGATTGCGGGTATACCTCACCGAAAATCATGAAGAGCCAAGATTCTATGCGGAAATCGCGGTTCGAGCGGGCAGCAAACATGATCCTGCAGATGGAACTGGCCTTGCCCACTACCTTGAACACCTATTATTCAAAGGTAATGAAAACCTGGGAACTTTGAATTACGAAGCGGAAAAACCTTATTTGGATGAAATCGTAGAGCTATACGAACAGCATTTTGTCGAAACCGATGAAGATAGACGGGCTGAGATTTATAGCGAGATTAATCGCGTTGCACAACGGGCAGCGGAGTTCGCAGTACCAAATGAAATAGACAAGCTTTATAACAGCATGGGTGGCAGCGGTCTTAACGCCCACACCTGGTACGAGGAAACAGTATATAAAGTGGGATTGCCATCCAATCGTCTACATCAATGGGCTGAAATCGAATCAGATCGTTTTGTTAATCCAGTCTTTAGACTGTTCCATACCGAACTCGAAACTGTTTATGAAGAAAAGAACCGCACTCTAGATAATGGCGGTCGCATTATCGGCACTGCAATCGACGAGTTGCTTTATAAAATCCACCCTTATGGACAACAGCCAACCATTGGCACAGTGGATCACCTCAAGAATCCATCACTGGTATATATCCAAGATTATTTCGATATCTACTATGTACCAAACAAATGGGCATCTTTATTAGTGGAGACATCAATATAGAAGAAACGATTGCCCTAATTAGTGATGAGTTCAGTCGCTGGGAAGCTAAAGAAATTCCAGAGGTTGGACCCTGGGAGGAGCCGCCACTGCAGGGCTCAGAACGACGCACCGTTCAATATCCAGGTGAAGAACAAGTCTCCATTGCATTTCGCACGGCAGAGAACGGTCATGAAGATAAAGAAGCACTTATTCTCGTGGACATGATTCTGGATAACCGCACTGCCGGTTTAATCAACCTGAATCTCAATCAACAACAATTAGTTTCTAATGCCGGATCATCGCCGCTTTTCCTAAATGATTATGGTTCGCAAAACCTCTATGGGGTACCCAAGCAAGACCAAACTCTAGAGGAAGTCGAACAACTTCTGCTTGATCAAATAGACAATATTAAAAAAGGTAATTTCGAAGAGTGGATTATTGCAGCAATTATTAACGACTTTAAAAAGAACGAAAAAGCCAGCCTGGAGTTTAATACTGCACGAGTAAGCATGATGCGTTCTTCATTTATTGAAGGATCGGAATGGGACTACCACATCGCCGAAATCGAGCGCATGGAGCAACTAACCAAAGACGATGTGGTTGCGGTAGCCATCAAATACTTTGGTGATGACTATGTTTCGGTGTACCGAGTTGATGATCAACATGTCGTTCCTCCAGTTGAGAAACCACAAATCGATCCGGTAAGTATCGATCCGACTCGTCAATCAGTATTCGCAGCCAACATTCTGGCGATGGAATATGATGAAATTGAGCCTTCCTTTGTAGAAGCCGACACAGACTACCGGGTTATCGAGTTTGCTGATGGCGTTGAGCTTTATTATGCACCTAACCCACTCAATGACTTGTTTACGTTTTCCATTAACGTTGAAGTAGGTACCGAGGAAAACGAAAAGCTGGGTTTATCTGCCGCATTGATGGATGTTGCCGGTACCCAAAACATGACCAATGAAGAGCTACAGAAAGAGTGGTATCGGATGGGATCGGAGTTCCGCTTCGGTTCCGGTGAGAACTCTTCCGCATTTTCTGTTTCAGGTCTGGATGAGCAGTTTGAAGATTCTCTAGCGTTGATGATGGAATTGGTAAAAACACCAGCGGCCGATGAACAAACCCTTGAACAGTTAAAAGGTATTCTTATTAAGTCTCGCGAAGATAGAAAGAGTTCTCCGCCTGCAATCACTCAAGCATTATATCTTTACAATCGTTACGGCGAAGAATCACCATTACTTGAAGCATTAACCACGCAGGAAATTGTCGATACTGGTTTGGACGAACTAATGTCCTTGCCGGCAGAACTGCTTAACTATAACCACACCATTGCCTACACCGGCTCAATGCCGCTGGAAGATTTGGTTGAGGTACTTCGCCGCCATCACGCTATCGAAGGTGAGCTGCAAGACACCCCAGAATATCGTTTCAGAACAGCGCGCCAGGTAAATGATACTGAGCTCCTGGTTGTGGACCAACAAACTGCACAGGCTCAGGTTCGCATAGAGTTTGCTGATGGCGTTTACAATTCTGACGATTCAGTCATGTCTTCCATATATACCAATTATTTTGGTAGCGGCATGTCCAGTGTCGTATTCCAGGAACTGCGTGAAGCCCGCGCCTTGGCCTACTCTGCTCAGGCACGCTATGCACAGGGCGGTCGGGAAAACGCAGAAAACTTAATGCTCGGCGCCATCGGCACCCAAACTGACAAAACAGTCGATGCTCTCGAAGCCTTTATCGATCTTATCGATAACATGCCCTCTTCATCTGAGCGATTCGAAGAAGCAGTCAATTCACAATTGAATCGTTATCGCACATCAAAGTTGAACTTCAGAGAAGTGATTGGCGCAGTTCGAAGCTGGGAACGCCTTGGCTTCGAAACTGATCCAAGAATACAGCGTTATCAGGAACTGCAAACAGCAAGTCTTGATGACCTCGTCGAATTTCAACAGGAGCATGTACAGGGCCGACCAAAACTTATTTCCATTGTTGGTGATCTTTCTATCATAGACACTGAGGAACTTGAAAAATTTGGAACAGTCGAAGAAATTCAGGTGGGGCAGCTATTCGTCGACTAAACAAGCGGAAAGTGGTGTTGCTTATGCAGCACCGCTCATGTAATCAATAAATTCGAGCCTCTTTTTATTAGTGATTTGCACAAATGAGCGTAGCCAATAGTGCACTTGCCTTATCCGTAAACGGACTTAATAAAAGTTACGGATCATTCGAAGTATTAAAAAACTTAGATCTTTCGATTCAACAAGAATCCATTCTTGGATTGGTAGGACTTAATGGTTCCGGCAAGACCACCACAATCGAATGCATTCTGGGATTACAAGCAAGTAATAGCGGCTCTATAACTTTATTCGATTACTCACCCCGAAATTTGCATAAAAACCCCAAAGGGAAGATCGTTGGCATTTTTGATACGTCGAGTCTACACCCGAATCTCACCTTAAGACAAAGCCTGGAGCATGCCGCGCTCTTAACTGAGAATCAGGTCCGTTCACCAGAGCAAGTAGAAGAACTACTAAGTATTAAACAATTTACGACCTTTAAAATTAGACATCTATCCCTGGGGAATAAACGCCGCGCTTCTTTAGCTCATGCCTTATTAAGCAATCCTGATTTTATTGTATTAGACGAACCATTCAATGGGCTCGATGCTGGAGGCGTTGACGATGTACTAGAATTGATTCAGCGACTTAATAAAGAAGAGGGAACTACTTTTCTACTCTCTAGCCATCAATTGCCCTACCTAGAAAGTATCTGCAGTCATATCGCAATCCTTCATGAAGGAGCAATTGCAGTAAGTGGCACTATTGAAAACTTGCTCCAAGATTAAAAACACACCTTGTTATTGCGATCTGAACCTCCCTCAGATGCACTCAGTTTTCTCAAACAACTTGAGAACATAACTGTCATAAATCCAGATGCTAACGGGTACATTCAATTAGAAACTGCTGTACTAGATTCTTCCGAGCTAAATCGCCAACTTGTCACAAACAACATCGCAGTCAGTGAGCTCATTCTACAAAGAGCATCTTTAGGCAATCTATTCCGCTCTATCACAAGCAAGGGCGAATCATGAACGGGTTTGTAACCGCCTTAAAATCAGAACTGTTCATAGCGCTGCGCACTTTTGCGAGTAAATTAATTCTACTAGCACCCGCCCTAGTGGTTATTCTACAGAATGTTTTGTTATGGATAACGGAAACTGGACAAGCTGCAAGAGATAGCTTAATGGGCAGTCCTAGTTTCGATGAAGTAGTTAGTTCTAATGCCTACGGTTACTTCGTCGACAGCATGAGTACCGGGCTCACCATGCTAGGTTTTTATTAGTTGCCCTGGCCGCTTACAGTTTTAGTTTCGATAGAGATACTGGTCTCGTGCGGCACCTATTAATTCGACGTATTAGCCGACCTGCCTTAGTTTGGCTAAACTTGTACATCTGCATTTACTCGCGCTCCTTTCATTTATAGTTTTATTAATCACTGCCTACATCTTCAGCGATTTGTTTTGGCAATTTGGGCCTATCGTAGAAGACGGCTTTGAATTAATTAGCGAAGATGAAATCCTGTTTGAGATTCAGACGGGATTGCACTTGGCTATAGTGCCGCTTCCTGCGGCAATAGCGTTTGGATTATTAATTTCCGTCTGCGCTCAATCTGCCACTCAGGCGGTTACAACCGCCCTAGGTGTAACTTTAGCCATCGATATCTTCAAATCCATGCTAGGAGACTATGCAAATTTTCTTTACGCCCGCTTCCAACCTTCACTTATTGATGCATCGTATTTGCAGGATGCCTCCCGCATAGTTCGGGGTATTCCGATGTCTTAGTGGATGAGAATTTGTTACAGATGAATCTATGGGTGCCGATTCCGACTTTGATAATATTTGTTTCTGTAACACTTGTGGTTATTCAACGTAAAAAGATATGAAGGTCTTACAGGAGAAACCGGGTGAAATCGTATATGGTCTTAATATTTCTGACACCATTGGCTGCCTGTGTAAACTACGACACGGCAATTTTGACACCAACCATTTCTCTCTCGTCTGAGGAAGTCAGCCCTTATCCCGGATCGAGATGAAACCTGCGAGTCGATTTTGGTCTACAACTCGGCCTTAACGAGAGTGATTCTTTACTCAGCGTCGAAGTGTTGCCAGGAGTTCGGGTACGCAACGTTGTCATAATGGCGCAGCAGATTCAGCAGGCATTCAGATTGGTGATGTCATTCTTGCCATTGATGGAATGGAAACTAATCACCCAGATACAATCAAAACTCTGCAACAAGCCGCTGCTAAATCGACATTTGAATTCCGTGCTCAAAGAAACACGACGGTATTCGAAACCACGGTTGAAGGCAGAGCAATAAGCAGTAGCACTGCACCGGAAGAGCTTTATCGCATCGATCCCATTGCCACCCGTGCAGGTTACAGAAGCGAAATGGTTTCTATAAACAATGAAACCATAGCAGCAACGCGGGTTGTGGAACTATTTCCCGAAAGCCCACTACCCCAGGCGGGTATTGCTATAGACGATGTGATTCTGCGACTGAATGGTGTGAATCTAAACTCCGCTCAGGATCTGATAACCCGTATAATCAGGGATCATGAACTTGGCGAAGAAGTCGCTCTGACTGTTTATAATGGCGACGATGTGGTTGAAACAACAGTGCTACTCTGGGATCCAGGCAGACGAATCAGTCGTATAAATATAGGACCATTGCTGCAATACGAGTCATCCTTAGTTCCTTCTAGTGAGACTTTCTCACTGCTGGATTTCTGGTTGTTTGCCGTATACAGCTACTCAAGAATTGAAGGTGAACGATCGCACAATATTTTCGGTCTATTCAATATAACCAGCGACTACGGCGAACTAACCGAGTTAGAAGATTAAGATAAAAATGAGAAGGGTCGACACTACACTTATCGCAAAGATTGCAATGCTGCCGGCAGTTTTGCTTACCGGTGTTTGTCTTGCTCAAAATAATTATGTCACTTTCGAATTAGATCGAGAGAATAATTGGGAGCGATTAATCACCGAAGACGTCAACGGCGATGGTGCCAAAGACTTAATCTTCAGTCACTACGATTCCGCAATTGGTAGAGAACTACATATTCATCACCAACAGGAAGACGGTAATTTCGCTACAACTCCCCAACGAGTCGAAATCAAAACCGAAATAATCGCAGTCGCTTTCGCCGATTTGCGTTCTGATCCCGGTAAAGAATTAGTCCTGTTAGCTAATAACGGCGTATTTAGTCTCTCAACTGCGGTTGAAGGTTACACTGGCAACATAAAACTTCTATTCCAATGGGACTTAGTTGCGGCAATTCCCGATCAAGAAGAAGTCGAATTTCTAAACAGCATTGAAGATATTAATGGTGACGGCGAAATCGATTTTCTATTGCCAGGACAAGAGGCTTTCGGATTCTTTGCTGGCAAAGGTAATGAGCAATTTGAATTGGTTACGACCATACAAACCATTAATGAAAATCTGACCGTTGCACAACGTAATAATCAGGAAGCAGACTTAAGTGCCAGCATTGGAATCAATCCCGACAAAGGTGTAACGGTGGAATTGCGCGCAGAAACCCCTTCCCCCTTTACCGGATTCATAGAAACCTGGGAACCAAAATCTACGGATTCTCGAGCATTACTGCGAACCGCAAACTGGATGCCTACAGCACTACTCGCCGAACTAAATGGCGATGAATTGAAAGATTTAATCTATCTAAATGTTGGTGATGACGGATTAGGACAACTTAATATTCATTATCAAGACATCTCAAGCGGTTTTTCTAAGAGTGCGAATTGGAAGGGTTCAATGGAAAGTCGTGGCGATATCCGCCTAGTAGACGTGAATAATGACGGTTATCAGGACCTGTTGCGATTAACTGGCGAAGGCAATGAATGGGATGCACGTTTCTATCTCAACTCCAGCGGTAAATTCGATCTGCAGCAGCCGAATCAGATCATGCGTTTCTCGGGCTACGACGTAAGACTAGAGTTTGTTGATTTAGCCTACGAAGACAAGCCTGTTCTGAACGTGAGCTATTACACCATCCCGGTAGTGGATGCCATTCGCAATGCCAGCATCAATCGCACCCAGCTTCTTTACAGCACCGCATCAGCAGAACCAGGCCAGCTGTTTGCTCGCCGGCCAAACTCCCGCTTGGAAGAAAGTTTTTCTGCAGCCAATGTACGGAGCTTATCGGAACAAATGTCGCTGCAATATGATGTAGACGGCGACGGTACAAATGACGCTCTATATATCACTGAACATGGAACGCTGGCCGCGAAGAAAATAGACGCACAGCTACAAATTGGCGACACACCGTTTTGGGAGTACGTATCTCCCCGCTCGGTATTCGAATTTGAAGTGCTTACACTGAATTCTGATTCGATTCCTGATCTGGTGCTGCGCCATGGTACAACTACTTCTCTCTTGGTAGGTGCGCCGTGAAAGCTTTCAGCAAAGTCTTTCTTCTTTTATATTCATGCGCAAGTTTTGGCCTGACATTTGCCAATACCCCCACATATACTCAGCTACCGTTCACCCTGCCAGTAGAAAGCGAACAGTTAATCGTTGCGGACCTTAATGGCGATTCGTTAAATGAGTTGATTACGGTAATCGATGAATCCCTGCGCATTTATTTCCAACGAGAAGACGGATTCGATTTCGATAACGGTTTTAAAGAGATTGATTTTTCCGGACAGGCTGTGGGCTGGGATCTGAGCACTAACTACGGTGATAACGATCGCGCGTCTATCATTGCTCTAGTTAATGGTACCGATGCCTATGTTTGGCCAGTTGAAGATGAAGCAATCCAAGAACCTCAACTAATCAAATCAGGGCTGCAAGGCTTTCTAAGCAAAGGTGTGAACAGACTTTATTTTTCGCGGGATATAAACGGCGATAGTTATGAAGACCTCATTATCCCCGGTGCAGGCAACTTACATGTGTTTATTGCCGGCGCTAATTACAGTTATCAATCCGGGCTAACCATAGAATCTGAAAACCGCATGCGTACAATGCTGCAACCTAATGCTCTGGAACGGCGAACCGGCCAAGCCGTGCGAATTCCCTTTATGGAGCTGCGAGACGTAAACAGTGACGGCTATGATGATTTGATTTCTCGAACCGATGAACGGCTCGATGTCTTTATCGCTGATGAAATTGGCGATGCTTATTTCTCCAGTGGTGCTTCTTACTCCATCGACATTGCTGAAATAGAAGAACGTCTGGGTGATTTCGATATCGATAATCTCGACTTTTCCAATTTGACCGGCGTACTCGCACTCACTCACGAAGAAGTGTTAGACGACGTAGACGGTGATGGCATCGAAGACTTACTGCTACGAGAAGGCGGTAAAGTTTCACTGTTCGGTGGCACTTACACCGGCATGAATTTGGAACAACCACGACAGGTATTACGTTCGGGTGGCAATGTCTTAAGCACGTTTCTCTACGATGAAAATGGAGACGGTTTGAAAGATCTCTGGCTTTGGCGAGTAGAGCCCATTTCAGTTGGAGATATCTTTGTCTGGCTAGCGATTTCCGGCAGCGTTGCCATAGAAGCTTTTGTTTATCCCAATGATGGAGAACGTTTTGCCCGCCGACCAGCACGTAAACTTACTGTCGATCTGCGCTTTCCTTCCGTTATTCGACTCGCTACAACTTTCCAGGACCTGGCATCGGAAGCAAGAGAGATTCATACTGACGAATTTATTCCAACTAATGTAGGCAATCTCGATGATGCTTTCGATCAGGAAGATTTATTAGTCTTGGTTAATAATCAGGTGGAATTATTTCTTAACAGTATTGAGCCAGAAGACGATTCCGAAGAATTTCTCGGCGCATTGGACTACAGCCGCGATCAAGATAGCTACGAAATAAATCTTCGTGAAATCATCGACAATATCGTTATTGGTGGTAATCCTCATCTCACATTAATTGATGACCGTAATCCAGATATCGTCATTGATCTTGGCACAACTGCAGAAAACGGCGACATCATCCCGGTTCGACTAAATGCAGATTCTCTTGACGATGTATTTGTATTTACCCAACACGACAGTAGTCAGGTTCAAGGAATACTGTTACTCTCGAATTAACATCCATTTCCGCGAGCGCCAGTTATGAGCGCTTTCACCATGCAAAAAGCAATCTGGACATCCTTCGGTATTGCTCTGGTACTGGTTAATGTCATCGCTGAAGTCGGTGAGTACTACACCGGTATTCATGTTCATATGCTATTAAGGATTGCGCTTATCGTCGGCGTCACTATTGGCGCATCGGTATTAGCGGGTGCGACGATACTAGTTTCCAAAATGGATGAAGAAGTCCCTCTTTCCGGTCATGTAAAAGACACTCTAGGCGCCGATAGAAGGAAAGCAGATTAAGTAGTTACTTCCGTGAAGATCCCGCTAATAGCTAGAATAATTGTTGCTACCAGCACTAATGCGTTTTACTTTTATTCCCGGATCGCAAATGATAGCGCATTCAATCTGCTTACAACACTTTCCCCCTGAACAGTGACAGTGCGCAACTAAAACCACCTAGAATTCATCGCCAGAGTGGTTCCACTGTTTCTCCCACAGTAACTCTCTACATTTAAGAAAAATCAGACAATTAGCCAGCTATCAAACACCCATATGCAGACACCGTAACCTAGTGAGTTTATTGTGATTTCTAGACAAATATGGTTTCATCCGAAGCCAAATAAAGAGCAGAATTCGAAACCTAAGAATAAAAAACAAAGCAATCGCGACGGACTCTGAATGAAGAAACTAGTTGTAGCACTGACTTTCGCGATTACGCTCAGTTCCTGTAGCGATGAACTTTCCAGAGCAAGACCTTACGTCCTCACCACTGCCACCACCGGTGGAACTTTTTATCCTGTTGGTGTCGCCATTGCCACTTTGACCCATGCGCAACTTTACGAATCGGAAGGAATATCTCTAACGGCGATTAGTTCAGCTGGCTCAATGGAAAACTTAAAGCTGTTGCGCGACAACCAAGTGCAGTTCGCAATCTTGCAGGGGCCATTCGGAGCTTGGTCCTGGACTGGAGAAGGACCTGTAAGTAGGCCACAAACTCATATTCGTAGTGTTAGCGCACTATGGAAGAACGTTGAACATTTTGTCTTGCTCACTGAACTAACCGATACCAAATTTATGATGGATTTGGATCGCCTGGATGACGAACGCTATGTGCTGGGCGCAAGAAACTCCGGCGCGGAACAAACCGGAAGATTTATTTTAGATACCCTCGGTATCGACTACGAAGAAAAATTCAATCTTGCCTATATGGGATATGGACCAACCTCGAATGCGATTCAGGATGGCAATATTGTTGGCATGAATATTCCAGCCGGCGCGCCCGTGAGTGCAATTACCCGAGCCTATGCATTCATGGGCGAACGCATGACTATATTGAATTGGACTCAAGACTCCCTGGATAAATTAAATGCCCGCTATCCTCTATGGGATTGGTATGATTTTCCTCCCGGTACCTACCCCAGCCAGACCGAAAATATTCGCACGGTTGCATCACCCAATGTCTTAGTGACGCGAGTGGATATTCCAGAAGAAGTGGTCTATAACATAACAAAAGTAATATGGGAAAATCTGGCAACACTACAAGAAATCCATGGCGCAACTAATGATATGCGTCCAGAAATTGCAATCGATGGTCTAGGCGCACCTCTCCATACAGGTGCTTTACGCTATTATCGCGAAGTTGGTCTGGACATTCCGGATCGACTACTAATTAATGAAGAAGAAAATTCAGACGAAGGAGCCTAGTTAGTAGTTTATGAAATCGACTTACCTAAAATGGATAGCTTTCTTATTCGCGGTCTTTCATATTTATTGCAACGTATTCGCCAGTATCTCTGAGCTCTGGCTTTCCGCGATTCACTTCGGTGGCTTCGTTGCTATTTGCGCACTCATGGCTAACGAGGAAGAAGAAGTAAGCCGCAACTCTTTACGATACTGGATAAATATTGGGCTCGCACTATTAGCAGTCGCAACTTCCTTTTACTTAATCTTGTTTGAGAATGCGCTTTACGCTCGAGAAACAGAATACATTCTCAGCGACTATATCTTTTCTTTAATCGCTGTCGGATTGGCTATTGAATTTACGAGACGCACTACCGGTTGGTTCATGCCAATACTAATCGTGGTGAGCCTTTCTTATATTTTATTCTTGGGCCGCTACATTTCTGGCGTTTTTGCCTTCCCAGGCTTGAGCTTGGAAACTGTTCTATATCGGACCTTCTTTACCAGCGAAGGAATGTTCGGGCTAACCGCACAGATATCTTCCACCTTTGTATTTATGTTTATTATCTTTGGCTCTTTCTTACTGAAATCCGGAGCCGGCGATTTCATCGTGCAAGTCGCTCAAACCATGACTCGCCGCTTAACCGGTGGCGCGGGATTCGTTTCAGTAGTTGGTTCCGGCATGATGGGTTCAATTTCCGGTTCTGCAGTCGCCAATACCGTCTCTATTGGTGTAATCACAATTCCGATGATGAAACGCTCAGGTTTTTCGCCACGCTTCGCGGCAGGTGTTGAGGCAGCAGCATCAACCGGTGGCGCCCTTATGCCTCCGGTAATGGGTGCAGGTGCCTTTGTATTAGCCAGCTATACACAAATATCATATTTAACAATTATCGCAGCCTCCGCACTGCCTGCACTGCTCTATTTCTTAACCGTTTCTTATTTCGTACGTATTGAAGCCAAGCGAATTGGTCTTAAACCAATAGAAGATGAGAATAGTGAAAAAATTTCCGATGTTTTAAAAAATGGTTGGCATTTTATAATTCCGCTTTCTGTACTTGTTGGATTTTTGGTTGCGGGTCGCACACCCACTACTTCAGCAGCCTTTGCCATTATCAGCGTAATCGCAGCATCCTGGTTATCACCAAACCCCATGCGCCTGAATGATGTTTTTGAAGCAGTGGTAGGTGGCGTGAAAACCATGGTTTCAACTGCTTTACTTCTCGTTGCTGTTGGCATCATTATCAATGTGGTTACAACCACCGGTGTAGGTAATGCCTTCTCATTAATGATCGTGGAATGGGCGCAGGGTAATTTATTAGTAACCTTGGTTCTGGTCGCGCTTGCATCCTTAGTGCTCGGTATGGGGTTACCGGTTACCGCTTCCTATATTGTATTAGCAACTCTTTCCGCGCCACTTATTTTCGATTTAATCAGTCAATCTGCTTTATTAGAAGCATTACAATCAGGCAACTTGCCCAGCAATGTTACTGCAACTATAGGATTGTTCGGCGGTGACCCGGTTGTTGCATTACAAGAAATGCCATTAGAGATGAAGCAGCTCATCCGTCAGGAAATGTTGGATCCAGAATTACTAACCGGCATGCTATTAAGCGCACACTTGATCATTTTCTGGCTTTCTCAAGACAGTAATGTAACTCCACCGGTTTGCCTTGCTTCATTTGCAGCTGCAGGTATTGCTGGAACACGGCCCATGGCTACAGGCTTAACCAGCTGGAAAATTGCTAAGGGCTTATACCTAGTGCCGGTGCTGTTCGCTTATTCCCCCTTGATTTCGGGCACCTGGCCAGAACGAATCGAAGTATTCTTCTGGTCCTGCCTCGGCCTCTATGCCATGGCCGGGATTACTGCAGTGGCATTTGGAAACGAAGATTAATGCTTTATTGCAGCGGCATTAGTAATTAGTGCAGCCTTGTTAATGTGGACACCTTTCCCGATTTATTATCACATTGCCGGTGCCACCTTATTGCTCACAATCGTAATTTTTCAAAAACGTAGTAGCACTATTGCTCCCGCGCCTGGTACCAAACAAGACAACTACTATCAAGAGAAATAAATGAGTATCACACCCAGACAAATTCACCTGGTAAGCCGACCTGACGGCATGCCAAATCATGATCATTTCGCTACCGTTGAGGTCGAACTACCAGCCCCAGGCGACGGACAGGTTCTGATTAAGAACCATTACATGTCGGTTGATCCATACATGCGCGGACGTATGCGAGCGCAAGGCGTCTATGCTGAACCCTACGCTCTGAATCAGCCAATGCATGGAGGTGCTGTGGGCGAAGTATTGAAATCAAATGCAGAAGGATTTGAAGTGGGCGACATAGTTTTGAATGGCGCAGCTTGGCAAGACAACTTCTTAGCAGATGCATCGACCGTGAATAAATTTACCCCTTTCGATATGGATCGTTTATCTCTCTATCTAGGCACATTAGGCATGCCTGGTATGACTGCCTATGTTGGCCTATTGCGGTTCGGTGAACCGAAACCTGGTGAAACGGTTTTTGTATCCGCAGCATCCGGCGCTGTTGGCGCAAAGTTTGTCAGATTGCAAAAAACTTAGGATGTAATGTTGTAGGTTCCGTTGGTAGTAATGACAAAGCACAATGGCTGTTGGATGAATGCAGTGTTGATGCAGTCATCAATTACAAAACCTGTGGTGACTTAACTGAAGCATTAACAAAGCAACACCGAATGGCGTAGATGTATATTTTGAAAAGTCGGCGGTAAACATCTGCAAGCAGCCCTCAATGTCATGAACCATTTCGGTCGCATCGCGGCGTGCGGCATGATAGCAACTTATAACAACGCAGAGCCCGCACCTGGCCCAAATAATCTAATGCTTATTGTCGGCAAGAAGGTACGCATAAAAGGCTTTATCGTGTTTGATCACAATGATATGCGAACGCAGTTTCTTTCAGACATGGAGTCTTGGGTGAGCGAAGGAAAGATTAAAACCAAGGAAACTATCGTCGAAGGCTTAGATAACGCAGTCGACGCATTTCTAGCCCTTTTACAGGTGACAATTTCGGAAAAATGATCGTCAAACTTTGAGTCCAAACCAAGTTTAAGATAGGAAGGTTCTTTAACGCAAGTCTTCCACTGCCTGGTTCTGGGATAGATAATTATTTCCAGACAGGGACTTAAAGAAATCTGTAATGGCCAGCTTGCCCATAATTGGATCTTTTACTTCCGAAAGGTGACTTGATCCTGATTCAATCAGTGTCTGATTAATCTTTTCCAGAGTTTCCAGTGCGCTCATGTCAATCTTATTAACCGCGGTGCACATAAGAATCACATGCTCTAGTTTTGGTTTATGTGAAATCAGATTGAAAATGAGTTCTTCCAGGTAGCGAGTATTGGCGAAGTACAGGCTTTCATCGATTCGGATCGAGAGTTGGTTTTCAAAAGTTTCAACGGTGTGCAGGTCAACACTTCTGAAATGCTCGTGCCCTTCACTCGTCCGATTACCGCAACATGAGGTTGTGAAGTTTTATATAAGTGAATTAGGATAGAAGCAAGTACGCCAGCACCGATTCCTGCTTCCACTCCTACTGTTAAAGTTAATAACAAAGTAATAAACACTGCGGCAAAATCTGCCTTTGAGTATTTCCAGGCTTTTCTTACTACTGAAAAATCAATCAGCCCGTAAATAGCAACGATAATAATTGCAGCCAATGTAACGCGAGGAAGCCAGAACAACGCTGGTGTAAAAAACAATGCAACAATAGTTATTAAGATTGCCGTGAAAAATCCTGCCGCTGGAGTTGCGGCCCCCGCCTCAAAGTTAACTACAGAGCGCGAGAATCCACCGCTAATCGGAAAGCCACCACTAAAAGAAGAGGCAAGATTGGCCGTACCCAAGCCTACCAGCTCCTGATCAAGGTCGACTCGTTCTCGCCTTTTCGCCGCCAGTGTCTGGGCAACGGAAATGGATTCTACGAAACCAAAAATCGAAATAAGCAAAGCAGAACCCACCAAAGCTCCTAGTAAGTCAACAGACATATCGGGCAATCCAAAAACAGGCAATCCTTGTGGGACTTCACCCAATAATTGGATACCTTGTTGATCAAGCCGAAGTGCATAGGCAAGAAATCCAGTTATCAAAGCAATTAACAAAGGACCTGCACGCGAAAACGTAGTTGCAATTCGACTGTCGAGACCGAGTTTAAGTAGCCTACTCTTAATCATCGTTTTCCAAAACACAATAAACACAATAGATCCAGCACCCAGGGCCAGCGTCAATAAATTGGTGTTAGGTGCTTCTCGCACTAAGGAAACTATTATCTCCAGAAAGTTTTGGCCGTTGGCGGACACTCCTAATATGTATTGCATCTGACTGAAACCGATAATTAGTGCTGACGCTGTAACGAAAGAGCTAATGACTGGATGGGAGAGAAAGTTTGCCATAAAGCCTAAACGCAGTAGACCCAGCAATAACAGGAACACTCCAGACAAAAAGGTAAGCGCTAATGCAGCGGTAACCATTTCCTCTGGATTCGGCAATGATAGTTTGGCCAATGCCGCTGCAGTCATTAAGGAAAGTACTGCAACTGGGGCGACAGATAAGGTATTGCTTGTGCCGAAAATAGCGTAAACAGATAAGCCAATAATACTTGCATATAAACCAGTTTCTACTGGAAGCCCTGCCAAGAGCGAATAGGCAAGCGCTTGCGGAATTAACATAATAGCGACTATCAATGCAGCTACCATGTCATCTGCAAACTTGTTATTGGTGTATTGAGGACCCCAAGCTAAAATTGGGAAGTAACATTTCAACGAAAATCTATTCTTCAAAACTATACTCGTTTTCTAATTATGCGCTACGTTCGATTTTCGCAGCTTAGCCAAACCATAGTATTTCCGAAAAATGAAAATAGTCAGGTCTAAGATCAGTGTTATGAAAATCGCAACTGCTAAACCCCATTGTATCGCAATCGAATTCAAAGGCACGGTATATGAATATTGCCTCATTGCCTCTTGATAGAATTCTTGATCGGCAGCAAACATGACATGCATGGCAACTGCAAAAGCATTGCTGTCCAATGCGCTTCTTTCTACGAGTAACCGATTATAGCGAGTAACGACTAAACGAATACTTCCGGCATCACTTTCAAACACTGCATCATTGCTATTCGCATAATAAGCGATCAGCGCTTCAAGATCTCCATCAAATAGCCGGTCAGCGGTATCCTGAAATCCACTGATATTAATATTTACCTCGCGAAAATGAGCGTCGATCCGCTGGTTATATTGTTCCACAAAGCTCGGCACCTGAATTCCCAACAGGATACCAACCGCAAACACGGCCAGGCGGCTATAGGCACGGAATATTGAGGTTAAAAACATGAGAGGGCAATAACTAGAACCGATTGCTGGATCTGTAATTTTGACAGCAAAAATGGGGATTTAGTTCTATCCTTGTTCCAGTAAATTACGTAAATCAATAATGGCAGCATTTGCCCGAGAGATGTAGTTCGCCATAGTAAGTGAATGATTGGCGAAGATTCCAAACCCAGAGCCGTTAAGTATTACCGGAAAAAATAATGTGCGCTGACTAGCTTCCAATTCGCGAATGATCTGGTTGAGACTGGCCATAGCATTCTTGTCTTCCAGTACCGGCTCGAAATCTGTTCTCACCGCCAGTAGAAAATGCATTAAGGCCCAGCTTGCTCCTCTCGCTTCATAAAACACATCGTCAATTTTCAGCCAGGGTGTGCGAATTGACATTTCCAATTGAATCGGCGTTAAATGTGCGGCTTCAGTCTCTCCTGCCATGTCCGTATTAATTCTTTCCTGCCCAACGGATGCGCTTAATCGCTGGGACAAACTTCCTAAACGCGACTCGACATCTAATAACCAATTAGAAAGATTGTCAGCACGAGCAAAGAATTGCGCATCGACATTTTGTGAATCAGAAATTCGCATTAGATAAGAATTCAAACTATCAATAGCTTCGTTATATTCGACTTCAGTAGGAGGAAATAACCAGCTGTCATTATCAAAATGAAATTGCGGTTCGCTGACGATTAAATCAGGATCTTCAGTCGTTTGCGATTGGGATCGACAAAAACTTTCTCTGAAGGCACGGGATAAATCTCTTACCTGAACTAGCGCTCCGAATTCCCAGTTGGGCATATTATCGAGATAAACTCCCGGTGGTATTACATCATTGGTTAAATAACCTCCGGGTTTCTCTAGCAGGGTTTCGGAAACACGAATTAGTACGGCAGTTGTTGCGGCACCGACTACATATTGATTCCCTGCAGTGGCCAGTTTTTTTGCGGTGTTCTGTGCGACAGAAAATTCCGCAGGCTCGCGACTCCAATACATGCCTACCAGAATTATGAAACAATAACAACACCAATAAGTGAGAAGATTATCTTCTGTAGACCAGCGCCGTCTTCACTCGCTTTAAAACAGAAAATATTCCACTAACTTTTTTTTTGAGGGATTCCCGGAACTTCATAGTTTGGTCCTCAATCTTCAGGCACGCGCAACCTTATGCTCGTTTGACCAGCGAGCTCAATATTGCCCCGCAACCGAAATCCGCCCAATACTTCACGCATCTCGAGAAACATCCATCGCGCAGTTTCGTCATTCGGAGCAGTGATTAGCACGAAAGCGTCATTTTCTTTTGCTTTCACTGCTATGTCCGCTAGCAGTAGTTGCGCCCCTTCAGTTCGGCGCGCGAATTCACCGCTATAAAGGGTTAAAAACAAATCATTAGAATTGCGCTCAGACTCTAATTCAATCCAGGCTTCCAACAACGTCGGATGTTTATCGTTTATATTTCTCGCGTTTTCTAATAAAGCTTCAGCATTAGCAAATAGTCCACTTGGGCTGGCTTCAGCAGATAGTTCTACGTAGCGAATAACAATTCTGTTTAAACCATCGAGCGCAATTGCATTGCCAGGATCCATTGCTAGTACTCGCTGAAATCGTTGATGGGCGTTGTCATCAATGGGCGTCATTAAGCGATCATCATCTAATGCCTGCAGTCCTTCAAACAAAGTGTCCGCGATATTCGCTCCTGTTCTGTTTGCTCGCCTGGAATAACCGCCTGCGGCTCACTAGTCATTCGGATATCAGGTGTTGTTACCACTACTTCACTGCTGACTTCCTCCACTGGTTGCTGTGTTTCGCAGGCAACTAAAAGCATAGGCAAGGAAATCAATGCAAGCCGGGCTATTTTCACAATGGCTTAACCTAATAATTCTGAAAAAGGAATGAATTGAAGAATGTCGCTATGGGCGACTGAGGTATAAGGCGGAATTATCGCAAGACCTTGCGCGTAGCTCAAGGAAGCGACGACCCCAGAGCTTTGATTATCAAAAGGTTTTATACCCAGTCTCCCATTTCCGTCGCTATATAAATTGGCCCGAATATACTCTTGCCGCTCGCCGGATTTATCGGCTTTGAAGTAGGCCGGGGCCTGAAAACCAGTTGGCTGCGAGCTATCATTACCTAACATCTAAGCAGACAAGGCTTCACCAACAAAAGAAAGGTAACGAAGGCTGAAACAGGATTACCCGGCAAGCCAAAAAATGAGTATTGCAACCTTACCACTGGCAAAGGGCTTGCCTGGTTTGATTGCTAACTTCCAAAGATCGAGATGACCGTTTGGGCCTCTACTGCCGCCTTCACATGATCCTCTTCACCAACGGACACGCCACCAGTAGAAATAATGCAATCAACTTTTACAGCAGCGTCCTTTAAGACTTTGCAAGTGGTTTCATAGTCATCCACCACCACACCAAGCTCTTTAACCTCGCAATCCAGTTCATTAAGTAACGCCGTAAGAGAGTAGTAGTTGGAGTTATAGATTTGTCCCGGTTTTAACTCATTCCCGGGAGGCACCAATTCATCGCCTGTTGTCATTACTGCAACTCGTAATTTTCTTTTAACCGTCAATTCAGTCGCGCCAGTGGAAGCGGCTAATCCAATATCTTGTGGTAACAAACGATGTCCTGTCTTTAATAAAGTTGCACCGGCTTTAACATCCTCACCAGCTTCTCGTAAATTTTCACCTCTAGCGGGATTCTGTAATACTCTTACTGAATCATTTTCCGCTTTGCAGTTTTCCTGCACGACTACTGCATCTGCTCCTTCTGGTATTGGAGCACCTGTAAAAATACGTGCAGCCTCTCCCGCCGCTAATGAACTACCAATTTGCCCTGCAGCGATGCGTTGAGTCACTTTTAATACAGTTTGTTCATCAGCTAGATCTGCCGTTCGCATTGCGTAGCCATCCATCGCACTGTTAGTTAGCGGCGGCACATTAACGGGAGATCCTAAATCCTTAGCTAATACTCTGCCGTTACAAGCGATTAATGGTAAAGATTCACTTTCATCAATAGATGTCAGTGAACCGAGTAATGTTTCGAAGGCTTGATCTATAGGAGTAAGTGACATAAGGAATTTAGAAAACTTTTAGGCAGCATCAGATTCGGTTGATTCATTTTCTGGCGTCGTACCTTCGGATCGATAAACACCTTCGTAAAGTGTCTTGATTACTTCCTGTAAATCACCATGCCAAGATTTTTGTTTAATTCCAAAAGTATCAAAGATCTTCTTACTAGAAAGAGTGGAATTAAAAATCTCTGGGGCATGAACATCCTGTTCAACAATATTAATCGAATCCAAAAGTTGATAAATAGGTTCATCATCATTGGCAGCATACTTAATAACTTGTTCAACGAATTCGATTTCTCGTTTAGTTTCCAAGCCAGAATAATGATAGGTACCCCATACATTTGCATCACAATCCACTTGCTGAATAACTGCAAGAATTGCCTGCGCAAGATGACCAGTGTAAGTTGGGGACAATCTACGACTCGTTACCGGCACCTGCCCTCTATTTTTTTTTGCTACTCTGATCCAGGATTTAATCAATCCTTTTTTCTTTTTGCCAAACAACCATCCTGAGCGGATAACAATATGATTATTGTGCTGTCTAACCACTCTTTCGCCCTGTAACGATGCTAAGCCATAAACGCCTTGTGGATTGGTATCGTCATTTTCGTTATAGCCGAGTTTTTTCATACCATCAAAAACATAGGCGTTGGAAAGATGGAGAATAGGAATATTCAAGTGATCACAAACTTCTGAGAGCACTGCTGGTAAATGGGAGTTAATCTGGTAACAACGATCTTCAGTGGTTTCAGCACGGCGTAACGCGCTGTGGTTCGTTGAGATAAAATCTGCAAGATTAATCAGCTGGGTAGGTTCTGCGTCAGTGACTAATTTTGCGATTCCTACAGGGTCGCTTGGATCAAAATACTTGTCTGGAGGCGCCTGAAAACGGATCCTGCGCTTGCGTAGAACCTCGATCAAATCCTTGGCTGTAGGGCTGTTGCCACCAATAATAAATAGCTTCAAAACAGTAACTTAGCCGTTTCCCGGCACCTTTTTACAACATAACTCTTAAACTTCAGGCAAACATAGCGGGAAGTCAAGCTTGGCCGCAGTTTCCACAAGAATCAGCTAGAAGGAAGTGGAGGATATTGCAGTTTCGAAGCATGAGACCTCGAAGACCCTGGTGAACTCAGCAAATTCGAGGCAAAGAGCCGGTCAAAGGAGGGGCCCACAAGGTAATACGTGAGTATTTCTAGCAGACATTTAACGAAGAAGTTATAAGCGCAACAGGGCTATCCTCGGTGCGCAGTAGCTCCGTTTTAAAATGGAATATCGTCGTCGAAATTATCGAAATTTGCAGGTTGTGCCGCTGCTTGTTGATTCTGTGCTGACTGCTGCGCAGGCGCAGCCTGTTGCTGATCACCAAAATCTTGCCCTGCACCCTGACTGCCTCGTGAATCCAACATCTGCATCTCATTGGCAACTATCTCGGTGGTATATCGCTTAACACCATCCTGTTCCCAGGAACGAGTCTGCAGTCTTCCTTCTAT
This sequence comes from Gammaproteobacteria bacterium, assembly GCA_019654215.1. GTDB lineage: Bacteria > Pseudomonadota > Gammaproteobacteria > Pseudomonadales > Pseudohongiellaceae > UBA9145. The sequence continues at coordinate 79,914 of BPDI01000002.1, read as the reverse complement.
ATATAACTTTGATCCTTTCTTAACGTATTGCTCGACGATCTCTGCAAGACGATTAAAAAACACCACACGATGCCATTCGGTTCGTTCCTGTTGGTCACCGGTATTTTTATCTTTCCAGGAATCACTCGTGGCCACAGAGATATTCGCTACGGCATTACCATTCGGCATGTATCTCACTTCTGGTTCGTTCCCAACATTACCTACCAGAATTACTTTGTTTACGCCTCGACTTGCCACTCGTACCACTCCTTTGGGATCAAAATCTTACAGAACTTCAAGTCTATACCATCGCCGCAGAGATTAGAAAATTATTACGAAAATTAAATTTTGCGGACAACTTTACCCACCAAATTGAGTGATTTTTAAGCAATAAAGTGACGTCCGATTCGTTTCTAGCGTGGGCTTTACTTGAGTATTGAGAATTGAAGATAATGGTTGGTTTCGCCGAGCTGCTATAGGCCAATCATGGATCAGATTCTTGTAAGGGGTGCACGCACTCACAACTTAAAAAACATCAATCTCACCATTCCCCGTGACAAATTGGTGGTGATAACTGGCCTGTCGGGATCAGGCAAATCATCATTGGCTTTTGACACCCTCTATGCGGAGGGCCAACGCCGTTATGTAGAGTCTCTTTCTACCTACGCACGACAATTTCTATCCATGATGGAGAAACCAGACATCGATCATATCGAAGGTCTATCGCCGGCAATTTCTATTGAACAAAAATCAACTTCTCACAATCCCCGCTCCACCGTGGGAACCATTACTGAGATTTACGATTACTTACGACTGTTGTTTGCCCGTGTAGGCGAACCCCATTGTCCTGATCACAAAATTAAATTAGAAGCCCAGACCATCAGCCAGATGGTCGATAAAGTCATGACACTACCGAAAGACGCTCGCATCATGATACTTGCTCCTATTATTCGTGATCGTAAGGGTGAACATGTTCATGTGTTCAACGAACTCAAGACCAGTGGCTTTATTAGAGCTCGAGTAGATGGCATCGTCTGCGAAATTGACTACCCCCCCGAACTAGAAAAGAACAAGAAGCACTCAATCGATGTGGTTATAGATCGACTTAGAATTAAGGAAGGACTTGAACAGCGCCTGGCAGAGAGTTTTGAAACCGCTATCCAACTGGCAGATGGCCTTGCTGTTGTGAGTTTAATGGAAAAGAAAGACAAGGAAGAAGAATTGGTCTTCTCTGCCTTATTCGCTTGTCCAAAATGCGGTCACAGTATTTCCGAATTAGAACCAAAGCTATTTTCGTTTAACAGTCCCGCTGGCGCCTGTGCCAGCTGCGATGGATTAGGCCTAAAACAGTTCTTTGATGAGTCACGCATTATTACTGACGAAAGCCTTTCCCTGGCAGAAGGTGCCATTCGTGGCTGGGACCGACGCAATATCTTTTATTTTCAGATGCTCACATCACTAGCCGAACACTATGGATTCGGCGTAGATGTTCCATTAAAAAAGCTGAGCAAGAAACATCGCAACGTTGTCCTTCACGGCAGCGGCGAAGAAGTAATCGACTTTAAATACGTCAATGACAAAGGCAGCACCTATACCCGCAGCTGGCCATTCGAAGGCATCCTGCCCAACATGGAACGGCGCTATAGGGAAACCGAATCAAGTATGGTACGAGAAGAACTCGCCAAATACTTAAGTTCACAACCTTGCCCAGAGTGCGATGGCACAAGACTTCGTCGAGATGCACGTTTCGTTTTAATCAAGGGAGCCAATCTTCCACAGATTACTGAAATGACTGTCACCGCAGCTGCTGATTACATGAAAAAACTAAAACTCACTGGCAAGCGTGCCAAGATTGCAGAGAAAATCCTAAAAGAATTGCAGGATCGACTCAAATTTTTAAAAGACGTGGGATTGAACTACCTGACTCTCAGCCGATCTGCCGATACTTTGTCTGGCGGAGAAGCACAACGGATTCGTTTAGCTAGTCAGATAGGAGCCGGCCTAGTGGGCGTCATGTACATCCTCGACGAACCTTCAATCGGATTCATCAGAGAGACAATAACCGATTATTAAATACTTTGTTTCACTTAAGAGACTTAGGTAACACAGTTATTGTTGTCGAGCACGACGAAGAAGCTATCCGCAGTGCCGATCACATCATCGATATCGGACCTGGCGCTGGAGTACATGGCGGCACTATCGTTGCGGAAGGCGACATTAAAAGCGTTGAAAAAGCAAAAGACTCCCTCACCGGAAAATTCCTGTGCGGCAAAGAAGAAATCGCTATTCCCAAATCACGCACTCCTTTTAACAATCTCAAACTTGTGGAATTAAAAGGTGCAACTGGCAACAACTTACAAAATGTAGACCTGACTATTCCAGTTGGATTGTTCACTTGTATTACGGGAGTGTCTGGCTCTGGTAAATCAACTTTGATTAACAGCACCCTTTATCCGATTACTGCAACCAAACTAAATAATGCATCCACCTTAAATCCGGCACCATTCGAAAGCATTGAAGGATTGGATCACCTAGATAAATGTGTCGATATCGACCAAAGCCCAATTGGTCGAACACCACGCTCTAATCCGGCTACTTACACCGGCATCTTTACGCCGGTGCGTGAACTATTCGCCGGTACACAGGAAGCTCGATCTCGCGGTTACAAACCCGGCCGCTTCAGTTTCAATGTAAAAGGAGGTCGCTGCGAAGCCTGCCAAGGCGACGGCGTTGTAAAGGTTGAAATGCACTTCTTACCGGATGTGTATGTTTCTTGCGATGTTTGCAAAGGCAAACGCTACAACCGTGAAACCTTGGAAGTGAAATACAAAGATTTAAACATCAATGAAGTCTTGGAGCTTACTGTAGAAGACGCAAGAGAATTCTTTGATGCTATTCCTGCCATCGCCCGCAAATTACAAACATTAATGGATGTAGGTCTTTCTTATATAAGACTTGGACAAGCAGCCACTACCTTGTCAGGTGGAGAAGCTCAGCGCGTAAAACTTTCACGAGAGTTATCAAAACGGGATACAGGGAAGACACTCTATATTCTCGACGAACCAACCACTGGCTTACATTTTCAGGATATCCGCCAGTTACTGGCAGTGCTGCACCATCTTCGTGATCACGGTAATACAATTATAGTGATTGAACACAACCTCGATGTCATTAAAACCGCAGACTGGATTATCGATCTAGGCCCGGAAGGTGGCAGCGGTGGTGGCAAAGTTATTGCTGAAGGAACACCTGAGCAAGTGGCCAAAAAGAAAGGTTCTTATACTGGGCAATATGTAAAGAAAGCGCTGGCTTAACGATACGCAGGAAACATTCTGCGGAACTGTTCCATGCCCTCTTCCCAATTAGCTTGGCCATCGTAGACAGGAATGTCATTGGTACTTACTTGAAACACCCCACCTCTTTCATTTCCGATCATAAGAGTTGAATCGTCAATCCAGGTTAAGGCTTCTGCAATACCAGTCGTCATCAGAGATAAGTTTATCCGCCGCGCCTCACCGGATAACCATGCGTCTCCGGACTCAGGCTTGGGAAACAACCATAACTCGGTATAACCAGTTACCGCTAACCATTCTTGGTTCGGAGATAAATCTGCAGCAGTAGGGAAAAACACATCATCGAAGCTATCAATCTTTTCCAACACATTAATTTGATCGGTTTGCCAATCTTTTAAGCGATACAAATTTGTACCGCTAGCGAGTTGAAAAACCCCCTTACCGCGATGCTTTGTTAAAACGTAAACCACACCGTTGTGAACAAAGATAGATTCACTATCGAATCTCCAAAGTTCTGGTGGATAAGTGTCCTGATCGGGATAACTTACCGGAATAAATTGCAGAGGACGGGCCCGGAAAATAGCCCGTGGATTCGGTTCCGTTAATACATATATACCCAGATCGCGGCGCGCATTGCCATTATTGCCCATGTCGGCAATATAAATGTTGCCATCATCAATCGCGATGTCTTCCCAATCTATATTCGCTGCCAACTCAACCTGTAAACCAGGCCAAGGTTCCTTTCCTCCCTCAGCTTGTTCGCCATGATATTGACCATTTAAAAATGGTGGAATTAATACTTTACCTTCACTATCGATCGCAAAAATGCGCGCGTCATCTCCGCTGTCGTTGTGCACCCAGAATGCATCATCGTACTGCGCGGATTTTGCAACGCCGCTCAATTCAGAAATTTCTGCAAACTCAATATCGAACAGCTTTGTGACAACATTGTCTTGTTGTGCACTCAACAACTGATTGGTAAACGCAATAGAGATAGTCAAGCTAATCGCTATTAATATTGTATAAATAGGTTTCAATGATCTTCCACAATATTTGCGTAATAGATTAGAGAATATTTCTCTACAAAACTGTTATAACTCAATTTCTTAATCTTGTCATAAAACTGTTTTTAAACTTTAATTGAAATGTAAACGTTCGGCCATCCCTTAGCAACGAAACTCTAACAAAATGTCCTCACCAGATCTTCAAGAAAATAAATATATAATCAGGAGTCGCACATGGGTTTTTCATGTGGTGTGAGGCTAGGCGTAAAGATGGAATACAAAGCTTAACTTTTATTGGTGTAAGCGGCGATATTACCTCAGTCGAATTACGCTCTGGCAAATTCGATTTCATTCTTATTCTGCGCTCAACTGTTAGCTAAGATGTGATTATGAATGGCAGCTTTGTTCGTTCGCCTTAGCCATCGATACTCTCGAATCAGGAACTTACAAAATCTATGCCCCATTCATAATGTTGGAAAACTCAGAGACCATATCCAGGAAATCGCTTCCTTGCCCATGTGGAATCTTACTTCGGCACTCAAGAATACTTGCTCGCCAATGACTCTAAAGTGAACTACCAACAATTAGTTGTAGGTCGCACTGGAATTGGTCCATATAACGTCTTATTCTGACAACAATAAAAAGCTAGGCCGGATTTATTTTCTCTGATAAATCCGGTCTAATTAGAACCTCTAATACGAACAGTTTTTGTATTTTCCACATTGGAAGTATTTTTTATGCGCAAACCTTTACTGACTTTATCGCTGTTATTGATATCAAGCTCCCTTGCTGACGAAGGCATGTGGCAGCCCCATCAGCTCCCCGCCTTAAATGACAGACTGATGGAACTGGGACTAGAAATTGATCCTGAGAATCTCAGCAGTCTCGACAAGTTTCCCATGAACGCTGTGGTCAGCTTAGGCGGTTGCAGCGCTTCATTCGTATCGCCTAACGGTTTGGTGGTAACCAATCATCACTGTGTGTATGGCTCTATTCAATACAACAGTTCGCCAGACAATAACTTACTGGTTGATGGTTTTCTTGCCCATAATATTGAAGACGAAATACGCGCAGCACCCGGTTCACGAATTTATGTAACCGAAGAGGTAACAGATGTCACAGATAACACAAAAGCTGGTATTTCCGATGACATGTCTGGCATTGATCGTTACCAAACAATCGAGAACAATCGAAAGGCCATTATCGCTGATTGCGAATCCAGCGGCATGCATCGCTGTGGTGTCTCTTCCTTTCATCAGGGCTTGGAATATTTTTTAATCAAGCGTCTTGAAATTCGCGATGTGCGACTAGTGTATGTGCCTGCAACCAGTATCGGTAAATATGGAGGTGACATCGATAACTGGCAGTGGCCACGACATACCGGTGATTTTGGTTTCTACCGCGCTTATGTCGATCGCAATAACATGCCCGCAGATTACAGTGAAGACAATGTGCCCTATCAATCAAATAGCTTTCTCGAAGTGAGCCGCACTGGTATTGAGAATGGTGACTTTGTTATGGGTGTAGGTTATCCAGGCAGCACTAATCGTTACCGAACTGTTGCTGAAATTGAGAATGAATTTACCTGGTTTTATCCCAATGCAAGACAGATGCGCGAAGACATCGTCAACATCATTGAAGAAAATACGGCTCCGGGAAGTCAAGCACGACTCGCCTATGAAAACACCGTGGCGAGCTTGAACAATTATGCAAAAAACTATCAATCAATGGTAGAGAGTTATGACCGAAGCAATTTCATCGATCGCTCACGTCAATTCGAATCAGACTTAAGCGATTGGATTAACAGCGACGACGATCGCAACGATCGTTATTCAAGATCTGTGTTACAACTCAATGCGCTGATTGAAGAAAGCCAGAATACGAGAGAGCGTAGTCTGGTAAATAGCTATATGAGTTATGCCACGCTACCTACCACTGCGCAACGTCTTTATCGTCTCGCCATCGAAAGACAAAAACCCGATGCAGAGCGTGAACCGGGTTATCAGGAAAGAGACTTACGACGGTTAAGTCAGTCCATGCAATCCATCAGCCGTCGCTACGATGAGACTGTAGATAAAGCAATCCTAAGTTATATGCTTCGCCACTACGCTGATCTACCTGAGCAACATCGTTCTCAATCCTTAGATTCTTTCTATCAAATCGGCAACACTTTCGACCAGGGTCGTGTTGATCAGATCATCGAAGAGAGCTATTCCCAATCTTCACTTGCCGACGAAGCTTCGCGAATGACATGGATCGAAAGTTCCTTGGAAGAATTTGAAGCCAGCAACGATCCATTTATTCAGTACGCCGTTGCTTCTTACGATGAACGCATGGCACTGGAACAAGCAGGTAAAGAACAAAGCGGCCAGTTTCAACATTGGCGCCCGCAATACATGGAAGCGGTGATTGCCTATAACCGTAGCTTGGACCAACCAATCTATGCAGACGCTAATAGTTCTCTGCGAGTAACTTTTGGCCGCGTGCAAGGTAATGAACCAAAAGATGGTTTAGTAAATCTACCTTTCACGACTCTGGAAGGCATTCTTGGTAAAGATACTGGTTTAGATCCATTCAATGCACCACAGAAGCAACTGAATCTGATTCGTTCGGGAGAATATGGTGCTTACGAACTTCCTTCTTTAGGTTCAGTGCCAGTTAATTTTCTCGCTGACTTGGATATTACCGGCGGTAATTCCGGCACAGCGGCAATGAACAGCAAAGCGCAATTAGTTGGCCTGTTATTCGATGGTGTTTACGAGAGCATTATCGGCGACTGGGATTTTGACCAAGCCAAGAATCGTGCCATTGCGGTGGATTCCCGTTACATGTTATGGGTAATGGAATACATGGATAATGCCGCCAATTTGCTGGAAGAAATGACCATCGTAGACTAATCTAAATGAAGGCGATGAGCTTTTGAATGGTTGTGAGGTTGGCGGGATTGAAACTTTTAGGGTAATTAGAAATTTCCTAGAAACAAAGAGCTGATGCAGGAATCCGATCTCTATCTCCCTCTAAAAACGTTTTTAGAGAAACAAGACTACCAAGTAAAAGGTGAAGTTGAAAACTGCGATGTGGTCGCAATAAAAGACGATAGCCCGCCAACTATCGTTGAACTAAAACTCTCGCTCAATCTCGATGTTATTCTGCAAGCAGTTGACCGATTAAAACTAAGCCCAATTGTATACATCGGTGTGCCTCATTCTTGCGGCGCACTAAAAAAGAAAAAGAAAAAGCGTGTCGTTAAACTGCTAAAAATGCTAGGCCTTGGCTTAATCGCAATTAATCCTAAACGTAACATAACGGAAATCGTCGTAAGCCCAACCAAATACACACCAAAACAATCCAAACCAAAACAACAATGGTTGATCAGTGAATTCGTTACCCGAACTGGAGATCCAAACCTAGGCGGCGCGTCCACTAAAACCGGAAGAATAACTGCCTACAAACAACAGGCCATCGAAATAGCTCACTACTTGAAAAAGCATGGCGCCACCAAAGCCAGCGATTTAGCGAAAACTTTGGACATACCAAAATCCCGCAACATTCTCTACGATAATCACTACGGTTGGTTCGAAGGTTTAGGCAAAGGCATCTACCAATTAACCAAACTAGGAAGCCAATCTTTAGAGGGATTTCAGGAGTAAATCTAGCACTGCAAAGCACTAATACAACAACAAACAAAAAATTGTATGGAGATTGCTAGTGAACCTTGAACACCGGATATTCAACCAAATTATCCGCCGCCAATTGCTCAAAGAGATACTCATCGAAGAGATTCCAAACAAAGCCTCAGCACTGAAGGCACCAGAGAGTCGACACATTCGGCTCAAGCTTAAAAGAGAGAAACTACGTTGGGCACAAGCGCCGTAACCGGCTGATCTTGATCGCTAATCCACCCATTTGTTACGAAGTGTAATTTTTCCAAAGCAATCCACTGAAGAACGCTCATTACGGGTCATACAGAGCAACCTAAGCCCTTGATTCTGTTGCTTTTCAACTCCAGAAATAATAGTCTAATCAGCGGCTATATGTGCATAAAACATACGTGTTTTTAAAGCATAAGTTTAATGCAGAAACCGCACTCATCAGCAGCATCGAAGAATGCATCACTAAAACAAAAAACGGAGCTAAGTCAGTGAATTCCAAACTAACTCGCAGACGTTTTATCAAGGGGGTAATTTTCTCCGGCGCTGCCGCTACATCCGGCGCAGGACTTTACCTAGCCCAGGCCCAACAGGGTGCTGGCGCCGCAGAACGCTTGGTAAATCTAAACATTAAGGGGCGTACGCGGCCTGTCGATGTGATGCCGTCGGAAACACTCGCTTACACCTTGCGCTACAAGCTCGATTTAACCGGAACCAAAATCGGTTGTAATCGTGGCGAATGTGGTGCCTGTACGGTGTTAATCGATGGCGTTCCAAACTATTCCTGCTCGGTACTGACACACAATGTAAAAGATAAAGCGGTGATTTCCATCGAGGGAGTCAAAGCAACAGACGGTACATTGCATGCTGTACAACAGGCATTCATTGCAGAGAACTCGCCACAGTGTGGTTTCTGTACACCGGGTCAGGTGATGTCAGCGGTTGCATTGCTGAACGACAATCCCAACCCAACACGAGAAGAAGTCCGCGCCGGCTTATCAGGGAATCTGTGCCGCTGCGGGGCCTATGAACATTACATCAATGGCGTGTTGCGCGCCTCGGGGCAATTAGCATGAGCATGCATATAGGACGCGATTTTGTGCCACCTGATGTACCTGGAAAGGTAACAGGTGAGATTAAATATGCGGAAGACTATAAAGCTGAAGGCATGGTCTTTGCTCGTTTGTTAACGAGCCCACTACCCAGTGGCCGCGTAGTAAACATTGATGCATCAGAAGCTCTAAGAATGGATGGCGTGGTTGGCGTCTTTACCGCTGACGATTTACCACCGGTTGCTCCTCCAGGCAACCCAGCCTTAGCTTCTGAATACGTCACCTATGTTGGGCAACCTATTTTGGCTGTTGCCGCAACAACCGAAGAGATAGCTGAATCCGCAATTGATGCAATTCGAATCGACTTCGAACGACGTGACTTCGTTACCGACCCACTGGAAAGCTTAACGCCTGGTGGCAGCAACGCTTATCCCGAAGGCAACGTCTTAGTTCGAACTCGCGAAGAAGGTCCAGAAGGTACACCAATCCTTAGCGCTGAAATCAAAGACATCAAATGGCCGCAGTCTGCCGTTGACGCCATGCGTGCAGGTCGATCGCCAGAAGGCGGTGAATTTACAACCAATTGGGAATTCGGTGATCTCGATGCAGCCTTTGCTGAAGCCGATGAAGTCATCGAACAACCTTTCGTAACCATCGGATATCCGCACCATTCATTAGAAGCAAGAACTTGTATGGCCTATTGGGAAAATGGCAAATGCTATTTCCATGGTTCATCACAATCACAATCAGCCAACAACGCAGGTTTAGCCCGTATGTTGAATATCGATCTTGCCGATCTGGTGTTCATTAACGAAGCAACCGGCGGTGGTTTCGGCTCAAAGATCGGCCCTTATCCATTCATGGCCATTACCGGTAACTTCTCTCGTGTATTGAACCGTCCGGTTCAACTGCGTATTACCCGTGAGCAAGAGTTCTATATCGGTTCGGCAAGAAGCGGTATTCAGGGTTGGATCAAAATAGGTTGCAGAAACGATGGTAAAGTCACCGGTATCGATCTTGCTATTGTAAACGATGGCGGTGCCACCGGCGGCGGCAGCGGTAACTCTTCCGCACAACATGTCACTGTTTGTTTGCAACCTGAAGCGATGCGTTATCGCGGCATTTCTGTTTATACTAATACGACACCTCGAGGTGCACAGCGCGGACCAGGTCAGAATGAAATGGCTCCAATACTTGCACCACTGACTGACAAACTCGCTCAGGCTATTGAATGAGCCGAGTCAGATTCCGTCAGATCAATGCCTTACGCAGCGATGGATATCAGGGTGGGAGCCAGGGTCCCGTTACCAGTTCCTTCATCTCCGAGGCACTTGCACAAGGGCAACGGGAGTTCAACTGGGAAGAGCGTGAGCAATTGCCTCGAGATCTTGGAGGCAGTAAGCGACGCGGTATAGGCCTAGGTATCGGTTATCATGGAGCCGGTGGTCGTGGTTACGACGGCCTATTAAGAATCACTCCTGATGGCATCCTGCAGATTCACTCAGGTGTCGGTAACTTGGGAACATATTCTTATGCTTCTAATGCCCGAACCGCTGCTGAAGTCATGCAGATTCCTTGGGAACGGACGGAAATTCACCGTGGTCGTTCCGACCGCCATCTCCCTCACAGTTCTGGTCAGGGTGGGTCTAATACCGTCTTCACCCACGCGCGAACTAACTGGGTAGCTGGTCAGGATCTCATTACCAAGATGAGAGAAATCGCAGCGATGGATCTGGGCGGTGAGCCAGACGATTATGAAATCGGTGGCGAACGTGTATTCCGCAGCGACGATAATTCAGTCGGCCTTACTTACGCTCAAACAGCACAACGTGCTATCGATTTAGGCGGTAAGTACGACGGCAGTGAGTATCCTGATGATCTTAACCCACTCACCCAACTCGCAGTACAGGGTGTTCAGGGAACCGGTCTGGTTGGGGCAGCCAAGGACAACATTCCTGGACAGGGTCAGCCTCCAGGCAACATCATTGGTTTCATTGAAATCGAATTGGATACCGATACTGGCAAAATGGATATCATCGACTACACAGCAGTAGCCGATTGCGGCACCGTGCAGCATCCGAAGAATTTCGACAATGCCATGCGCGGTGGTGCTGTTTGGGGTGTGGGTTTATCCAACCTCGAGCGCCATGTTTATGATCCACAAAATGGTTTGCCTGCCAACACGGGTCTTTACCAGTCCAAACCGCCGACTAATATGGATGTTCCAGTGGACACCGTATCGCAAGCGGTCAACATTCCTGATCCTCAAAACCCAACCGGTGGACGAGGTATCGGTGAACCAACTCAGGGTGCTATGTCGCTGCTATTGCCAGCGCGCTAGCCGATGCATTGGATGGCCATCTGTTTAATACAGCGCCAACCACATCGGACATGATCGTTGACCATTTAGCGGGTAATGACTACACCACAAAATCACTTAAAACCAACACATTCTGAGATAACGAACTATGCCATCACATGACGTAATGCCAAATATGGAACTGTATCAACCGATACAGGTAGAAGATGCGCTTGAGATTGCTAACCGTTATGCCGAAAGAGGTTGGTTAGTAGGTGGCGGGCAAGACACTTACGGCTGGTTGAAAGACAGAGCCAAGAGTGTTGATGCACTCATCGACTTAAGTGCTATAGAAGAACTACGCGGAATCCGTGAAACCACGGAAGGTGTCGAAATCGGCGCCCTCACTACCCTGACTGAAATTGTTAACAGTGATGTATTGCAAAGCAACTTCTCACTGTTAACCGATGCAGCCGCAGTTGTAGCGAGCCCACAAATTCGCAACATCGGAACCCTCGGTGGTAACGTGTCGCAAGATGTTCGCTGCTGGTATTACCGCCGCGGCCTTTCTTGCTACCGTGCCGGTGGTAACCTGTGTTATGCGGACACACCACAAGGTATGAATCGCGAGCACGCATTGTTCGAAGGTAGCCGCTGCGTTGCAGCCGGTGCTTCAGACACTGCATCAGCTTTGGTTGCACTGGATGCTTCCATGGTGATTCGTAATCAAAACGGTGAAACCGTTGTAAGTGCCGAAGATTTCTTCGTCGGCCCTGCCAACGATATCATCAACACCACAATTCTCCGCCCTGGTGACATTCTTACCACTGTAAGAATTCCAAACACCTGGGCCGGCGCCACTTTCTATTGGGAGAAAGTAGCAGACCGAAATGTGTGGGATTTCTCATTGGTGAACATCGCTGCTGCATTCAAAACAAGTGATGGAAACATCACGGAATCGAGAATCGTAGCGGGAGCAGTGCAAACCACTCCGCGACGTCTCACCACTGTGGAAAACGCCATCCAGGGCCGACCCAAGAATCAACAGACTGGCGAGTCTGTGATGACCTTGGCCACCGAAGGTGCGCGTACTTTGGCCCATAATGGATTTAAAGTGCCATTGCTGCAAAACCTGGTTAAGCGAGCGATCAGCACGTAAGTAGAGCCGCTAAACCGAAGAGCATATAGCCAGCTCCAGAAAACCCCCAGTCTCTTTCAGAGGCTGGGGTTTTTATTTTCCTAAAATTTGCCCCTTTCAATTAGCCCGAAATGAGGAGTTTAAGCTCAATAAGAGTCCCTAAAAACTCGAAATAGTTTCTTGTATCTGCTACATGGAAAAAGCAATATTGTTAATCAGAGATCAGAATAAGAACACAGTTTTGTTCTTACATTTTAATCGATCACTAAATAACTAAAGTATCTTTGCTCTAATCTGCAAACTAAAAATTCACTATGACTAAAACATTTATTTTCCTAATTTCAATTCTCTCCCCAGCAATAACAACTGCACAACAATCTGACATCACCTTCATTGTTGCCGGAAAGACATCAAATCATCTTCAACAACTCGATGGCAGTATCCAAACTCTTAACTTTCATTTTTTCGCTGAGATTTTTTTACAGCCTGATGGAATTGTATCTCCAGCAAGGATAAGTACTGCAATGCGCACCCGGCAAGTTGATTTTTCAGACAGCGATTATGCACTGGAAATGCATGGAGGTCGGTACAAAACTGAAGAAGAGTTAGAGGAAAATTACCCGGACGGGGACTATGTATTTCACTATGCAACACCAAGTATTGGTAGTGTTAGTCAAACAGTCGTTATGAATAACACAAGATCCAGTGGATCTGGTTTACCTGCAGCCCCAAAAATTTATTTATCCCAGGCAGGGCAAGCTGTACCACCAGACCAGGTTGATCCTGATCTAGACCTGCACGTTAGCTGGAGTGATTTTTCCGAGGGACGGAAGGATCCACTTGGCATTGTAGATGATCTGTTATTCGTGATCATGGCAAATTGTCATGGAGAAAGAGTCGCACACAGTGGTCGTCCTTTCGAGAATATACCCTACCTCACTTATGCCGATGATTCTTATGTAATAGCGAAAGGCATATTGAATGCTGAGAACGCTTATCAATTATCCGTTGAGCATGCCATTCTCGATACATCTATGGAACATGGCGTGCCAGCTATTGGGACCTTTGCGACAACGACATTTCTCGAACTAAAAACTACCGGGTCTGCAATAGGAAATGATGCTTGCCCCACTATTCTTGAAAATTTTGATTCGGGGCAGACAATTCTCTGAATTAGAAATCCGAGAGTAGTTTGAGTCTCCAGAGGCAGCCCTCTTCCTCATAGGATCTCCGAAAGCGTTCGCAAGGCTTAGATCCTTTTTACCATTTTTGATTTCCTGAACAAAAAGGCATATGGCACGTCATGCCGGGTTTAACACCCTTACCCTCTGTCTCGGGAGTAATCAAATTACTGCATACTAAGTACCAAACTCGCTGTCTTTCCAAGAATCGTTATTTACTGCCTTCTGACCAATACTTCCTTTTATACGCGAAGGCTCGGCACTCGCTCTGACAAATTCACGGACCGACATATATAGACCAATAATCATGAGACAGAAAACGCCTATAGCAACGTAAAATATCGCCATTGCACTCATTTTCTCACCCCTTTAATTGCCATAAGTTTGAAATAAATTCCAAAACATAGAATTGAAGGGACCCATACCGCGGTGAATAATCCTTCTTCCTGCTGGCCCGAAAACCAGAGGTAAGCAGAAACGAAAAAAGATATCGTTACCGCTAAGAGAATAAAAACATCAGAGTTCTTAAACATACTGACTCTCCTAATATTGTTCGTAATATCCAATAGCAGCTGAAAGACAACCTGAAACTGCAATCGCAGCGATTGTACGCAGCCCTGAGTGACCCAATAACTCGTACTGAAAAAGTTCCACTAGGCCAAATAAGACACTTAAGCTCATTAGCACTGAAACTACGAGCATCCCGATGCCAAGAAACACCATTAGCTTGCGACCACTACTTAACTTTTCAACTTCTAAATTCGACATCTCAGTCCGATCTCTATTGGTATACACAGGATACGCCGATAATGACGAATTAGATCTACAGATAAAAACTCTACTGAGCGGGAAATGGGAAGAGGATATAAGATGCTATGCTGGTCTTTTGCTTATTCGCAGAGTTTAACTTTATTCTTTGCACTTACCTGGTGATTACCAGGATATTACTTCCCCCTGCCAATCCAGAAAATTGAGAATTGGCTCTTCAGGTAAGTCCCGCAATAACTTGAGCAGCTGATCGGCTACAAAATCAGGATGAAAGAGTCTGGCTTCGGGTACGCCTTTTTGAAATGGCGCAGAGAGGGGCGTATCAGTAGTACCAGGATGAAAAGCAAGAAATTTTATATTCTTTGCGAAACGTCGACACTCAATTGCCGCAGTTTTAAACAACATATTCAACGCCGCTTTTGACGCTCGGTACGAGTACCAACCCCCACGCTCATTATCATCAATACTGCCAACTCTAGCACTAAATACAGTCACTACACACTCTTGCTCTCTTGGCAACAACCTCACTAGATGCTTGAGCCAAAGCACAGGCTGGAACGCATTCACTTCAAACAGCTTATGCAACACTTGCTTATCAATGTCATTAAGTCTTTTTTCAGGAAGAAATTCTTCGTCATGCAAAATACCATTACAGATAAATATCCGATTGAAGTAAATTTTCTGCGCTTGCATATGTGTGCTTATCGCCAACATCGATTGCTCCGAATAGTCCGATCCGATCCAATCGACTCGCTGGCTTTCTGATTCTGAGAAGTCAATTGACGCCGATCGACTGATCGCAACCACTGGGTCATCAGGAAAATTGCACTGAAGTTTTTCTATCAACGCTTTCGCTATTGTGCTGTTTGCACCGATGACCAAGTTGATCGAAGAAGCAGCCATGGTTATGGCTTTTCCTGGTACTCGCCTGGTAACTTGATCGCACAGCTGTCACAGCGACGAATCCCGGTTAGCAAGTAAGAGATCGAATAGCGATAACGGGCGAAAATCCAGTAAACCATGTCCGCAAACCAGCGAATTATCGGCCAGCGAAGCAGGGCAACCAGGATTCTTGTCAACTGCCCGCCAGACATGTTGGGTACATCCAACCCAAGTAGCAATCGACCGTCTGCATATTCAGCATGTAAAACTCGATTCGCAGCCTCGCGATTTATATGTGGATACCGATTGAAAAAATCCTGTGCATGAATATCTTCAAAGCGCAGATTTCCATCGGATCGAGAGTCGCAGCTGCTTTACCTCTGCTAACAAACGGACAAATCCATCAAAGTACATTGTTAAAGGAAAACACCAGATTTCATAAAATCAAATACCCATGTATGCATGCAAGGAAAGGACAACAAAGGTCAGTCGAGCACGTAAGCTCAAGTAGGGGTAATCACAATTTGAATATAGTACTCGGGATGTCTGTACTCTAAAAACAGAATCAAGGCATACCCCATTCCAAGACCTTAAAGCGATCAGATAATCAATGGGTTAAGGCTTACCCCCACCCAGGCAACCACCGCAAATAGATTACTGGAGATAATTAACCCCTGCTCTCAAAAGAGTCTCGATCCTCAAACCTTCGCCCCAAAGCGAACCCCTCAAAAAGCTAGGATCATGGCACTGTACCCGATAAACAATGTCGAGGGCCCCAGACCCAAAGGCCCAAACCTGCAAGGTCAATAACACCGGCTGAGGAAAGGGATTAACCCCAGAAAACCTAGCGTTGGTATCAATCTCGATTTAAAAAACATTCGGACTCCTTCTTCCAACTTTTCGTCTCCTCTAGAAATTTAGATTGCTAATTAAAAAGAGCGACTAAGACATGTTGTGGGACTCCTATAAAGGTAAGTCCAAAACTGATCTAACTTGCAGTGCTGGTCGTTTGATTGAGTAACTTACAAGGAGAAAGATTGCCCATGAATATCGAACCCAAAATTTTTTTCCCTTTTTTTATTGATGACAGCCATGAATGCCAATGCCATTGAGACTCCGGACTATGAGGTAGTTTACAAGATGGATCAGTCGAATATCGGCAATATGAGCCTTATATGTTGCGGAGACCGTTGTGAAAGATTCCTCGAGTTACCGTGGCTCTTCTAATGAGGGTTTATGCGACTTTTCCGTTACATAACTGGTGCTAATGAGAGTCAGACAGATATTGCGATGACTGCGCCGGTGCAGCAGACACCACAAGTGAAAGATTGATATGACAGCGCCTGTCCAGCGCAATGAAACAGAAGAAGGGTGGCGAGTAGCCTTTATGATGCCAGGTAAATTTACAATGGATACGGCACCAACTCCTACCAACAACGAAATTAGCCTGCGTTTGATACCTAGCCAATTAATGGCGGTAATCAGATATTCCGGTAGATGGACAGAACGAAACTTTAACCGTCGCAAGGAAGAACTTCTGGAAAGTCTTGAAGAGGCCAATATTGACGCTATCGGAGTTGTCGAATCCGCGGCTTACGATGCACCTTATGTTCTTCCTTTCATGCGCAGAAACGAAGTGATGATCGAAGTCAATTCCCTCCCAAATCAGGAGAACGCAGTGGTAACGACTGAGTAAGGGAAAGTTACTTAAAAATAAATTGCTTCTCTAGCTTAGCGGGGTATAGTTACATAGTGTCTAAGATCCAAATAGGAATCAGCAGTTGCCTGCTCGGGGAAGAAGTGCGCTACAACGGTGGCCAAAAAGCGCTCAAATTATCTGTACTGATCAACTGCAAAAATATTTTGAGTACACCCCTTTATCCCCGGGAAAAGTAAGCATCGGACTTGGAGTACCCCGAAAGCCGATCAGACTAGTCGGCGACCCCACTAATCCCAGGGCTGTTGGATCAGATGATGCCAGTTTCGACGTAACAGACAAACTTAAATCGTTTGCCGAGAAAACCCTACCTGCCTTACACAGTATCAGTGGTTACATTTTCGTGAAGGGCTCTCCAAGTTGCGGGGTATCACGGGTGAAGGTTTATCTGGATAACGGTATGCCCGCTGCAGAACATGGAAGCGGAATTTATTCCAAGATGGTGATGGACAAATATCCCTTGCTCCCGGTTGAAGAAGCCGGGCGTCTTAATGATCCGATTCTCAAGGAAAACTTTATCACGCGAGTTTTTGCTCACCACCAGTGGCAGCAGCTTGTCAAAGAGGGATTAAGTGCTAAAAAGGTTCTTGAGTTCCATAGAGATTACAAATTCTTGCTAATGGCACATAGTCCTGCCGAATGCTCGAGACTGGGCAGGTTGTTAGCAGATGCTTCATCAATAGATCTCGATAAAGCAGCTAACGAATATATTGCGAGTTTCATGAAGGCGCTGAGCCGCCACGCGACGCGTAAATCCAATTCGAATGTATTGATGCATCTGCAAGGATATCTGAAGAAGCAATTACTGAAGAAGCAAAAAGAGTCACTAGCCGAATCGATAGAACATTATCGAAAAGGATTATTGCCAATAATTGTGCCGATTACTTTGCTCAAGAGTCATTTCAATAGCTTCCCGAATAAATATGTTGAAACTCAGCGTTTTCTGTCGCCTTATCCTGAGGAATTGTGTTTGCGTAACAGAATCTAGTAGGCGAGCATACTAAAGAGATAGAAATTCGTAACTGAAATTTACTCGTGATCTTTGGCTATCTGGATTATTTCCATTGGCCTCTTCATAGTGATCTAACATGATTAAACAGAGTTTCTAAATTACCCATCACAGAATCAACCCATGCCTTATACAATGTGTGATTTACATCTTAGTGATTATAATGTCACTTAATAGGCTTGGCAGATCAGTCAGGAAAAATAATATGCAAAAACATAATATCTTAGGTATAGGCTTACTCTGGTTTTCAGCAATCGTATTTATTGTTTATGGATTGTTCGGGTTTTTCAATCCTAATATTCCCGCTGACTTCGGTGGTTTGCAGATGATAAATGGAAATGGCTATGCGGAAATAGGCGCGATGTATGGTGGACTGCAGATAGGTATCGGATTTTTTTGTTTATTATCAGCACTGAGGAACGATTTTTATAAAGCTGGTTTGGCGCTCCTCACTAAAACAATAGGAGTCTTGCTTTAGGTAGATTGTTCAACGCAGTTGCGACGACTGATGCGCTTAGCATTTACACTTACGGAGCTCTAATTTACGAATTTATTACCGCATTGCTCGCTGCAATGGTGCTCCGCTTTCACACTAAACCCTAATGCTACTAGTCAGTGCTCTTTCTCGATTTTTCGCAATCCTATCAAGAATTTTGGGCCCATTCCTGCTTAATCCTAGCTTTAACTATCAAATTTTTTTTGGGGTAAACAAATTTATCTTCATCCAGAACCACCAACAGAAAACCACCAAAACTATATTCTCCTAACTGTTAGTCCGAAAATAACAGCAAGCGTATCTACTCCTAAGACTGAGGATATATTTATGGCCGAAGAATATAGGAGCCTACGCTGGATATTGGGGGACCAGCTCAATGAAAACCATAGCTGGTTCAAAAAAACTGACGATAGCGTGCTTTTCGTCATCGCGGAACTATATCAGGAAACGGCATACACTCGTCACCATATTCAAAAACTCACTGCTTTTTTTGCAGCGATGTCAGCGTTCGCAGATCGCTTGCGCGAACTTGGTCATCAGGTTTTATATCTTAACCTCGAGTTAACCGCTAAGTATTCGTCATTGGAACAACTGATTGGCTCAACCTGTGATCGCTATGAATCAAAGATTTTTATTACCAGAGGCCCGATGAATACAGACTCCTTCAGCAATTTAGAAATCTAAAGCTAACCGGTTTCGACATTATTGAATCAGACAGCGAACATTTTTTGCTACCGTTTCACGAAATTGAACACTATTTTACGACGAATAAGCCAACGCGCATGGAAACGTTCTATAGAAAATTTCGTCGCCGTTACTCGATTTTGATGGATGATGGAAATCCTTTGGGCGGTCAATGGAACTATGACAAAGAGAATCGAAATAGACTAAAACAGAAAGATTTGGACGACATTCCCAAACCCCTACTTTTTAATACGCCTGCTGCTGATATTGGGGAAAAAGGCTGCGCAAGCATCGAGTGAAATACATTGGTTCAATAGGCGAAACATTAACCTGGCCGGTAACACGCGCAGAAGCCTTAAAGCTTCTTCATTTTTTTTGCCAACAATGTCTGCCTCAATTCGGTTATTTTCAAGATGCGCTAACAGGACGCAGTGACTATGGTTGGAGTCTCTATCACTCTAGGTTGTCTTTTGCGCTAAACACTAAATTGCTGAGTCCACTGGAAGTTATTGAGCAGGCCATCAAAAGTTTTCATGCTAGCGATGGTATCGATTTAGCGCAGGTCGAGGGTTTTGTTCGGCAAATTTTAGGCTGGCGGGAGTTTATACGAGGGTTGTATTGGGCAAACATGCCGGAATATGCCAGCAAAAACTATTTTCATGCAGAAAACAAATTGCCTGCGTTTTTCTGGACAGGTCACCCGCATGCGTTGCCTAAAAAAGCGATAACTCAGTCCTTGGAACATGCCTATGCGCATCATATTAAACGCCTTATGGTGACCGGTAACTTTTGCTTACTAACGGGCATAGATCCCAAGGAAGTCGATCAGTGGTATTTAGGTATTTACCTCGATGCTATTGAGTGGGTTGAATTGCCTAATACTCGCGGTATGGCATTGTTTGCCGATGGTGGACTAGTCGGAACAAAACCTTTTGCTGCGGGAGGAAACTACATAAACAAGATGAGCGATTATTGCAATGATTGTCATTACAAAATAAAAGAAAAGCTTGGACCTTCCGCCTGTCCGCTAAACAGTCTGTACTGGAATTTCATGAGCAAACATCGAAGCGAACTAGAAAAAAACCATCGGCTAAGAATGCTATATACAACATGGGACAGAATGGGATCGGAAATGCAGCAATCAATTATCAAACAAGCAAATGAGTACCTTGCTGATCTTGATAGACTCTAGTAATGCCTACCAGAACCGCAGATGAAAATTCTTCTTGCCCTCTGTCCCCGAGATTTTTGATACGGTACAGAAAATTCTCTAAATAAAAGGGATGACCTTAGTCTGGCAGTGGCAAACCTCTTTCTTGCAGAACTTCCGCAAATGTTCGCGAGCCATTAACCCCTGGAGGAAACCAGCTATAGGGTTACCTGGGCAATCAATTCCGAGATTTCCTGTGTCGTTAAGCCATTATCCAAACCACGTCCCAAGTGAACTCGCAATTGATCAGTTTGATAGTTGGCCAATGTCACCGCTATGTAGCGAGGCTGCGATCGCGCTCTGAAAATTTGGGTTACGGGGCCAGGTTTCACCGTAGACCAGACCACTGATTAACTCATCGAGATAAGGGGCGCCGGGAAACGGCTATCACCTTTTGCCAAGCCCCTTGCCTCGAAGACTTCGGAGCAACTCGCGAAGCGTTCACACCAGTGGGAAAAACCTGAATAAAAAGTTACATGGGTAATTATTTCGCTTATCTCTTCTTGAGTAACACCGTTATCCAGGCACGACCAATGTGATATCGCACTTCACTGGAGGCATAAAGAGCTGTACCCACAGCAACCGTAATCATGCTGCGATCCGGGCGAGAGCTCTTCCCGGGTCCAGGTTTCGGCATAGAGAACTTGATTCAGCAAATCGCGCAAATAGGGTGTTTGCGAGTAAGCCTCGGGAAACTCCAACTCGGGATTAACTGGCGGCTGACGAGAAGAGGCGCCTGGAGGAATTGCTGACAAACCGCGCTCTTCGAAAACTTGCGCTGCCACTCGCGCGGCATTCACACCCGTTGGGAAACCGGAATACCATAAAGTATGGGCAATGATTTCAGTTAATTCGGCCTGGGTTATGCCGTTATCCAAAGCGCGACCCATGTGTAAGCGAAGCTCGTTAGTTGCATAAGTTGCCTGATTCACAGCGACAGTAATCATGCTTCGATCCCGGGCTGACAAACCGGGGCGTTCCCAAATGTCGCCGTAGACATAGGTATTCCGTATTTGCCCTAGGTAGGGAGCCGCATCATAAGCACCCGGTGGCGGTGGTGGTTGCTGCGCAAAGGCTGCTGAGCAAACCAATAGTGCAGCAAGTGTGGTCATTAACCAGACGCGAACTTGTAGATTTAAGGTAAATTCTGGAATCAGCATTATCTGCTCTCCCCTTGTTGTTGTTCTGTTATTTTTAACTAATACATTAGAGATTGAAGCATTAAGACCAAAAGGGCCAGCGTAAAAATACCATGCTGTATTTTTGCGTTGCCCTTTTCTCATAGGTATAGGCTTATTGTAACCACAAAATAGTGACGTCTTTAATTCCTGGTACCTATCAATCGAATAAATCGAGTTGTAAGCTAAGCCCATTAGTTGATGCAAGGGAATCGGGCATAACATGAAAAAACGCAAAATTGTCGCATATTCATTTGGTGCACTAATCGCCATTGGCATAGGTCTCTATATCACTGGGCTTGGCGGTAGATTATTAATGTCAGGAATTGGCGCAATCGCCGGACCTCCAGGGGATTTTGACCCTACCAATGTAGTCACTCCTGCTCCGGATTACAGCCTGATAGAAAACTGGGCAGCTCATCCGGACACAAGTGATCCTGCTGATCTTTCTCCTGAAGGTGTTACCGTTCCGGGTCAGGGAGACCTACCTATTGACGTGTTTTTTGTTCATCCCACTGGCTATCTGACTCCAATTAGTTGGATTTCGCCAATGGATCTTGATTCTGGTACGGAAGAAAACATCGATTGGGTAATGGCAAACCAGGCCAGCGCATTTAATGGCTGTTGTAATGTCTACGCACCACGTTATCGACAAGCTAACATTTTTGCCTATTTCGGTAGCGAAGAAGAAAGGGAGAGCATCCTCGGCTTTGCCTACCAGGATGTAAAAACTGCTTTCGAGTATTACCTAAACAACTACAATAACGGCAAGCCATTTGTCCTCGCCAGCCACAGTCAGGGCACCCATCACAGTATGCATCTGCTGAGCGATATTATCGATAACAGTGATTTATACGAACGTATGGTTGCCGCTTATCTTATCGGCGCGGTAAATATCCCGCTATCGCCCGAATGGTTCGCGGAGATGGAAAATATTAAACCCTGTAATAATGCGTCGGATCTAGGTTGCGTTATACATTGGGATACCATGCCTGATGGTGGCTCGGTTATAGAAAGACCTGCACCTTCTGTTTGTACTAATCCTCTAGCATGGAGTCTAGGTGAAGAAGCAGCCAGCGTTGAGCAACATGCAGGTATCGTTATCCCGCAGCATTCATACAACTTGTTTTTTAGTGGTTCGGAAGACACCGCGCAGGGCAAAATATTTGATTCTCTGGCCGCACCAATTTTGGGTTTAACTGGCGCTCAATGTCGCGATGGAACTTTGTTTGTAGAAAGACTGGAAGATCCTGCGTTTGGAGAATCAGGAATTGCAGGCGCGTCCTATCATCTCTTTGATTACAACGTGTTTTACATGAACATTCATGAGAATGCACGCTTACGATCCGAGACTTTTCTATCTGCGCAATAGGGAAACAAAATCCATGACACCACTCTGGCAACTTAGCGCTGTCGATCAGGCAGCGGGAATTCGTATTGGTGATTTTTCTTCAACAGCAGTTGTTGAATCTGTACTCGAACGCGTTGCTCAAAAGAATCCTGAACTAAATGCCATTGTTGACCCACTAAATGAACAAGCATTACTGGCAGCTGAAAAAGCCGATGCTGCTGTCGCAAATAATGAATCATTAGGGTCGTTACATGGAGTGCCAGTCACCATTAAAGTAAATGTCGATACCGCAGGCAGACCAACTACCAATGGTATGGAAGTCTTCAGGGATATCATCGCACCAGACAATTCACCAATCGTGCAAAATCTGTTAAATGCCGGCGCCATAATTATTGGCCGTACCAATACACCCGAAATGTCTATGCGTTTGACAACCGATAATCCACTTTATGGTCTAACACGCAATCCCTGGAATCTAAAAATGTCGCCGGGCGGATCATCCGGATGGAGCCGCTGCTGCAGCTGCTGCGGGTTTCGGTGCCATACATCATGGCAATGATATCGCCGGCTCCCTGCGCTATCCGCCACTGCTTGTGGATTGAGTACTGTTAAGCCAGGGCTTGGCCGAGTGCCAGCGTTTCTTCCATCTGCAAAAACCGAACGGGGTATGTTGGCACAATTAATGTCAGTACAAGGTGTGATTTGTCGCGAAGTAAAAGATGTAAGACTCACTACCGAAGTTTTAGTAGAGCATGATCCTCGCGACCCTTGGCATGTGCCTATGCCTTTTAATTATGAAAACACTGGCTTACCTAAAGTTGGTTTCTGTAAGAATGCACATAACTATCCTATTCATAAAGATATCGTCGCCAACCTAGATAGAGCTGCATCAATTCTTGAATCTGCTGGATACCAGGTTAAAGAAATTGAAACACCACCTATAATAGAAGCAGCCAATGCCTGGCTTCAGGTCACTAACTTCGAAATGAAGCAAACGCTGGAACCGGTGTTTGCTGAGCACGGCAGCGAAATCATCAAACAGGTTTTTAACGACTACTACAAACTTGAAGACATGGTTGATGCCGAGGGCTATCTATTCGGCATTGCCGCACGTACGCGCATGGTGAGGGAATGGAATCTTCTTCTCGCTGAATATCCATTGGTGCTTACTCCCTATCTGATGCGACCAAGCTATCCTTACAACTACGATGAAACCTTCGAAGGAGTTAAAGATATTTTTGGTGCTTCTATATATAGCTATGGCGTGAATTACATCGGTATGCCTGCTGGTTTTGTGCCGGTTGATCTAGTGGAAGATATGCCATCGGGTGCACAGTTGATTGGCCAAAAGTGGCGGGAAGATCTTATCCTGGATGCCATGGAAGTCATCGAGAATGCCACTGGCATTATGACCCAGAAGCTATGGAAGCGAGAACTCAACTTGGATGATTCTGCTCCAAATTAAGCAGACAGCGCTGTATTTTTCCGCTGGCTCCTTTTATTCTCTAAATCCTTATATTGCTGGAAGCCCCTGCAATTGCGTTCCCATCCAGATTAAGCAGGAAAATAATAATGACTAGAAAGAACTCACTTCTAAATTCTGCTCTTATTGCTTCGCTATCACTTGTTATCAGTGCGCTAAGTCATGCTCAATCGCCTACGAGCGATGGTTCACCCGCAAGCATCAATGCGCGGGCTGACTATTTTCGTTTGGATAATGCTTACATACCCCCACCCGGTGAGGCGCTTCACCACTATACAGCTGGCTTTGCCAAGATTCTCTGCTCAGCTGTGTTTGTGACCGGTCTCGATCCGGTTGATGCAGCGGCTAATATGGGCGGATTTATTTCGCCGTTCAATCAGCGCCAGCATGTGGTGAATACTCGTGTCGATCGCGTGCGCGAGGAAGTGAGTCTGGTTTTGCCAGATGGTGTTGTGCGAACTGCAAGACGTTATGACAATCAAGGCTGTGTTGCACATTCGCTTGGAGACAATAGCATCGACTTCACACCTTCTACTATTGAAGCCAATCTTCCTCCGGCTCATTCCACGCCGTGGCCAATGGGCGACATTATCGATGAAGACAGCTTTCCAGCTGGTGTAGATGTTGAACTGATTCAACGTGCCTTGGATACGGGATTCGGACCTGAAGAAGCGCGCACATTAGGATTGGTAGTTACTTATCAAGGCAAGATTCTAGGCGAGCGTTATAGTGATGAAGTCGACATACATACACCATTAGAAAGCTGGTCCATGACAAAAAGTCTGACCGGGACGTTAATGGGTGTTTTGATTCAACAAGGTGAATATGAGCTCTGGCAGAACGCACCAGTGCCGGAATGGCAGGAAGATCCGAATGATCCTCGCCGGGAGATTCGTATCGGCGACATCATGCGTATGTCTAGTGGTATTATGATTAATGCCCCTTCCGATCCAGACTTCGATACCAATACCTACCCGGATCATGTTTATCTTTACACCGGTGGCGTTAACCAATATCACTACGCGGCTACTCGCCCGCAAGAATATCCGCCTAATACCATTGGCCGTTATCGTAATACTGATCCAGTCTTAACCAGTTACTTGATTCGCCTGGCAGTCGAAGGCCGCGGTGAGGATTATCACAGTTTTCCGCAACGCAATCTGTTCGACAAGCTTGGTATTCGCACGGCATTAATTGAAACCGATACCTATGGCAATTTTCTCGGACAGGGTCTTGCATTCATGTCCGCAAGGGCTTGGGCCAAGCTGGGTAACTTGTATTTGCAAGATGGTGTTTGGAATGGTGAAAGGCTATTACCGGAAGGCTATGTGGAGTATGCGAGCACTACAGCTCCCGCATGGATAACCGATGGACGACCGGATTATGGCGGTGCTTTTTTCTGGGTTGATAATGAAGTGGGTGACGATGGCTTACCTCCTTCTTTTTCAATGAGCGGCGCTGGAGGACAATCCACAAGGATTATTCCCAGCCATGATCTAGTAATCGTGCGTATTGGAAAATATACCGGCGCTCGAGCTGGTGGTGCAGCATTGCAAGAAATGATGCCAATGTTATTAGATGCAGTGCCGGAAACACGGTAGGTGCAGAAGTGCCAGTTGTTTGCGTTCCTAGTGCTTCTCATGGCATTGCCGAAAGACTTTCGTGATTAATTGGCAAAGTGGAAAATATTCTCGCCTAGTCTGAGAAATATCCTTAGCAGGATTGGTACTTTGAGTTGTAAATGCCCCTTCGAGTAATAGACTCTATAGCGATCCGTGGACTCTTACCCATGAGCAAGTGCATCGATTTGATGCGCTCTGCCATGATCGCTACCTCTTCCGGCAATGTTAACTTACCAGTGCGCTCCGTTCCCGCCAGTTCTAAACAAGACTGGTTTACTTGCTCAGATGCCCGGTTCCAGCAATGAGCTGAAACATTACGGGATTAAACTGCTTAGCCTCCATTCAGCCAATACCACAAAAGCATTGCCGGCCATTCAAGGCTTGGTTGTTATGTTTGAAGCCGAGACTGGGATACCAGTGGCAATATTAGAAGCAGCTCAAATAACTGCGATTCGAACTGCTGCGGCTTCGGGTTTAGCAACTCAATTACTCTCCAGAGAGGATGCCAAAACCTGGGGGATCTTTGGCAACGGCGTGCAGGCTGTCTCTCATATCGAAGCAATAAAAGCTGTTCGACCTATCGAGAAAGTTGTTGTTTGGGGACGCAATGCTGAGAAGACGGAAGGTTTACAAAAGAGCAACAAGAGTCAGTTGATTGCGAAGTTATTGCCACAAGCGACCCAACTGAAGCAGCCCAATGTGATTTTTGTTTGCACAGTCACTGCATCGAAAGAATCTATCTTAAATGGAAGCTGGGTTAAACCGGGAGCCACATTAATCTTGTTGGTGCACTTTCCCTTTAATTCTCGGGAAGCAGACTCCGAGCTCGTGCCAAATCGGTAATCTATGTCGATTCCCTGGAATCACTCAAAGGAAGGTGGCGATATTATGATTCCAATAGAAGAAGGAGTGATTTGCGAGAGTGATGTCAAAGGAGAAATTGGTAAGTTACTAACGGGAGACATAGCTGGCAGAAAAAGAGAGAGCAAATAACACTCTACAAATCACATGGCATCTTTACTCAGGATTTGTATGCAGCAGATTATGTTTTAGCTAGAGCAAAGGATGTAAATGCGGGAACATTTATTGACGATTTTTAATTAGAGTCGAAACAGTTCAGCCTGTATTTTACTCTGGCCCCATTTATTCTAACTGTAACCTCTATTCATGGATTCACATAGACACGGCTCCCAACTCTGATTATCTTTAGCTAAAAATGAGCTCAAGGAAATGAGACAACACCATGCGCCTCTTAAATCGTTGTTCCTACTGCCTTTTCTATTGCAGACCTGCTCCGATTCCCCAAATCAAACAAACGAGACTCCAATAAGTGCAGATCCAGTCGTTATAACTGAATCTGTTGACGGTGATTTAATGTGAACAGGAACGCTTACTTGGCGAATTACATGTACATTCCATGTACTCCTACGATGCTTTCATACTCGGCGGCATTGCATCACCAGATGAGGCTTATCAATTTGCCAAGGGTAGCGCGATTACCCATGCGGCTGGTTTCGACATGCAACTGGATCAGCCATTTGATTTTTACGCTGTTACCGATCACGCCTATTTTCTGGGTGTGATGCGCGAGATGGCCTTGGGAGATTCAGAGCTATCACAGCATCCAGTCGCCGAAGGTATCGACCAGATCGGCGATGATCCTATGCCGCGTCGTCAATATTTTTCAATTTCACCGATTTTGCTAATTCCGGAAACGGCGATGAAATAATGGATGTAGAAGTGATAACCACTGCCTGGAATGACATAGTAGAAACTGCTAATCGTCACAATGATCCCGGCAACTTCACTACCTTTGTCGCTTACGAATACACCGGTACCGGACCGAATCGAGAGATGCTTCATCGAAATGTAATCTTCCGCGATAGCAATGCGCCGGACTTACCATTTTCTCGATTAGATTCTGATAATCCTGCTGACCTCTGGGACTGGATGGATAACAATCGATCTATAGGGATTGAAAGCCTGGCTATCCCGCATAATTCTAATTATTCTGAAGGTCTCATGTTTGATCTGGTTGATTACAACGGTAATCCTCTGGATTCAGCATACGCTGACCAGCGTATGCGAAATGAACCTCTAGTTGAAATTACGCAAGTAAAGGGTACCTCTGAAACTCATCCGGCCCTATCCCCCAATGATGAGTGGGCGAATTTTGGAGTGTTGTACACCCGCATCGGAACAGACGTATTAATTCAGCCTGAGGGTGCCTACGTCAGAGATGCCTTGCTAAATGGTATCCGTCTGCAAGAGGAACAAGACTTTAATCCATTCAAATACGGTATCAGCGGTTCATCCGATACCCATAATGGCACCGCTGTTGGCAGCGAAGATGACTTTTACGGTGTGTCCGGTTTACTGGATAGCAACGGCCAACGACGTGGATCAGTACCACTAGATACGCCGGATCCTGACGGTAGTCTCTATTTCGATCGCTACGCAAGATTTGGAGCGTCTGGTATGACCGGTGTTTGGGCTGAGGAAAATACACGGGAAGCAATTTACGATGCGTTTCGCCGTAAGGAAACCTTCGGTACTTCGGGTCCACGGCTGAAAGTACGTTTCTTTGCCGGTCATGACCTTCCTGAGATTGACGATAGTGAACTTGTTGCCAAAGCTTATGAGGGTGGCGTCACTATGGGTGGCGATTTAATCGCTGAAAGCGATGGTGTTCCTTCCTTTATTGCTTGGGCTGCAAAAGATCCCAATAGTGCACCATTGCAAAGACTGCAAATCATAAAGGGTTGGGTTGAAGGGGGTGAGATGTATGAACAAGTTTACGACATCGCGTGTTCAGATCGAATTGTGGTCGATCCAACAACAAATCGCTGTGACGATAATGGTGCGACTGTGAATCTTGAAAACTGCAGTATCAGTTCTAATTTAGGAGCTTCCGAACTAAGGGTTAAATGGACCGATCCGAATTACGATCCAACTCGCAACGCCTTCTATTATGTCAGAGCACTTGAAAATCCCAGTTGTCGATGGTCTACGTGGGATGCAATGCGTGCCGGCGTTGATCCTCGTCCGGACGTTCCGGCAACTATTCAAGAAAGACTCTGGTCATCGCCAATTTGGATCATTCCGGAACGCAACTAAGTAATCCAGCAATAAGGAGTGAGCAACATAGAAACCTGGCAAAGAGAATTCGTTTCCATGGCTTCCGCCACCAGCGCGCGCAACGGCGCCGGTTTTATGCCCTGCCAGGGCCTGTACTACTCACCAAAAAACAAGCGAGTAAAAACTGCACTTATAGCAACTCACTACAATGTGGATTTTAGTGAGCATTACCTCGCCGAATTTATGGCCACTCGTGGTTACGGCTTTCTAGGCTGGAACACTCGATTCCGCGGTAACGAAGCATTCTTTCTATTAGAACATGCCCTGATCGACATCGGTGCCGGTGTTCGCTGGTTAAAAGAATATGCGGGCATCGAGAAGATAGTTATCTTGGGTAACTCCGGCGGCGGGTCCCTCATGGGTGCTTATCAGTCCCAGGCTCAAGGGGTAACCATGACACCTACTCCGGACTTCGAATTACCAGAAGCATTGTATGACTTAATCCCTGCCGATCTTTATGTCTCTCTTTGCGCACATTCCGGTCGACCAGAGGTCCTAACGTCTTGGCTCGACCCGTCGATAACCGACGAGACTGATCCCACCAGTATCGATCCTGAATTAAATATGTATGATGAGAAAAACGGTCCACCCTATTCTATTGAGTTTGTAAAAACTTATCGCGCCGCACAGGAAACGAGAAATCATCGCATCACAGACTGGTGCCATGGTGAATTAAAACGACTCGAATCCTTTGGCATGACCGATCGCGCTTTCAACCTTTTTCGTACCTGGGCAGATTTACGCTTAATGGATGGCACTATCGATCCGTCACAGCGGGAAGTGGGACACTGTTATGCAGGCAATCCTAAGCGAGCAAACTTCGGACCACGAGGAATCGGTCTAACTAACACGCTTCGCGCCTGGTTATCTATGTGGAGTTTGAAAGATTCTCACTGCCGCGGTGCACCTCACCTAATTCGAATTGAACTGCCGGCGCTGGTTGTTCAGAGTACTAGAGATACCGGCGTTTTCCCCAGTGATGCCGAAGCAATCCATTCTGCATTAGCTTCAAAAGATAAAACATTAGAAATGATTGATGGCGATCATTATCTGGTGGAGCCAGATGATGCGAGAAGTAAAGTTGCTGATTTAATAGCTGCATGGTTAAAAGATCACGGAGCCGAATAAATCAAAGGAGAGATTTGTGACACCTGCTAATTTGAATAACTCTAGTACTGCTTATCAGTGGTACGTCATTTTTGTACTACTGCTGGCGCAGATGTTTTCATTTCTCGATCGCATGATCATGGGTTTGCTGGTGGGTCCCATCAGAGAATCGTTCGCAATCTCTGACACTCAATACAGTCTGCTTGCAGGATTAGCCTTCTCACTTTTCTATGCCATTATGGGGCTGCCTCTGGCCCGAATTGCTGATAGCAGGAATCGACGCAATTTGATCAGTATCGGCATTGCAGTGTGGAGTGTAATGACGGCAGTCTGTGGATTGGCCAAAGGATTTGTCTCACTATTCTTTGCCCGGATAGGGGTTGGAATTGGTGAAGCCACTCTTGGTCCCGCCGGCTATTCCATGATTACGGATTATTTTCCCCGTTCTTCTCTTGCCCGAGCCTTATCAGTTTATACCCTCGGTGTGACCTTCGGCTCCGGCCTTGCGTACATACTTGGGGGCGCTGTAGTTGGTTACGTGCAAACTCTCGATACTCTAACTCTACCTTTTCTGGGTGCTACCGAAGGTTGGCAACTCACTTTCTTTATTGTTGGTTTTCCTGGAGTGCTGGTAGCTGCACTTATGTATTTGACAGTGCGGGAACCTGCGCGCAAGAACGCCGAATCACATGCCACCATGCCTGCCATCTCAATAGTTATCGAATATGTCTGGAAACGGCGGGGGTGCTTATCTAAGCCACATACTAGGAATTTCCATTTTTGTGATGGTGGTGTATGCGCTAAATCTATGGGGGCCGACCTATTTTATTCGCACCTTTGGATATAGCACTGCAGATGCAGGATTTACCTTTGGCATTATCATGCTATTGGCAGGAAGACTGGTTTATTAATCGCCGGCTTTATTGCTGATGCGTGGGCTCAAAAAGGGACAAGTGACGCTTATGTAAGAGTAATATTATTCAGCATCGTCGGTATGACTCCCTGCGCTATTGCACTAGGATTTGTAAACACGCCGCTAACTGGAATCATTGCTATGTCCCTGGCAGTGTTCTTTTCTGCGTTCCAGGGAGGAATTGCTGGAGGCACATTGCAACTCATGACACCAAATCGCATGCGCGCCCAAATAATGGCGGTGTATTTGCTTGCTGCCAATCTTATTGGGCTTGGACTTGGACCGACGGTAGTGGCGGCCACCACTGATTTCATATTCGGGTACGACGCTGCTATTGGTAAATCTATTGCACTCTGCGCCGCCTTGCTTTGCCCTTTGGGTGGGCTTTTGCTCTGGTCAGGTATGAGCAATATCAAATACGAAATCGATTCAAAAGCATCAGCTTGAGAGATTTATAGAATAAATAAGTCATAGTTCTTGCTCTTATTCCCTGCTAGATTGATCGCATGCTTATTGATATTCACACCCATATTTATACTCAGCGCTGGTTAGAGATTCTGCAGGAACAAAGCGGAATCTATCATCTCAAGATTCGCCCAGACGGACAAAAAGAAATTTTTCGCGGTGATACTCCTGTATCCATCCCGCAAGCGGGCCATTTTGACTACGGCTTACGCATTAAATTGATGGACAAAGCTGGCATCGACATCTCTGT
Organism: Gammaproteobacteria bacterium; assembly: GCA_019654215.1. Taxonomy (GTDB): domain Bacteria; phylum Pseudomonadota; class Gammaproteobacteria; order Pseudomonadales; family Pseudohongiellaceae; genus UBA9145. Next base: position 48,045 of record BPDI01000002.1, on the reverse strand, counting down.
CGTTTCTTTAACAGCGCCTAGTGTGTACTGGGGTACGGAGGAAGTGAGTTGCCTAGCGGCCCAAGAAGCCAATGATTCCACAGCAGAAGCACAAGCTAAATACCCTGAGCGGATTCGCTGGTTTACAACCCTGCCCTGGCAATATCCTGATGCAGCGGTTGCTGAGCTTGAGCGTACGTGCGCAAACGGTGCTGTTGGCGTGATGGTACTGGCTAACATTGCTGGACGCAGCCTCAATGATGATTTCTTTGCACCTATCTGGCAAGCAATCGATGATAAAGGTTTGCCAGTGTTACTCCATCCTACCGATCCGCCTGGCGCAGATGTTTTAGACATGGGTGAGTTCGATCTGAGCTGGTCCGTGGGTTTCATGTTCGACACAACTCTAGCTATAACCCGCATGATGTTTCATGGATTCTTTGACAAATACCCCAAGCTAAAGCTAATTGCTTCTCATGGTGGTGCTGCGCTTCCCTATTTAGTTGGTCGCTTCAAAAAAGGAGATGAGGTTGAAATTCCGGAACGCCGCCTAATGCAGAAAAAACCTACTGATTATCTGCAGCACATTTATTACGACTGTATTACTTATGATCCTCTCGCATTGGAGTATCTGGTTTCGATTGTTGGTAGCAGCCAGGTAATGTTTGGTACGGACTGGCCCCATCAGGTTTTTGATATTGAAGGGGCAAAAAATAATATAGCAACATTATCCGATGACGATTGTGACGCAATCCGACACTTGAACGCGAAACGAGTTTTCGGTTTGTAACACAAACTCATATAAAAAGAACAAACCAGGAGTTTTAGCTTGGCCGAACCTGGCGTCAAATTCGCTACCCGCATGGGGTTTATTCTTGCGGCCATGGGCAGTGCAGTAGGCCTAGGTAATATTTGGCGCTTCACCTTTATGGCTGGTGAGAACGGCGGTGGTGCCTTCATTCTTCTTTATTTCCTTTTCATAGTATTTCTCGGTATTCCCTGTGTTATCGCTATGATCTGTATCGGACGCCGCGGTGGACATAGTCCAGCTGGCAGCACCAAGGCATTGGCGGTAGCTGAAGGGCGAAGTGAGAATTGGAAGTTACTCGGATGGCTGGCCATTGGCGTCGCCTTTCTCGCCCTTACTTTCTTTAGTGTGATTGCTGGTTGGGTCTTAGCTTATCTTCCTTATTCTTTGTCTGGTGGGTTCGTTGGCATTACTGCAGAAGAATCGGTTCAGCTATTCGACGACATACAAGCCTCACCACTAGGCATGACCTTCTGGCAGGCGTGTTTATGGTATTGACCATGTGGGTTGTCGCTCGCGGAGTGCTCAATGGGTTAGAAAAAAACCCTAAAAGTAATGATGCCAGCCTATTTATTATCTTCTTATTCTGGTTCTATATGCGGCACTTGCAGGTGACTTGTCTGCTGCATTGCGTTTTATGTTCGTGCCAGATTTCAGTCAAGTGAATAATGATGTGGTGTTATTGGCATTAGGTCAGGCATTTTTCTCTTTAAGTGTTGGTGGTGGTGGCGTGATGAATTACGGCAGCTACCTACATAAAGCAGCATCCATACCGCGCAACGCTTTTGCCATAGTCGGCGCAAACGTTTCCGTTGATATGCTGGCCGGGTTGGCTATATTTCCAATCGTCTTTGCCTTTGCCCTGGAACCAGCATCAGGACCAGGATTGATCTTTTTTACTTTACCTGTCGCATTAGGGCAGATGCCCGGCGGTCAGATAATCGGAACCTTTTTTTTATTATTGGTATTGTTTGCTGCTTTGAGCACATCAATCTCAATGATGGAGTCATTGGTTTTTCGATTAGTTGAGCGACCCAGTGCTACGCGCAAACGCATGACCATAGTGGCTGGCGGTGTTGCCTGGTTTATCGGCTTAGGCTCGGTTTTTCTCACAACATCTGGTCAGACTTCACTCCATTAAGCTTCATACCCATGTTTGAAGGCTCAACCATCTTCCGTATTATCGATTTCTTTGTGGTAAATAACTTAATGTTGCTGAGTGCCTTCTTCATTGCGATCTTTGTTGGTTGGGTTATGTCGAAAGAAGCAACCAGAGAGGAATTGGGCATGGGAGATTCGTTGGGTTATCGCACCTGGTTGTTTATCATGCGCTTTCTCGCACCTGTAGCAATTTTCCTAATCGCTGTCTTGACCATTCTTACTTATTAAAACCTATGGCAGACAGTGAGCAATTAAAATCTCTATGCTCCATGATTGGGGCAGCCGAACGCATTGTAGTGTTTACCGGCGCCGGTATATCAACAGAATCTGGTATTCCCGATTTCAGGGGCCCTCAGGGCGTATGGAAGAGCAAGCCGCCAATCGATTTTCGCGATTTTGTCGCATCTGAAGAAGTGCGGCGCAATTCATGGGAGCAACGATTCTCTGATGTCTACAAATTAACCGGCGCAGAACCAAATGCTGGACATAATGCGATAACCAAACTAGTTAATGACGGCAAAGTTACACATGTCATCACACAAAATGTTGACGGCCTGCATCAAGCATCGGGGACACCGGATGAATTGGTGATAGAGCTTCACGGCAATACCAACTACAGCAAATGCTTAGACTGCGAAAAGCGTTTCGAAAATGAAGACATAAAGAAGGAATTTCTGGAAAATGCAACGATTCCTTATTGCGATAGCTGTGGTGGCTTGTGAAAACGGCGACGATTTCTTTCGGTCAGCAAATGCCACTCGAAGAGATGCAACGAGCAGAACAAGCAACTCTTGCCTGTGATTTGTTCGTTGCCATTGGCTCATCATTGGTAGTCTATCCTGCCGCAGGATTCCCACAAGTTGCGAAAATGAGTGGTGCTCGCTTAATTATTATCAATAATGAACCAACAGATCTTGATCCACTCTTTGACCTGGTACTGCATCAACAGATAGGCCCGACATTGTCAGCGGTTGTAAACTTATGAATTACAAACTAACTATTATATCTTTCATAAGCTGCACGCTAATTACATGTAGCGATGAACCCATCTCAGATACATCAAGGCTAGAGACAGATACACCCAATGTCGTCTTAATCCTTGCAGATGACTTAGCCTTTTCCGATCTTGGCGCCTATGGCAGTGAGATCGAGACCCCCCATCTTGATGAACTAGCCAGCAACGGCGTATTGTTTACCCGTTTTCATAGTAGCGCAATGTGCTCTCCTTCCCGTGCCATGCTGCTTACCGGTGTGGACCAACATAAGAATGGTTATGGAACCATGGGTGAGTATCTTGATGACTCGCAACGGGGTCAGCCAGGTTATGAAGGCTATTTAAACAATCAAGTAGTGACCGTTGCCAGTTTACTAGATAGTGCTGGTTTTAATATTTTTATGACAGGTAAGTGGCATCTCGGATCTCAAACCCTTCCCAGTGACCGCGGATTTGATCGAACCTTTATCTTACTGCAAGGTGCTGGCAGTCATTTTGACAATACCGGTTATGCTAGTGCACGACCTATTGTGGATTACTTTCGCAAAGGAGAGGCTGTTGAATTACCAGATGACTTTTACAGTAGTGATGCTTACACCGATGAAATGATCAAATATATAGAAGAAGGAAGAGCATCAAACCAAAACCCCTTTTTTTGGTTATCTCGCCTTTTCAGCCCCGCACTTTCCTTTACATGCACCCCAGACCTTATCAATAAATACATCGAACGTTATATGGTTGGCTGGGATGTTATTCGTCAGCAACGACACGAAAACATGAAAGAGTTGGGGCTAATCCATACTGATGCCGAAATGGCGGTTCGATTGGAAAGAGTTCCACCCTGGAATGAGGTAAGCATAGAAGATCAAAGCTATCAAGCGAAGAAGATGGCTGTTTATGCAGCCATGGTCGATCGAATTGATCAAAACGTTGGCAAATTAGTGAACTATTTAAAATCTATCGACGAATATGACAATACGGCGTTTTTCTTCTTATCAGACAATGGTCCCGAAGCAGTCGATTTCACCACTTATCCAATTCTGCCTGTCGCTACAGACTGGATTGCTGAAACTTTTGATAACAGTTATGAAAACTTAGGTAATCAGGGTAGTTATATATATTATGGCGAACGCTGGGCGCATGTAAGTGCCGCTGCGCATAGCTTTCATAAAACCGTAATCACCCAAGGTGGTATTAACGTTCCACTTATCTTCAGTTATGCAAAGGCCCTACCACAAAACAGAATAGTCACTGACTTCTCCAGTATGGTTGATATCACACCAACTATTTTGGATTTGGTTAATGTTACTCATCCCGTCAATATATTTAACGGCAGATCCATTCACAATATGGATGGACGTTCTATTATTCCATACCTAGAAGGTACTGCGGAATCTATCTACCCACTAGGCGAAGGCAACGGCTTCGAATTGTTTGGGCATAATGCCTATATCAGCGGTAACTGGAAGATAACTCGACTACAGGTACCCTATGGTGATTTCACCTGGGGCTTGTATGACATCGGAAAAGACCCTGCCGAGCTCAATAATCTGGCAGAACAAAATCCTGAAAAATTTCAGGAGTTATTGGCACTATATGAAAAGTACACCGAGAGTAACGGAGTAATTCAAGTCCCGGAAGGTTGGCGCATGTTCGAAAACCTAGGTAGTTCGCAGTAAAGCTACAAACCTACTCATCAGAATAAATCACCCAGATCTTTTCATAACCCTCTCTTTCGAAGATTCCTCTAAATTCCCTTTGCAGCTTCGCCTTCTTAATTCGCAGGCTTAAAGGCAAGCAACACGTTGCCAGATACCTGCCTGAATTGGCCATAGCCAGAACCTACGAATACCATGCCAGATCCAGCTGCAATGGAATGACTGTCAATGGAACCACCATAGCCTTCAACACCATTAACAGTTTCATAGTCGCGTACCGTGTCATATTCGAACAAGATTTCTCCGGAATCGGAATCAAACACAAACAAACGACCATCCAAGGCGCCAGTAATCACTGCACCATCTATGGATAATGGTGTTGCCGAGAAACCATGCAGCGCCTCACAGCGTCTTAGTCTGTCATCTCGCTCATCATTGCACTCAGGCTCAACTTCATAGAACCAACTTGGCTCCCCTGTTCCAACAAAATAAGTGTAAATGCCTGGCACACTGTTTCGACCCATGCCACCCGGATCATTGATAGTAAGAAACGCACGTTCCGAATCGACAGCAATACCCCAATGATTTCCGCCTAAGGCTGTGCCTTCTCCTACTCGTTGATTCCATACTAATTGCCCTGTATCTGGATTCAGTGCCCAAATATCGCCGGATTTTTGTCCTGCGATTAATAGTTCTCGATCACCAGTATCTACCAATACAGCCGGGCCACCGAAATCGTAATCCACAGCATTAGTATCTTCTAAGATGATGCAGTTCGGTCCACCAGCAGTGCAGCCGAAGTTCCACATGTCATTAGCCAATGCCTGGAACACCCACTTCTCTTCACCGGTTTCTAAATCGAGGGCGATGATTGCATCGCTGGTATTTGTAGTTGGATGGGAAGTGTTTTCGCCAGTAGTCACATAAATCTGACTACGTTCGGTATCGATAGTTGGCGTTGTCCAAATTGGCGCGCCGGATGGTCCTCGTTGCCGAACTCCCGTAGAACTGACCTGTCCAGTATATTCCGCTGCAGGCATGGTGTGGTATTCCCAAAGCTTTTCACCTGTGCGTATATTCAGTGCCGTAACCGCACCATGATTTTCACAACATTCATAATTCGGATTTCCACCGGTAATTACTCCTGAACCAGACACTGGGACAATTACTCTGTCTTCATGAATTACTGGTGTTCCGGTAAGCATGCCTTGATTGTTTTCCGCCTGACCGCTGTTAATCCAGATTGACTCGCCGTTTTCTGCATTAACCGCATGAATCATTCCCGGCATATCACTAAACACCAGCATGCCCTGTCCATCGATTACATCATAAGCAATAGAAGAACGAAGTCGGGTGCCAGATTCATAAACCCACTTCGCACAACCACTGGCTATGTCTAATGCAAAGACACGGCCTGAATCGGTAGCCGAATAAAAAATAGTGTCGCCAATAATTACTGGCGCGGCTCGCATACCGGAAGTTGCAGGAAAAGCAATCGCCCAGGCTAACTCCAGATTGGATAAATCGGCTGTGGTTAATCCTGATTGCGCAACGGTTAAATGGCGCGGATTATTACCAGCTGAGTCTGTGTAAGAAAAAGAAATCGGGTGATTTAAATCAATCAACCTATTGCCTTCTGCACACATGCTTGCAACTAACCATTCTTCAATTTCCAACGCCTCATCTTCAGCATTTTCCTGCTGCGCTGATGCTGCCGTGCTGAATCCAAGTAGACATGCCAGACTTAGACAAAATTTAAAATTAAAACTGTGACGAGAGAGCAAATACATAAAAATACCTGTTCGAAACTACGTGAAACGATAGGATGCTTCGAAAAAATCTCCAAGCCCGCGTTAAAATACAAGAATCAGAGGCTTCAATACAGAAGAATACGTTGATACTCGGCGATTTTTCAGACAATTAACAAATTAGTCTTGGTTCACCCCCTATTTCTCCTGTATTTTTAATCTGGTCCCAGACTATAAGAAGAAAGGGAGTCTTTAATGCCTAAATCTCTGCTTGCAGCTCTGCTGTTCACTGTTTTTGCTATGCTGCACTCCGACTTGGTGGATGCGCAAACCCGTATCCCAGGGTGGAATCGAGTCGCCCCTCCCGGCGGTCATCAGAATGATCCGCAGCTCGTTCGCGCAACCGGTGGCCCGGTAGTTCCTATTTTTGAAGGCTGGTTCCCAAATGAAGACGGCACCTTCCAGCTCTGCTTTGGTTACTTCAACACCAATACCGAAACGGTTTTTGATATCCCCGTCGGACCAAGCAACTATGTAGAACCAGGGTGAGTTTAATGGCCTACAACCCACTCATTTTAAACCTCAACCTGATGGAGGTCGCCGTCACTACTTGTGTATTCAGCGTGACTGTTCCTGAAGACTGGGGAGACAAAGATGTGCGCTGGACTCTGATAGATGAAATAACCGGACAAGAGTTCAGCTCTCCGGGCCGATTGGTGCACAGCACTTATCGTCACGACGAACCGCTGCAACCTTCTCGCAAAAACAGCCCACCTAAAGTAAGACTCCAAGCTGAAGGTCCAATTGCAGAAGGTCGATTCGGGTTTGGACGTGGCATGATGGCAGAAACCCTGGAAACCCGTGTCGGCGTGCCGATCGAATTAAATGCAAGAATTCGCAGAGACAATCCCTTTCGAGAAGATGACGAGCGACCAGTTCGAGTCAGATTCTTTAAGTACCAGGGCCCAGGCGATGTCGTGTTTACCCCTGATTGGAGCTCCTGGCGGGAAGAAAACATCGGCTGGGTAGAAGCGGCAAGCTGGCTGGAATCGGAATTCGCTTATGGTGAGGAAAAAACCGAAGCGGTATTCAGTGAACCGGGTGAATACATCTTAATGGTGCAAGCATACAATATGGTTGGTAGGAGAACATATGAAACACAGGATTTCGAATTCTGGTGTTGTTGGACCAATGCTTTCATAAGAGTAAATGTAAATTGAGACAGAGAATTAATTATTAGCTAAATAAAAATTTAGTTGGAGAAAATCATGAAACTTATTAATCACAGCAAATATGCCTGGATTAAATTATCAGTAAGTTTACTTTTGTTGACGAGTATTCCGCAGCATGGTTTACAAGCGGAAGATATGCCGACTTTCTCTAACGAAGTAGTAAGAATTCTCCAGGAGAAGTGTCAGAGATGTCATCAGCCTGGGGGTATTGGTCCGATGCCGTTGGAAACTTATGATCAGGCAAGAGTGTGGGCGCCACGTATAAAAGAAAACGTGCGACGCCGTATCATGCCACCCTGGCACTTGGATCCGACCATAGGTATCCAGGAATACAAAAACAATTTCTCTTTAACTCAAGAACAAATTGACACCTTAGTTACCTGGGTAGACGCAGGTACTCCTGAAGGTGATCCTGCTAGTCTGCCACAAGGTGTTGACTGGCCAAACTGGCTTGAATGGGAATTAGAGCCAGAACTTGGCGAACCAGATATGGTTTTTGAATCCGGACCTATCGCAGTCCGCGCAGAAGGTGGGGACTTCTGGCCTTCAATCGATGTGGAATGGCCTGCATTAGATAAGCCACGCTATTTAAAGGCAGCGGAAATCCGTAACACGATTCGCGGACGTGCCGCCTTACATCACAATAATGTGCGCCTAAATTTAGAAGAAGGTCCTTCAGGACGCGTAGTGGGTGCTGGCGCCGGCAAACGTTGGGATTATTTTGGAGAAGACACTGGCATCCTATTTGAAACGGGTCCTGGGGTTGTAAATTTCGGAGCACACTATTTTCCAATTGGTGTTGAGTTTGAAGACAACATCGAAGTTGCGTTCTGGTTTCATCCGGAAAACAAGCCACCGGAAACTGTAGCCAGTGTCGAAATTCATCACCTGATAGATCAGTTCGATCCAGACCAGCCTCGTGCACGAGATATTTTGATACCTCCCCATGGCACTCAGACAATGTATCGGACCTGGGTACTGGACGAACCAGTGATGCTCAATAGCTATCGTGGGCACATGCATTTACATGGTATTGCCATGTCTATCGAAGTAGTTTGGCCAGGCAGAGTACGTGACTATTATGGGCCTGGCGCAAATCGGAGAGACGTTATTGCCTCTATTAATAACTACAACCACAACTGGCAAACCAGTTTTGTCTTTGAAAATGATGCGCGCCCTATTCTACCGGCAGGGACCGCGATTGTTATGCGCACTCATTTCGACAACACAGCTAACAATCCTTTATCCATAGATCCTGATCAATGGGTAGTATTCGGCGGCAGAAGTGTAGATGCCATGTCCCATTTTCACGTCAGTGTCACTTATCTGGAAGAAGAGGAATACGATTCCCTGCTCGATCAACGATTCGCGCGGCTCACTGCACGCAAAGAAAAAGATGGTAATTATGGCACTGCGCTATTAGCCATACATCCTGATGAGCGTACCCGATTAGAAACCGGAGAACTTGCAGAAAGAGACGGAAGAATAACTGGGACAGATCGATATTCGCAGAACTAACAATAACTAACGATTAAGCTAGTTTTTCAATCGCGGAAACTGAATGGTTTAAACCTGAATATCCCGAGGTGACAGCATGGCTATACAAACCTATTGTAGTTGCAGCAAATTCAAGTCAATACCCTTGTTTATAATTGGGACAGCGCTTGCAACTACTTGTTTGGCTCAGGCACAAAATTCATTCCCTCATTCAGAATTTTACAGCCAAGTTGCCGAGAGCCGAGGCCTAGGCGGCGTAGTCGGTTATGGTCGCGGCGCGGCCTTTGCAGATATCGATAGTGACGGTGATGATGATTTGTTTGTCGCTGACACTGATGGCCGGTTGTTCGGTCGGCCGTTCGGAATGTCTATGATTTATGTAAACGACGGTTCTGGGAATTTCATTCCCGGTGAATTCAATATGGATCCTGCCGATTTTCACGGTACGTGGGTAGGATCGTTTGCGGACTACGACAACGATGGTGATCCCGACTTGATGGTTGGAAATGGTGGCTATACTAATTCGTCCACATTGGTATTACTCGAAAATCGAATCAATCAAAATCAGGGTTTCGTAAAAGTGAATCGGCTCGCTGGTCTGGATGATGAAGATGGAGCCGGCGCCAGTTCAGGTTGGTGGGGCGTGTCTTGGGCAGACTATGACAACGATGGTTGGCTCGATGTCCTGGCGACGCGACGCCAGGCGCGACCTTTGTTATTTCACAATGAGCAAAATGGGACTTTTGTCGAAGTAGGAGAACAATTGGGTTTGACTACTAGCGGGCAAAGGGATGCAAAAAACCCTCTCTGGATCGATTACGATCAGGATGGAGATCAGGATCTTTATATCGCAGGTATGGATTGGCATGCATTTTATCGCAACGATTTGGACCGCTTCACGGATGTCACCGAAGAGATTTTCGTCGAAGCTTTGGCAGGTCGCAGTGGCTTACCTGCAGTATTTGCTGCAGCATCGACCGATTTTGATCAAGATGGGAAAGAAGATATTTATCTCGGGCGCTGGGATTCCCAGGACTACATATTGTTTGGTAACGGGGTTGACGGTTTCGATCGCATGGGCATCGAGGCAGGATTGAATACGGATAATTTACTGGCGATTTCGGGGACCGATAGAAACCCTATGTACAGCCAGACGAGTCCGGCGCGTATTGCCGCTAGAGCGAACGGCCTTGAAGGTGAATCAGAAGCTGGTATTACTCCTTACGAAAACACCATGGGACTGGGTGTGGGGGATTTTTATGATGACGGATACCCAGATGTAGTGATCGGTACTGGTGATCCCGCATTCGTGGCAGCAGATGTGTTTTTCTGCAATCTAGGTGCGCGCCGTTTTGAACGCTGCACTGATCGCTTTATAGAGCCCGATAGCAGTCACAACATGACCCGAGGCCACGGAGCTATCTTTGGGGATGTAAATCGTGACGGCTTTACCGATTTTTATTTTAACTTGGGTGGACACCCCCCTTATGATTTTGACCAAAATGCAGAATCACGAGAAACTAACAAGCTCTTTATGCGCGACACAAACGAGACTGCCAATGCAGCATGGGTAACTCTTACCGGTACTGAAAGTAATCGCGATGCCATAGGCGCAAGAGTTCGATACGGAGAGGGAGACTTGACTCGCTATCACTATCTTCGCTCCACTCAAGGTTTTCAAAGCCAAAATAGTATGACGTTATTGCTACCATTGGCAGATCAAGAATCCGCTCCGGTAGTTATCGACTGGCCAAGCGGTAAAACTACTGAAATTTCAGTAAAGGCTGGGGAACACTACAACATTACTGAGCAATAAAAGCCAGAGAAGGGTAAGTGAATATGAAATATGTGAGAATCGGATTACTGGGATTTACAGCGTTATTAATTACAACACTTATAACTTTGCGCATAACTGGTTTCGAGCCACGCTATATCGATCCACGAACGCCGGCATTCGTTGAAAGTAATCGTACTGCTGGACCGGGACTTTGGCTTGCCGGTGAAGTTGTGCGGGAACCGGTAATTAATTGGGATTTTATAAACGATGTGGATCATCCGGTTCGTGGCAACTCGATAATGCTTGAGACACGCACGTGGTATGGAATTCCCCACTCTGTTTCTGTGAATGCCAGACCTCGCGGCCCTGATCTCTATCTAAGCGGAAGCGCGCAAGGCGACAGGCTCGATGAAGAGTTTCCCAATAACAAAGCATGGTGGGCTAACGTCGAGCGCGACCCGCGGATTCGAATGAAGATCGATGGGAAGATTTATGAAGCAACTGTTGCTTTAGTTCAAGATCAAGAAGAAGCCGCTCGCTTACTCGGTGGCAATCCAATTTCTACTCGTGTCGACGAAAATGGGAACGAACAAATAGTTTCGAAACGCTATTACTGGCGTGTGTTCCAGCGAAATATTCCAACCTACGGGGCCGCCCCTATTTAGCGACTGTTATTTGAATCGACTGCCGAAATTTACTTGGCCTCTAGAAATAAACAAGTGGGGGTCTTTCACAGGTACCAGGGTAGGCAGATGAAAACAAACTATTTAGCCGTTGATTGATCTCGCCCGAATTGCTGATGGGGTTTTGAGTATCCCACTGGAAACCCTGATTGGTATCGGTCACATTTAACGAGAAAAAGCTATCCTTTGGATTAGTCACTAATCCATAACGCAAATCAGCATATTGATAGGTTGTATTTCCATCTTGTTCTATCACGGTTCTATGCAGCCAGCCCATTGCAAACCACTCGAAGATTCTCACCTCGCGCATATCACTCACCTCTTCGAAGTCGGAACGGGGTGTTTGCTCCGCCATGCCCCACTCAATTTCGCAGGGACGCCACATAGAAATATAACCAACCCAATCTGCCGTGGGAGTGCGGGCCACGACTCGGCGATAGTGAACTTGAAGAAAAGTCGGAAAGGACTCCACCTGAAAATCCTGAAGCCCTAAATTTACTAGTTGTAATTCTGCTTCTCTTTTAGCTGCCTGGCCTAAATACCAACCGTAAACCAAATAGGAAGTAGTAACTACCAGAAATGTTATGCCAATAAGATGCACCTGAGCTTTTTGTCGGTAACGCCAGGCAAGATAAATTCCAATAAATAATGGCATTGTGTAAAGCGGATCAATTATTGGCATGGCAAACAAGGCAAACCGCTGATCAGAGAATGGCAACAATAATTGCGTACCATAGGGCGTTAGCACATCGAGTAAAGGATGAGACAACAGCGCCAAAAACATTGCCAGCATCCAATATCTCATTCTTTCTTTGTTTATTAAGTCGTTGGAGCGATAGGGATTCATACTTATAGATTAGATAACCCAATATCGGACCCATTACGGGGGCAAAAAATAGCGAATGGGTAATGCCACGATGTATTTGCAGATTGTGGAAGTAATCCTCGGCGAAAAAGACATCGATATCAGGCATTGCCCCGGCCATAGCACCAACCGCTACCACTCTGAAGCCGAGCTTATGTTGAGCGCTGGCTTGAGCGACTACTGCACCTAATGCTGCCTGGGAGAATGGATCCATAAAACTTTTCTCAAAAAAGAGATGCCTGCAAAATACTGACAGCGTAAAGATACAGTACTCTTAGCCACATCGAATAGGCGATTTTTATGATTCTAGATCGACGGAGAGGAAGAATCGGTCTTTGAATTACTCATAGAGTTAAGCAAGTCTGCAAAAACGAACATGGGTAAACATTTGAAAGGAGCTTCTAAGCGCCGCCAACCCGACTGATGGCAGGAAACAGCCGACAAACGCAATGAGAGAAGACTGCTTTTATTTGAAGACCCCCTCATAGGCAATAACCCACTTCATAAGAATCAACTAGGCGCCAATAACTAGGGAGAATAAGTAGCAGAAACCAATTAGACAAAGAAAATGGAGCTGGAAGGAAGAAAAAACTAAAAAATAGAAGAATGCTGCCGTTACAAAGTTTGAGGGCGGATGCCGCAAGCGACACCCGCCCTACAGGACATTAAGCAGAATTATCAGTATCAGCGCGGTGAGGCACAAAATATCTGTTAATTCTTCTTTAAACCCTTCCCCGAGATTTCCAGAATCATTCCGAAGAATTCTTCCTTCTTTCTTAAGGGCCCCTGAGACTTGCGTCTCAGTTTTTTAGTCTTAGGCTCAGACCCGACAAAGGCTGTTGGCCGAACAGATTCTTTGGCGATGTTCGAGGCTCTGGAATAAGCACCTTCCACGACGTTCCAAACCAGTTCACGAATTTTCCAGGCTAATCATTCGCAACTTTTAAACGAATTCTTCTCTTCCTAGTCAGAGTCTCCTCTTCTTATTCCGAGTTTCCTTCTTTTAATCGTCTTCATTATTTTGGGTTAAACCCACAATAACTTATAAATGATTAGTTGTTCCCGGTTCGTTCCCTGCGCCGTGTCGGTGATCGCAAATCGACAAAGTCGACTCAGTCACACCTATGATTTGATTATACATAAAACAAAAATGTGTGCATTATTTTTAGTAACTTTTATCAAAAAAATTCAATTTATTTTTTGAACAATCGTTTTAATATAAATCCATAGCCCTCATCAATGACACAAACAGTGGCACAGTAACAACTTGTTTATTTTTTATTCAACATCATGTGGATAACTTGTGGAACATTTGGCCTGCAATTTCTTGTTTTATTTTTTGAGTTTCGAAATGAAAAATTTTAGAGTTAAAAATTGAAGCAATAAATGGGGTTTACATCTGAAATTTTCTAACTTGGCCAATTTTGGAAAATTTTTTTAGTCAGAACACTTACTTTTTGTTTTAATTTGCGTGATGCTAGTCAATATGAAAATACCGCTTCTAAATTTCTTGCAGCGATATCAGTATTAGCCGCCTTACCAGTTCATTCTCAGACCGGAATGACCGGCGGGGAATGGCATTTTTTCGGAAGTGATGCGGGCAGCACTAAGTATTCTGCACTGGATCAGATCGATCGCTCCAACTTTTCCGAACTGGAAGTTCAGTGGCGCTGGCAATCGATCGATGGCCGCTTCGACCTGGAACAGTTAAAAGCAGAGTACCCAAATCTGCAGGTACCTAATGATGTTCCCGACGTTAGTATCAACGGGTTAAAAGCGGCGCCTTTGGCGGTAGATGGCGTGCTCTATGTTTCAACTCCGCTATTTCAGGCAGCAGCTATTGATGCTGAAACCGGCAATACACTATGGGCTTATGATCCACGCAGCTACGCTTCCGGCATTCCAATAATGATGCTGGGCTTCAGCAATCGTGGTCTGGCCTATTGGTCGGACGGTGATGATGCTCGGGTTGTTTGGGGCACCGGAGATGGTTATCTCGTAGAAGTAGACGCACGAACTGGGGAACCGATTTCTGGGTTCGGCAATAATGGCCGTGTCGACTTAATAGAGGGTATCCCTCGTGCTCGCCGGCAAGCCCCAATAAATTATTCCGTAACATCATCGCCAATGATTATTGATGACGTCATCGTTGTAGGCTCGGCAATTTCTGACCAACCGGATTATCGTGAGATGCCTCCTGGCCATGTTCGAGGCTTCCATATTCATAGCGGAGATTTGCTGTGGACTTTTCACACAATTCCACAGCCAGGTGATTTCGGAAACGAGACCTGGGAAGACGGCAGTTGGGAATACAGTGGTCATGCAAACGTTTGGACATTAATGAGCGCAGATCAAGATGCCGGCATTGTGTATTTACCTGTAGGTGCCCTACTAATGATTTCTATGGAGGGCATAGACTGGGAGATAACCTCTTCGCCAATATTTTGGGTTTGCACTTGATGCCAGCAGCGGCGAAAGACTCTGGCATTTTCAAATGGTGCATCATGATCTGTGGGACTACGATCCACCAGCGGCGCCAAACCTCGTTGATATAATAGTAGATGGTGAACAAATACCGGCAGTTGCCCAGGTCACGAAACATGGATTCGTGTTTGTATTTAATCGTATAACTGGTGAACCTGTATGGCCAATCGAAGAACTGCCAGTTCCTCCCACCGACGTGCCTGGTGACAGAGCATCACCCACACAACCATATCCAACAAAGCCACCGCCTTTTGAACGGCAGAGTTTGACTGAAAATGATTTGATCGATTTCACCCCGGAGCTACGTGCGGCAGCGATCGAAATGTTAGATCAACATAGATACGGTCCAATGTTTACCCCACCATCGCTGCCTACTGAGAATAGTTTTGGCACGATTCATGTCCCTGGTTACACCGGCGGCGCAAATGGCATGGCGCTGGCGTGGATCCTGAAACTGGAGTGATCTATATCCCGTCGGCCACATTACCAAGTCGTTCCGGACTAGCAATTCCAGATGCTGGAGATGCAACCCTCAACTACGTGCGCAACGTCACTACGAATTTAAGGCCCAGCGGCTTGCCGCTGACAAAACCACCTTATGGTCGAATCACTGCTATCGATTTAAATGAAGGCGAGATTCTATGGCAGGTAGCGAACGGTGCTGGCGCACCCACCGTGCGAAATCATCCTGCCCTGGCTGACTTGGATTTACCGCCCCTTGGAAACGGACGTGATCAGATTCTGGTGACAAAAACGTTGCTGATATCTGCACAGACCACAGCAAATGAGTCTGGAGAGTATCCTTTAGTAGCCAGGGATAAACAAACTGGAGCTACATTAGCGGAAGTAGCATTACCAGCTCAGGCAATTGGCCCACCAGTGACTTACATGAGTGGAGACCAGCAACAAATTGCCATTACAGTACGTGGCACACCACCGGAAATGGTCGTTTTAGCCTTGCCTTAATTAACTGAAGGGCTAAAGTATTGTAGCCATGAAGCCCATCATCAATTCACTGCATATCTATTCACGGTTTCTTTTAATAGTTGGCTGCTTGCTTGCATCTTCTTCTTTCTCGCAAAACCAACTAGAAGAATTAGCTGGTGATGGTGGCATCCTGTTTCATTCTCCTAGCGGGGAAGTACTAGAAAGCCTGAATCCCGAAAACTCTTTAATTCCTGCTTCTTTAGTTAAGATCCCCTTGGCTCAAGTAGCACTGAATACCTTGGGGGAGGATTTTCAATTCGAAACACATTTTTATCGTAATGAATCAGGCGATCTCTTAATTCGCGGCTTGGGCGATCCATTTTTAGTTTCGGAAGAAATTGCAACCATCGCTGAAGTGTTATCTCAGCGTGGTCTATCGGAAGTACGACGTCTGGTTATGGACGACTCCGCGTTCGAATTAAATGGAGACCTGCCTTTAGAGTTCAATGCGGATGATCCCTATGCCGCACGCAATTCTGCCTTAGCTGTAAACTTTAATACGGTTAATTTGGCGTGGAATGCTAGTGGTAATTTAATATCAGGCGAAGAACAAACCCCATTAACACCACTAGCTCTAGAATTCAGCGAGCAACTTTCAGCTGGGGAATCACAGCGTATCAATTTGGGTAGTGATCCTGAGGACGGGTTAAGACAAGGACAACAATTATTTAACTTTTTTTTAAAAGAGTCAGGTATCACAGTATTAGACTCTGAGTTTTATCATGAAGCGCTTTCTGATGAATGGAATCTTTATTATAAACATTTCAACTCACGCTCATTGCGCGAAATATTAGCTGGCATGCTTCGCTTCTCTAATAATTTTATAGCCAACCAACTCTTTCTTGCATTGGGGGCGCTAAGTAGTGGATTTCCTGCCACTTCGGAATCCGCGCGTGAAGTTTTGCATCAACAATTAACAGAGATTTATGGCAATGGAGTTGGCATTAATCCACAATCACTGTTAATGCTGGAAGGTTCAGGCCTTTCCCGACAGCAGCGCGTTACTGCTCGTGGAATGATGCAGATAATGGAAGCTTTTAGACCTTATGCAGATTTGTTGCCTGAGGTAAACGAGGTGCTGCGCAAGAGTGGAACCTTAACAGGCGTATATAATTTCTCCGGCTATATCCAAAGACCCGATGGCCTGTATCCTTATGTTATTCTGACAAATCAGGGGGTTAACAACCGCGATGAGATCTTGCAGTTTCTGAATAGGTCAATATAGAACAAAACACCATGGTAGATAAAAAACATAGCCCTGATCGACGCCGATTAATGACTGGGTTAGGAACTTTGGCTGCAATAAATGCCTTGCCAGGGCGACTTGCAGCACAGGCAGGAAATGAGACTGATATTCTTATTATTGGAGGCGGAATTGCCGGCTCTTCCACTGCATTTCATTTGGCAGAACAAGGCCGCGATGTTCTTTTATTAGAACGCGGTGAGATTGCATCAGAGGCATCCGGTCAGAACATGGGCGGTCTTGGCGGTTCAGGCTGGGGGGATAATCCGAATCTTCTTTCTTATTTGACCGCGGGCAGTGTCGAGATCTTTAAGCGTATGCAGATTGATCTTGATTACGACATGGAATTTCGGCTCTCCGGCACACTTACTGCAATTCATACAGATGAGCAATACGAGTATTACCAGGATGATGTTGACGCGCAGCGTAACAACGGTTACCAAATCGAGTTGCTTTCATCGAGGGAAGCTAGGGCAATCGAACCGGAATCAAATGGATCGTTACCGGGCTATATGTATCGACCAGAACGCGGCCAAGCCGATCCGATTAAATCTACTCAAGCGTTTGCTCATGCTGCTCAAGTTGCAGGAGCAACTATTAACACGGGACACAATGTTGTTTCTATTTCACCGTTGAGTACTGGCGGATACTCGGTACAAACGGAATCCGCAGAATTTCGTTGCCAGTCTTTGGTGCTAGCAACTGGCGCCTGGTGCGGCCCTATTGGAGAAATGCTTGGGCTTAAAATTCCAATCGTTCCTATACGCGGGCAAATGTGGGCAACTGAAAGTTTACCTGCCCGGGTACTGCATACAATCGGTTCCACAGTGTCCAGCTACGCCTGGAGTAAAGACAACGGTGCCGACGAAGTTACTCCTCCAAACTTGACCCACAAAAATGGCAGACGCATGACACGCCACCTTTATGGTCGCCAGCGAAAGAATGGTGAAATTATCTTTGGTGGTGACCGTGAAAGTCTAGGATATAACAGAACTCCAGATCTATCGGGCATTGAAGTAAACCGACAACACGCGGCAGAAGTTATTCCTCTAGTTGCCAGTCTTCCGATAGCTCGCACCTGGGCAGGACTAATGCCCTTCTCTTTAGATGGCTCTCCTATTATTGGCAAGATTCCGATACGAGATAATCTATTTATTGTCTCTGGCTTGGCTTCGTCTGGTTTTGGGCGTGGACCGATGGCGGGAAAATTAGCGGCAGATTATATTCACTCCAGCAACATGAATCCTGTACTGGGTGAGTCTGATCCTGCCAGGTGTGTTACAGAAACCTAGAAACCAAATATGACATGGCTGTGATCGTAATCTTATGTATCTTCCTTGCTCAATACTCCTATTCTTAATTCAATGAAAGTAATTGCATTGTTATTAATTGCCGCTACTACATTGTCATTAGGGGCATGTAGCGAAAGCAACGAAGAAATTCAGCAGCGGTCGGAAGGCATTGTTGCTGGAGACAATACATCATCTTCTAATCAGATCGCCAGTGAAAGAATTATCTATCGCGGTGACCCACCTTATTTGACTAATCAGCCAATTCTTGATGGTAAGCTGCATGTGAATAACACAGATGATTATTTACTTTTTGGTGGCGAAAATATTGAAGAAATAAGATTTAGCGCAAGCAAAAGATCAGGCGGTAAAGCAACAACAGTGTTTAGAGAAAGTGGAATTGGCTTTTTAATGGATGAACAGCCATACATTGAGTTTAGCTACCATAACAAATTCTACTCACTCCAAATTCTGAGTCGTCCTTATTTTTACACTATGGATTTCAGAGAAATTCCTTCAGCTACTATTCAACTGAGTGAAGGCTATCGATAGCTTTTATTCAAATACCAGGCGAGCTACTTTTACTTGAGGTGAGCTGCTTATGTCTGTCCAGGAGACATAAACTGAATTCCCTACTTCTTCAATAATTGGAAATCCACTCCGTCGCGAAGCGCTGGATTTTGCCACTTCATAATTATCAAGTAGCTTACTTTCTGCACTGAACAAAGAAAGCATAATTACTGCATCTTCTTCTGTTGTATCCATCCAACTAACAACAATCTCGCCACTATCCAAGATCGCAGTACCAACCCGGCCATTAGTTTTCGGACTTGCAACTACGATTGGAGATGAAAAGCTATCACCACTGTCTGCAGACAATGCGAGTTGCACTTTTGGTGTGTCGTCCTTAGCTGTGAACCAGGCAACTGCAACTTGTTCTTCATTGGCGGAAACAGACGGGCCATTGACTGGGCAGCCAGATATTTGCCAATTGTCATCGTGAATCGATTGTGGCTCAGTCCATTCGCCATTGATATAGCGAATCATAGATGTATCACGAATTTCGTTCTCGCTACGATCACGATATACAACGATTGGGCCCTTGGCAGTTAACGCAGAACTGGTTTGACAGCAATCGCAAACCCGATGATCCAACTCCCATTCGTCCAATGTTTTACCTGCTGCGTCAAAGACTCCGGCACGCAAAGTCATTTCTCCATAACCATCTTCCAGCTTGGTATTGCGACCATCGAGCCAGGTAAACATTGTGCTACCACCACCCATTGGTAGCATGGAAACAAAGCCATGCTCAGCATTTACGCCATCGTCGTGAATAATTCGGGCTTCGCTCCAATTACGGGTACCGGCCTCAAAAAAGCTCGCTTCTATGTTGTAGTCGTAAGTACCTTCTGCGCTCATCCTTAGCCAAAGCGCAGCCATATTCCCTGCGTTCACTGATAGCATTGGGAAATCGGCCCAGTTTACGAACCAATCATCGCCTTCACTAATCGTTTCAGGATTGCTCCAGTCGTTATCCATGAGTTCGGAATATTCGAAACGCGCCAAGTCACCTTCCTGACTAACCCAGGAGAGATAGATCCGACCCGATTTATCACTAACTACTCGAGACAGAGCACTATTTTCAGGAGCAGGTGAAGCAAAATATTCAATTGAACCTTCACTTAATTCTTGCGGTGCAGCAATAAGGCCATTGCTAACGAACATAGCAATAAAAATTACTAAGAATTGTAATTTTTCAGTCGTCATTTAATTAAATTTCAATTCCTAGTTTTACCAGTTTTTTGAGAATGTCTTCTTTCTTCTGATGCCAATTAACTTAGTTACAATTTTATTCTCAGGAGTCAATATGTAAGTGGTAGGCATTACATCTGGCGGACGCATTGCTAACTCTTCTACCTCCCCATTGTCAGCGTTGGAAAGCTAACTCCAAGTTCTTCTGCTATTTGTAAGGTAATCTCCCGAGGATCTTCGTCGAAGTTTACGCCAACGATACTAAAATTTTTTTTTCAGCCAGCTCCTCACTTAAGGAGTTGAACATAGGGATCTCGATACGACAAGGAGCGCACCATTCCGACCAGTAATTTACGATGGCCAATTACCCTCTTCAGCATTGCCAATAGAAAAGGCAGCAATACCAACAGGAAAATTTTTGTGAGTTTCCAAACATAGTTTAATCAATTTAAAACAGTTGAGTTGGGGTTTTGTTAGATCTGCAGCGCTGGCTTAAATTATCTGTTTCCCAGCGATCGAGCATGCTTCGCTCGTTTTGTTCACGCCGGCTTGCGTTGGCGATTAAACTTTCTGAAACTTTTCGCCCACCACAATTCCTTGAGGTTGTGCTTTGGTAAAGTAGTAGCGAGCATTCATCATTTCATCTACAGAGCGTGGGCCGTATCGCACTTCAGCAGTTGAGTCAGGGTTAGCTGGATTATCCAAAGAGTTATCGAACCACCAGGTCACATATAATTTAGCACCAGCAGGAACAAATCTTGGCTCATGGTATTCGTAATGAAATTGCCAATTAAAATCGTAATCTGGCACCCAGAGCAATGTTTCTATTTCATCTACTCCTGGCAATTCCAATTCAAGCTTGACGGCCTTACCTCGATAATGTGCGTGAGGCGCTAGTGCCAAAAGAAGAATATCATCCTCTATAACGTGCTCATGTGTTGCCATATAATTAGGATCGCCGGGTGGAATTACGATATCAGTATTCATTGGAATCGTATTTTCAACGACGTAGTCGATAATGTCCCCGGGCTCATAAAATAAAAAACCCCCAGCAGTATTATCTTCTACCGCAGTTCCCGGTCCTGCATCTTTGGCATAGTGCATATTGATGGAAATGAACGGATCAGCAGGAAGAAGGAACCCCCAACCATCTGGATAAACTTGAGGCCCTCTTCCAGGAACCGCCACACCAAGATAATTCGACACAGAGTGATGCATAGTGGAACTGCCTGGACGGATTTCTGTCGCTTTCACCCAACGTGGCTGACTTAAATCGCCATCCGCAAGCTCCATACGAATCGTCGGCTGCCAGTCACTCGCTTCTTCACAAACTTCTATTGGTTCAGGAAAAGCGACAAGAGCGTCTGGCACACCCATCCACCAGAGCGAGCCATCAGAGGCTTGCGACGGCACATTGTTCGCAAAGGTTTTCCCAAATTCTTGGTGCGCTGTGCGCGCTAAAGCATCGCCCTCTAAAGCACCTCTTTCTACCCAGTTAATTATTAATGCTTTATCAAAATCAGAAATATAACGTTCATTTTTAAAAGTGCCTTGATGCTGGCGGTGAGCACCCCAGGGCGGCATAGTGCCATCTTGTAAACGCAGCGCGATTACTGGCGCCCAAACTTTTGCTTGCTCATAGGAAAAAACAGAAAATGGTGCACTTATTCCACCAAGATTAGGCGCATCATCCCGATGACATTCAGCACAATTTCGAATTAAGGCATCACGGACTCCATCGTAATAAGTAGGTGCAGTATCGAATTGCCCAAAAGAATTAATAGAATAAAAGGAGAAAACTGAAAAAGCCAAAATCCCAGTTAACGCGCGACTACTTTTTTGAAAAAGTTTCATCGATGCCTCTTGGATTGAAGACGATTATAGATTTCAGAGCAAAAACGCAACACGCGTTTTTACTCTGAATGGTTTGTATTAATCAGGCAAAGCGTAAGCAATTAACTCAGTAGGTTGTCCGCTACCACCAATCCACATTGCGATATATTGTTTACCATCGTGCTCATAAGTCATCGGCAGACCAGTTTGGTTGTCCGGTAATTCCATCTCGTGAAGAATTTCACCGGTTGCTTTATCTACCGCACGGTAGATTGGGCTAGCACCGGCACCACCAGTTCCTTCACCAATAAAGAGTAAAGTTTTAGTTGCTAAAACACTGGATCGGGTTGGAATGCCTGTTCGAGGCAGATCAACACCTTCGAGTAGTGGGTGATTCGCAATTCGTTCTGGAGTATCTGCATTAGCGATCATCCAGAGATGATCACCAGTGTTCATATCGATAGCGGTAATTCTTCCATATGGAGGCTTAACTACTTCGAGACCTTGTACACGAGGTGCCCGAACACCGAACCCTTGGCTAAGGTCAAGGTCAGACTCAGGATTCTTGGCTAAAGCCAGAACTTGTAATTGAGTTCTAGAAGGCACGTAAATGATTCCTGTGTCTGGATCGAAAGCCGAATGTTCCCAGTTCGCGCCACCGGTTGAAGATGGCAGGCTCAACAAACCGCGGGTTCCGTCGGGATGGTCTTGCAAGGAAGGCGGTGTATAAATACTCGGGCTGAGACGAAAGTCCTGGATCGCTTCTAAAGCCAAGGCCCTCACTTCCGGAGTGAAATCTATTAGATCTTCTTCGGTAAATCCCTGGCGATCAAACGCCTCAGGTCGGGTCGGAAATGGCTGGGTTGGCGCATACCATTCGTTTGGCACATCTCCCTCAGGTACAGGCTGCTCTACAATCGGCCATACTGGTTCGCCAGTGTTTCTATCAAAGGCATAAATCCAAGCCTGCTTGGTTACAGAGAAAACGATCTCCCTGCCATTGGGCAGATTGGCAATAACAGGCGCGTTGGGAACATCCCAATCCCATATGTCATGGTGGATATATTGAAAGTGCCACTGCCTTTCGCCGGTCTGCACATCGACCGCAACAATGCCGCTGGAGAACAAGTTGTCGCCATGGCGGTCACCACCATAGTAATCACCAGTTGGGTCTTCTATTGGCAAATAAACGACACCTCTTTCCGCATCACCGGAAATGGGTGCCCAAACGCCAGAGTTACCAGTGATATCATTTCCTGAGATCCAAGATTCATAACCGTATTCTCCAAAAGCTGGAATCGTATGAAATGTCCACAACAATTCACCGGTATGAACATCGAAGCCCCGAATATCTCCCTTCGTATTGAACTTTGAGCGCGGCCTACCGCCGGTCCGGTGAGCGGCTCCAACTACGATCACATCATTCATAATGAATGGAGGCGCGGAAATGCCAATATCAGGGAATGGGTAACGCGGGTCGTCGCCATTACGCACACCCACATACAGGTCAACTTTGCCGTCATCACCAAACGTGGGATCTGGAATCCCGGTGGCAGCATCTAGAGAAACTAATTGGTAGCCAGGTGAAACATCAATTACGCGGTGCTTGTCGCCGTCACTGTAAAAGGCAACCCCTCGACCAGGGCCCTTTCGTGGAGCCTCGTCGAAACGGGCGCCCTCTTCGTAACGGTAAAGCCATAACACCTGACCCGAGGTAGCATCGATCGCTGCAACTTTTCCTGGTATTAGCGATATTTACATATAGAACACCATTGATTTCGAGGGGAGTAGAAGGATTGGCGTAATCGATAGTGGTTCCAAAATTTTCGGTAGACCAACTCCAGGCAAGCTCTGGGTCTGCCACGTTGTCGGCGTTGATCTGCTCTAAAGGTGAATAGCGATGGGCCCAGTCACCACCATAAAAAGGTGTTCCAATCACCGTCATTCACGGTCGGCTTTGCTGACTCCAAGCAGTTAGGGAAAAGGTCAGTGCCAATGCACTAATAAGGATAGAGACGATCTTTCTTGTTGTTTTCACCTGATATCTCCTGGGTAGGGGCTTTCTAGTTTTACCCAATTATAAGGGTCTTGTGGGCCGCAACAAGCCGAGAAATCGGAGTGTAAAGGAAAGTTGCAATCCCGCAAGACGAGTTCACTCAAGCCCGATTAGCCCCAATTTTCAAGGGCTCCGCCTTTTTTGCGCTTTTATCCGGGATAGGTCTACTGTATTTTTACAGTTAGTCTACTAAGGAAGAAGAAAGAGAAACAGCAAATGAAGAGGCTCACCACCCTACTTTCTGCAATTAGCTCACTCGTCCTTGTAAGTTCATATTCATTGAATAATTCAGCTAGCACAGCTAAAAATGCCAATTCTTCTAAAATTGAGGAAAGAATGGTTTATTTTAATCCCCAGCGGAACTCCTATTTCGGCAATCTACATATACCCGCCATGTATTCTTATGATGCAGTGCGCGCTGGATTAGAGCTTCGATCTGATCTTCAACCTACTATTCAGGAGCGAGTCTGGTCTTCACCTATCTGGGTAACTCCAACAGAACTTTAGGTCATGGCACTAGGTAGCATTCTTAAACAACCTCTCTGTGGTTTTCTCTAATTGGCGCTCTCTTATTTCTTGCCGATAGCCGTCTCAAGGAAGAACGATCCGAGATTATTGTCACTCCCACGCTTCGGGATCGCCTCGCAAACCTTTGGACTACTCAAACTGGCCTAATTGCTTCTGAAGCCGAAATAAATTCACTGTTAGAAAACTGGCTTAAAGAAGAGGTACTGTATCGGGAAGCTTTCGGCTGGGACTTGATCAGGAAGACACAATAGTTCGACGCCACCTGGTGCAAAAGCTGAGCTTTATCGCTGAATCCAGCCGCTACCCACTCCTGAAGCTACAGAATTGGAAGCGTTCTACCAGGGAAATATCCATGATTACACACTACCGATACGCTATTCTTTTCAGCAACTTTATTTTCAATCTCAAGAATCTGCAGATAATGCACTTGGACAAATTAATAGCGGGACTGGAGCACAAGAGTTTGGGAGTCTTCAATGTTAAATCCCACTTACGCCTATCGCAGCGCATTGGATTTAAACGCAACCTTTGGAACAGGTTTTGCTGATCAGGTTGCTTCACTTTCAATTGGAAATTGGGATGGCCCAATACAAAGCGGCTTTGGCTACCATTTAATTTTCATTAACACGTGCACCCAGAAGAAAAAACACCATTAAGTGTTATCCAACAACAGGTAACACAAGATTTTCAGCGTTCACGCCAGATAACTGTTCGCGATACGTACATTGAGAACCTATTAAGAGTAACGATAACAGTGGAATCCAGTGAGATTATTCTTATTCCTCCTACTTCTTTTTTCTCATCCCATGCTAGCTCGCACGAAATACGACCAGCTTTCTTACAAATCGTTGAAATAGATTCGGGCCAACAACAGTTATTCGAAGCTTTTTTCCGCAACCGCAAATAAATGGGCGCTATCTTGGTTTCAGTTACAAACAACTGTGAAGCGATAAAGACATCTGCAAGTCTGACCAAAGGTGCTTAATCGAATCGATTGAATTGAATTGCGGTGAAGTTGAATTGGAAACGATTTCCATTAACGGACTTGAGCGAACTCTTATTGACACCTTGGGAAGTATCCCAAATTGAAAATGGTGACGTGCAGGAGATGTTAATTAATGGCAAGAAACCAAGTATTCAATTGTCAGAAGCGACCCCAGCATACCGGTTTATTTAACCATTGGAGTTGAGCATCTCTTATTTGGTTTTGATCATGTGCTCTTTCTAATCATGTTGCTATATATTGTGTACAGGCCGATTCAAATTCTAATCGTTGTTACAGTTTCACCCTTTGCACATTCGTAACTCTAGCACTTTCCGCATTCGACTATTACTCTTTCTGCAGCACCAGTAGAAGCAATTATTGCTGGCAGTATTGTGCTGCTGGCTTTTTAAAACCTTAACGACAAACCCACGCTTACCAAGCAGTATCCGGCAATCATTGCTTTGGTTTTGGACTTTTACACGGGCTTGGGTTTGCGGGGCTTGGCAGAAATCGGACTTCCTGAAAATAGCCAATTGTTGGCTTTATTCTTATTTAACGTGGGAATTGAAGTTGGGCAACTATCAATTATTGCTGTCGTGCTTGGATTCTTGGCCATTGCACGAGTTCGTTATCAACAAGTCTTATATCAATTACCCCTCTTTTTGACCGGCGGCGTTGCCAGCTATTGGTTTATAGAACGAAGCTGGCAGATATTGATGTAGTTTTTGTCAGTATTTGGAGAATTTCGTCTCTTATTGCTTCTTTCCCAACCCTAAAACCATGGCCTTGCCTTTGATTCCGGTGATGTACCCTAATACACTAAGCCATCGGAATTCAGTACCTCATAAAGGAATTAACCATGCTATTGCGTCTCTCATTATTGTCTGGCTTGTTGCTCTTAGCGCAGGCAAGCTTCGGTCAGAATTTGGTAACCGATGACACCGCAGAGTGGTACACACTCGGCGGTGATTACGCCCATACCCGCTACACCCCTGCCGATGAAATCTCTGGAGACAACTTCGAAGATCTGGAAGTTGCCTGGGAATGGGATGGTTCAAGTTTCAATGGCTACAGTGGCCGCTCAACTCCGACCTATGTTGATGGCAAGCTCTATACGGTGTCCGGACCACGCCGCAACGTAGTCGCGATCGATCCGAAGACAGGGGAATCCTTGTGGGCTTATCGTCTGCCCAACACCGGCCGCTGGGAATACTCCATGCGCGCGTCTTACGGAAAAGGTATTGCCTATGACCGTATCGATGGCCGAGGTGTAATTTACATCTCTACACCTGGGTTCTTCCTGGTTGCTCTGGATGCACAAACCGGCCGACCATTGGAAGGCTTTGGCAGACAGTTGCCGATTCCTGAATTTCCAGAAACCGGTGTTGTAGATATGCTTGCAGATCTGGGGCATCCCTATGATCCATTTGACGGCATTCCTTTAGAAACCGGTTACATCACCACTTCTTCACCACCGATTGTGGTTAACGACACCATCATAGTTGGCAACTCTGCGGAGCAGGGTTATCTGCAGGCGAGGGTTGAAAATATACCTGGTGACATTCTCGCTTATGACAAGTACACCGGTGAATTCAAGTGGAAATTCAACGTAATTCCGCAGCCTGGAGAGTACGGTCATGAGACTTGGGAAAACGACGCCTGGCAATGGACAGGTGACGTGTCTTCATGGGCACCGCTGACTGCCGATCCAGAAAACAATATCGTTTATGTTCCAACTAACCCACCAACAATTGACTACTACGGCGGGTTCCGACCTGGTGATGGTTTGTTTGGTACTAGCGTAATTGGATTAGATACAGAAACCGGTGAGAGGCGTTGGCACTTCCAGACTGTGAAACACGATGTTTGGAACTACGATAATCCGGCTGCTCCAATTCAAATGGATTTAAATATTCCGGGGAGAGGAGTTATTCCTGCTGTCATGCAGGTTACTAAACAGGGATTTGTATATACCTTCGATCGCATGACTGGCGAGCCGATCTGGCCAATGGAAAATCGTCCAGTACCCCAATCAGAAGTACCTGGCGAGAAGCTGGCAACAACACAACCATTCCCTACTAAACCACCACCTTTTGAACAACAAGGCATTAGCGAGAATGATCTGATCGACTTCACTCCTGACTTACGCCGAGAAGCGCTCGAAATAATGAGTAACTACAAGATGGGTCCATTGTTTAATCCACCAATTCATGACGAGAATAAAGAAGGATTAATCAGCGCAGCTATGTGTCCTGGTGACGGTGGCGGTGCAAATATTTATGCACCTCCGGCTGCCGACCCAACTACAGGTTTCTTGTATGTGCCTTCCGCCAACAACTGCAGCTGGCAGCGTGTTATTCCTGGTGAAGAAGCGGATGCCCGCATCGATAAACCGACTGGCACTACATTCGCTGCTTATGCAAATGGTGCGGGTGGCAGACCTCCGCGTTTGGCATCGAATCTTCCCTACGTTAAACCGCCTTATAGCACCGTGACTGCTTACGACATGAATACTGGCGAGATTGCTTTCCGTATTCCTGCTGGTGAAACGCCTGATCGAGTGCGCAACAATCCTGCGCTAGAAGGTGTTGAAGTTGGCGACACTGGAAGCGGGCGTGCGCCTTCGATGGTGGCTACAGCTAACATGTTGATTTACGCGTCCATCGATCATGACGGAAGTCCATTGTTGTATGCTGTTGATAAGCAGACTGGTGAAGAATTAGGCCGCATCGAAATTCCAGGTGAAGTGCGCTATGGCATGAGCTCCTGGATGCACGATGGACATCAATACGTGATTCTGCAATCAGGATCCAAGTTGGTAGCAATGGCACTACCAGCAGCACTTGAAGATGGAGCAAGTCACTAAGTTTTATCTGAAAAGTTAGAAAACAACTAAAGCCCGCAACTAAAAGGTATTAAAGATGGCCCTCTGCACTAGAAGAAGAATAGCAATTTGGCCCGGGGTTCCTGTCGTACTCTGCCTTTCATTAGTCGGTATTTCACTCTCCTCAACCAAAACATTTGCGGCTGAAACTCGAGGATATGTGATCTCCATGGTGCACACCGCCACATACTATGATGATAAAACCTGCCCTGACGGCACCAATGGTTCGCGACCCGATGTGTTAATCAGACGGGTAATGAATGACGGCTATGATCGCGAAGAAGCAATTCGCATCGTTAGTAGTCTGCGCATTAATGGCGGTCGCGACGATGAAGGTAACCTGGTTGGTTCTGCGATTGTCTTAGGAGGCGGCGCAAGTTTTAGCGGCGATCAAAGTTGGAACGGTTTCGATTTCAATCCTGCAAATGTACCTGGTGTGCTCCCTGACCCAATGGCTCATAACGCTGAAGGTCGATATGCCATTGGTCTAAATCTGGATGGTGAAGTCGGACCCGATTCGTGGGAGCACCCCCACACAGGTGAGACTGGAATAGATAACCAGATGTGGCGCGTACTGGGTTGCTGGGACGTGTATTACGTGAACAAACCAGTGAATCCTTATAACGAAGGTATCGCTTGGGACACCGCTGTTGATGCCATGCCAGCCTGGTTAATTTCGATTGCCGGTGAAGACCTTGATAGCGATGGTTATGTAACGGTTACTTTCAATCGCGCAATCAATATTCCACTACGCGATGCTTACGGCAGCATTATGTCAGGTGCCAGTTTCGGCGTTGATTCAAATCCGCGCTCACATAGCGAGTTCAAGGGAAGAATTGAAAACAATATTCTTACAATTGAGTCCGGCGATTTTTACATGCAAGGTGAATCACAATTTTATCCACATTTAAACAATTTACGGGGACACAGTTGCGCTTCGAAATGAAGGAAGATGGCAGCATGGAAGGCCATATCGGTGGCTATCAACCCTGGAGGGATTATTACCATTATCTTTCTGTTCGTGGAGAAACTGATGGCATGATCGATCTCATTGGAATCTTTTACGACATGAAACGCTTCGCCGATGCCAAACCAGATCCGGTTACTGGCGATAATACAGCGATCTCCGCCGCCTACTTTATAGAAGCAGTGCCTGCATTCCATGTCGACGAAGAAGGAACGCTTTTAGCAGATTCAGTTGGATCGGGTCCTGAACTGAGTGGCCCAGCAGTTAGCCAATATTCGAATGTTGAGCAGTAAAGATGAATTTTAGAATCGCAAAGGAAATTAAATTAAGTTTAACTGCGTCCCTGGCGTTGGTTGTAAGTGCGTTACCGTTTAATTCAGCAGCACAATCATCAATTGACGAAGATCAAATAACATTTGTTAAGTTAACAGCTGAACAATACCGGAATTCAATTCGCGATATCTTCGGTGAAAGTATTCAAATCAGCGGCGATGCTGCCAGTAGCGGAGTGCGTGTAGCGGGATTAATGTCCGTAGGTGGCAGACGATTAACTCTTAGCACATCTGAAGTTGAATCTTACGAAGTCCTGGCACTGGATATTGCGAGCCAGGTGCTCAGTCCAAGCCGGCGCAAAACGTTAATTCCTTGTAGACCGCAAGATGAAAACGCCATAGATAACGCTTGTGCCAGCGAATTTATCAGCACGGTTGGTTTACATCTGTTTCGCCGACCTTTGTCCGAAGATGAAATTGAGAACTACAACGCTATGGCGCGTGCAGCAACTGATTCGCTTGGCGGTTTCTATGTAGGATTGCAAGCAGCACTAGTCGGCATGATGGTGTCGCCAGATTTTTTGTTTCGCATTGAACGCAGTGTGTCCAATCCGGAAGCACCAGGGACACGTCGCCTTGATGCATGGTCCCGCGCATCACGACTAAGTTTCTTTCTTTGGGACACAACACCTAATCCCGCCTTACTAGAAGCAGCGCAATCTGGCGATTTACTATTCGAAGATGGATTAAACCAGCAAGTCGAAAACATGATAGCTTCACCACGCATTGAAGATGGACTGCGTGCTTTCTTTGCGGACATGCTTGCATTCGATCGTTTCGATACTTTGGATATAGATACAACGCTGTATCCAAAATTTACCAAAAACGTCGAAGATGATGCGCGAGAACAAACCCTTCGAACCATATCCGATCATTTATTAAATCAAGAAGCGGATTATCGCGATCTGTTCGATTCACGAAAAACATTTTTAACACCAGCATTAGCCGCACTTTATGGTGTTCCAATTCCAATACGACAAGAAATGGGCGGCAGAGTGCCCTGGGTACCTTATGAGTATCAGGAAGATCACATCCGCATAGGCCTGCTGGGTCAGGCAACTTTCCTCTCGCTGTTTTCCCATCCGGGAGCTTCGTCACCAACATTGCGCGGTAAAGCGGTGCGAGAACATCTTCTTTGTCAGACCATTCCACCACCTCCAGGCGATGTAGATTTTAGTCTAGTAAGAGATAACGACAATCCAGAATTCAGAACTGTGCGCGATCGATTAACCGAGCATCGTGACAATCCTACCTGTGCAGGATGTCACATGCTGATGGACCCAATTGGGTTAGCACTGGAAGTTTTCGATGCATCCGGTGTTTACCGAACTTTGGAAAATGGCGCACCGATCGATACTTCAGGTGAATGGCTCGGTCAGGAATACAATGACGTACGCGAGCTAGCGATAATGTTAAAAGAAGACCCCACGCTAACTTCTTGCCTGGTACAGCGAGCCTATAATTACGGGACAGCGCGAGAACCAACACGTGCTGAGGTCCAATGGCTCAATACTACCCATTCGCAGCTACGTAACGAGGGTGTGTATTGGCGAGAGTTGATGCAACGCATTTCTAGGAATCCAGATTTTTATACTGTGTCGGTAGAGGCATCGGAAGGAAACTAAGGATACAAACTTATGATTAGCAAGAATCGCAAGTTTAATCGAAGGTCGCTATTGAGAGGTGCAATCCACGGCTCCGCTGTTGTAATGGGCTTGCCCATTCTCCAGAGCTTCCTCAATGACAATGGCACTGCTTTTGCTGATGGTACTGAATTACCACCCTGCTTCGGTAGTTGGTTTTTTGGATTAGGTCTTACTCCAGGCCGTTGGGAACCAGAAGTAATTGGATCGAACTATGAATTGCCAGAACATATCGCCGCGTTGCAACCAATTAGAGAAAAACTAAACATTTTCAGCGGGCTGCAAGTTTTTCTCGACGGCAAAGTAAATCAGAACCACATCTCTGGCGCGCAAGGACAAATGACCGGCATTGTTACCAAGAGCGCTGCAGACTATGACGAAAGTTTTGATGCCATTATCGATAAACAGTTTGGTGCAAACGTTCGCTTTCGCACATTAGAAGTTGCCTGCGATGGCAATGCCAGCTCTGGTTGGACTGCACGTGGCAAGAATGGCAAAACACCTTGCCAGATCTCTCCCCTGGAACTCTATCGCCGAATCTATGGCGAAGGATTTATAGATCCTAATCAGGCAGAATTTACTCCGGATCCTGAAGTGATGGTGCGTCATAGCGTACTGTCAGCGGTAACGGAGCAACGTCAGAAGTTAATGACTACAGTTTCATCCGATGATCGTTCACGTTTGGATGAATACTTCACTTCATTAAGAGACGTAGAACAAAAGCTCGCGTTCGAATTAGAACGCCCTGCTCCATTACCAGCCTGTTCGATTCCATTAATTGGCGATGAAGAAATCGGCACCATGGTTGCGCAGGTACAAAATACTCATAAACAATTCGTAACCTTGTTGTCCCATGCTTTGGCTTGCGGACAAACGCGAATTTTTCACGTGACCCTCGGTAACGCATTTTCAACCTTGCGCTTACCCGGTGAACCTAGTGCATATCACGCTTTAACCCATGAAGAACCAATCGATCCTGAATTAGGTTATCAACCTAAATGTAAAATTATCGGTGAACAATGCATGGGATTCTTTGTTGAGTTATTACAGGCAATGGATTCGATCCAGGAAGGCGAAGGAACCTTGCTAGATCGTAGTGTTGTGTATGCATTTACTGATCATGGCGAAGCACGCCTACACTCCATGAAGAGCTTACCCGTATTTACTGCAGGCAGCGCTGGCGGCCGTTTAACACAGGTCTTCATGTTTCTGCAGAAGGTGATGCTGCAACACGAGTTGGTTTCACTATCCAAAAAGCTTTAGGTGTTGTTAGTAATAGATGGGGAACCGAATCAAATGAAGTGACAACACCTTTTAGTGAGGTGTTAGCGTGATAAGAACTCGAGCAGGTCAATTATTGTCGCTCTCCCTTTTAGGAGCCTGCGTCGCATTCTTGACTTCTGCGAGCACCGCGCAATCAAGCAATCCTCCTGCGTCGACTCCTGGCGGAATCATGCTAGTAGAAGTACATCGGGAAGAAGGCTTTTCTTCTGATCAATATTTTTGGACGCGGCTTGGTGATGCTAATGGATCTACACTTTTCTATAACACTAGCCCCGAGGAAGTCTCGCTACAAAATTTTGACCCAGTAATTGCAGAAGACAGCGCTGTTACATTTGATGATTGGTCAATCACTTCCAAAGGGGGTGTTGAGCAATGGACGTATCAGTCACACCCACTTTTTACCTGGTCCTTGGAGGAAGAAGCAGGGCAAATCGCAACAAATTTTGCTTTGCACGGTCCAGGCCCAAATGGCGAAGCACCACTTTCTGAAAATAGACTCGGCGCATTGCTACCACCAGAAGGTTGGCAAGTAGCTCAGTATACACCTGCTGAAACAGCGAACATTCCTGATGGTTTCGATCTCCAATTAATCGATTCCGGACTAGGAGTCGTGCTGACAAATTTCGAAGGCTTCTCCCTTTATGGAGCTGCCAGTAACTCGACTTGTACCAATAACACCTGTTATGAGAAATGGGTTCCAGTATTTGCACCTGCATTAGCTACTGGATTAGGCGAATTTTCTGTCGTCGATAGAATAGACGGTTCACGACAGTGGGTATTTCGTGAACAACCGCTATTTCGGTACAAAGGCGATTTGTTACCAGGCGACGTACACGGTCGAAACGTAAATGATCAATTTCAACTTGCGTTACTAAAACAAAACTTCACGCCCGAAGGCGTTCAAGTCGTAGCTCAACCTGGGTACGGTGATATTTTTGCCCTCGATGATCAGCCTCTTTACTTCGGTTCTGCCTTTGAAAAGTATTGGGGTGGTCGAAATCTTCGTGGAAGTTTCGAAATTGCTTATTTCAAAGGTAAGCGCTTAGGCGGAGATGCCTGCTTAAGCGGAGGGTGTCTCGCAACCTGGAAACCTTTCGCTGCTCCAGACAATGCTAACGCTAACGGATTTTGGGAAGTTGTCACTCGCAATGACGGCACTAAACAGTGGGCCTACAAAGGCTTTGCGCTTTACACAAATAGCGAAGACGTGGCATCCGGCCAGATGCGAGGCCATGATATCTATGATATTGCCGATGTTGATGGTGACGAAGCAGCGATCTCCCGCACTAAACATTTGGCCGAGGTTGGTAATGCGCTAGGTGGTGCGGGAGTTTATTGGAGCGTTGCAAAACCCTAATTGGTTTAGTCTTCTCGATCGAAAACCCTAACCCATATAATTTTTCCTGCTGCGTTGCGGCCAACAGAAATCATAGTCTGATCGTTATCAGCTAGCACCCGTGTGTAAGTTGTAGTTAAGACTCCATCTTCCCTTTGTACTACAAACTCAGACTTTTCACCCAGTCTTGAAATTGCCACTGTAGAATTTTCAGCGGTACTCCAGGGGAAATCTGGCGAAGGGTGGTCCATGCCATCGCAAGGTGCTGACCACTCCAGGGTGCCATTGTCATCGGGCCCATTGGAGAATTCCATGGCATAACGTTGTTCGATCTCGGTGTTCGTGAAAACCAGAATCTCGTATTTTAACTCTTCCGGATCCAGACTCTTTTCAGGATTAAGCGCCCACCTACCATTCATCTCCAGAATACAGCCGGCTTCTGCCTGCGCACTAACTGAGGCACAGAGCATACAGAAAATGAGTAGCGATCGCATAGGTACTCCTCTTTGTTCTTATTCTGATTAAAAGTAACATAACAAAATATGCCTCTTAAGCGAACTCGCACTAACCGATTTAGTACTTTAAGGAAAGACTGATGAAACTCAACTCTCACATGCCATTTAGAGCTATTAAGCAGCTACTAATGGTATTAAGCATTTCAACGCTCGTTGCCTGTAGTGCTTCATTAACCTTTGACATCGATGCTGACGGTGCTTCCAGTGGCGAACTGCGAACAACGTCACCGGAAGCTGTTGGTATGGATTCTGACAGACTCGAGAGTATTTCTGCGGCCATGCAAGACCTGGTAGACGAAGGATTGTTGGCCGGTGCAGTAACTATGGCTTCCCGAGATAATCGAGTAGTACATTTCGAATCAGTTGGTTATCGTGATCTGGAAAGCCGGGCGCCAATGACCAACGATACTCTCTTTCGTATTTACTCAATGACCAAGCCGGTTACCGGTGTCGCCTTGATGATTCTGTATGAGGAAGGCAAGTTCAATCTTTCCGACCCGGTTGAACAATATATCCCTGAATTAAAAGATCTTCGTGTTTATGCCGGAACCGACTCAAGCGGCAACATGCTTACCGAAGAAGCTGACCACCCAATGACGATTCGCGAACTAATGAGTCATACCGGCGGGCTTACCTATGGGATTTTCGCCCAATCGCCAGTCGATTCAGCCTATCTCGAATCCAGACTAGGTGCAGCAGCAGCTGCAGGTATTCTTGGACCGGGAGAAACTAGCCAGGATTTCGTGCGTAAACTTGGTCAGATTCCGCTTAAGCATCAACCAGGAACACGATGGGAATACTCAGTTTCTGTAGATGTTCAAGGATATCTTGTTGAAGTTTTATCGGGGCAGAGTTTCGGGAGCTTTCTAAAAGAAAGACTATTTGATCCTCTTGGCATGATTGATACTCATTTTTATGCTCCACCAGACAAACGCGATCGCTTCGCCCAAGTGTATACTTATAACGATAGTGGAGAATTAACTCCAAGCGAATTATTTCCAGGAACCGATTACACAGCTTACCCGGATTTTGAAGCCGGTGGCTCAGGGTTGGTTTCAACAGCTTCAGACTATATGCGCTTTAGTCAAATGCTCTTGAACGGAGGCGAATTAAACGGAACACGCATACTCTCTCCTTTGACTGTGTCTCTAATGAATCGCGATCAATCACCAGCGGAGGTCGATATATCTGTTTTTGGTCGCGGTGGTACAAGCTTCGGCTTAGACTTCGCGGTAGTTACAGATCCCATTGAAGCTGAGAGCTATTCTAGGGGCGAGTATTACTGGGGTGGGGCTGCAGGAACCTGGTTCTGGATCGATCCAGTAGAAGAAATAGTTTTTATCGGAATGATTCAAATTAGCGGCGCTCTTACTCCAGATGCACGTGGTATCTCGCATAGATTGTTATATCAATCAATCATGGAACCCTACGGAATCTAATAACTTTAAAAATAAAGAACTTTGCTTCTTTTCTTCGTTCCCATTAAGTTACGGTTTCGCCGAGTTACACCAGCGAAAGATCTGAATGAGAGTAATAAAAATGAAGATCAAAGATTCCAATAAGAAACATTACGACGTTATTGCAGTAGGTGCCGGTATGGCCGGCCTCTATCTACTGCACAAATTGCGACAGGCCGGATTTTCAGCTATAGCGCTGGAAACCGCTGATGATGTCGGCGGCACTTGGTATTGGAATCGCTACCCTGGCGCCCGTTGTGACATCGAAAGCATTGATTATTCCTACAGCTTTGATCCTGAATTAGAAAAAGAATGGCAATGGTCCGAGCGTTACGCCACGCAACCAGAAATTCTAAGTTACCTGCAATTTGTCGCCGACCGTTATGATTTACGTAAAGATATCCGATTTTCAACACATGTAGAAAAAGCATCCTGGAACGAAGAAGAACAATACTGGAATGTCACTACAGACAAAGGCGACTCTCTGACAAGCCAATTTTATGTCATGGCAACCGGTTGTCTTTCTATGCCAAAAGAAACGGATGTGCCCGGTGTAAAGAAATTCAAAGGTCCTACTTATTTCACTAATCGATGGCCGCATGAAGGCGTTAACTTTACCGGCCAACGGGTTGCGGTGATCGGTACAGGATCATCAGGCATTCAATCAATTCCATTGATTGCAGAAGAAGCGAGCCAGCTTACTGTATTCCAACGAACCGCCAACTATGCAGCACCTGCAAATAATGGGCCGGTGCGCAAAGAACATCTGAAAAAACTGGAAGCCGACCGCATTGCATATCGGGAAAACGCGCGCTGGTCGAGAGCTGGTGTTCCAATCCCACCCACTGAGGAACCTTTCTTCACTGTTGAACCAGAAGAACGATTAAGAAGAATGGAGACTGGTTGGCAGCAAGGAGACTTGCTCACTATAAACTCATCGTTTTCAGACCTAGTCACCAACGCTGAAGCAAATGTCGAAGTACAGGAATTCTTCCGAAATAAAGTGCGAGCTAAAGTTGAAGATGAAAAAACAGCTGAAGATCTTTGCGCAAAAGATTTCCCGCTTTTCACAAAAAGACTTTGTCTAGAAACCAAATACTTCGAAACTTTTAACAAACCCCATGTAAAACTTGTAAACCTCCATCGTAATCCTATCAAATCCATAACTGAATCGGGCATCGATACAAATGAAGAATCTATGGAATTTGATGCCATTGTTTTTGCGACTGGTTTCGACGCGATGACCGGGGCAATTGTTGCTGTCGACATTCGTGGTCGCGAAGGAGTTGAGCTTAAAGATGTTTGGGAAGACGGTCCAAAAACATATTTAGGTTTAAACGTGCATGGTTTTCCAAACTTTTTCACCATTACCGGACCAGGCAGCCCTTCGGTATTATCAAACATGGTTGTCTCAATCGAACAGCATGTGAATTGGATTACCGGTGCGCTTGAGCATTTGCGCAAGGAAAATTTACATTCACTGGAAGCTACTTCAAAAGCGCAAGAGGCTTGGGTAACTCATGTAAATGACTATGGCAATCTTACTCTCTATCCCCAAGCTAACAGCTGGTACATGGGGGCGAATGTTCCTGGCAAACCACGAGTGTTCCTTCCTTATATAGGCGGCGTCGACCGTTATCGCGTGGCATGTAATGAAGTTGTGCAACGAGACTATCTCGGATTTGAACAATCAGGTGTCGATGGGTCACATTGTAATGAAGGTAGGATTCGTTTTGTAAAACCAGATGTGCAGTTATTGCTGGAATTGTTGGCAAGTCTGGAGCAACCAACATTAGAGAGCCTGTCACCGGAAAATGCCAGAGTACAGATGGAAGCTTCTACCGCACAAAGACCAATGGGCCCTGATGTTGGAGAAATCATAGATAGTACTCTCCTTGGTCCAGACGGTGACATCGACTATCGGCTGTATCGCCCTGCGAGTGAAGGGCCTTATCCTATTGTCGTCTACTACCATGGTGGTGGTTGGGTACTCGGAAATTCCAGCTCAGATGACCCATTCTGCCGTTACCTTTGCGCAAACTCGAATACGATTGTTGTATCTGTAAATTATCGCCATGCACCCGAAGCACGTTTTCCCGCTGCTGTCGATGATGCTTATGCTGCACTTACTTGGATTGCAGAAAATGCGGAATCATTAGGTGGAAGGTCAAACCAACTTGCGGTTGCCGGTTGGAGTGCCGGGGGAAATTTGGCAACCGTAATGTGTCAAATAGCCCAAAGCCAGAATGGTCCTAATATTTGCGGACAACTGCTAGTAACTCCGGTTGCCGATGCTGACTTTTCCCGAGCCTCCTATGACGACAATGCCGAAGGCTACATCCTGACTCGCTCCTTGATGGAGTGGTTCTGGGATCACTATTGCGATGTTAGCGATCGCGATGATCCTCGCGCTTCACCTATAAAGGCAGAATCTTTGGCAGGATTACCACCGGCAATGGTGGTTACGGCGGAGTTAGATCCACTTCGAGATGAAGGAAATGCGTACGCCGAAGCAATGAGTGCCGCCGGCGTGGATGTGCAACACAAACAGGCTCCCGGGCAAATTCATACTTCACTAACCGCAGTAGATACGATTGCCTCCAGCGAGGAAATGCGGGAAAACATGTGTAAGGCAATTTCA
This sequence comes from Gammaproteobacteria bacterium, assembly GCA_019654215.1. Lineage (GTDB taxonomy): Bacteria > Pseudomonadota > Gammaproteobacteria > Pseudomonadales > Pseudohongiellaceae > UBA9145. Next base: position 9,427 of record BPDI01000002.1, on the reverse strand, counting down.
GGATTTTTTAACTAGTCGAATTTTATTGGACCGATTTCCTATCTTTAAGAAGTCAACTATTCATCACTCCAATTCGTTTCAATTAGAATTTCAGAAATTGCTCGTCTATCTTCACTAGATAGATGTTCGTAGTCATCATTACTTCCATTACTGGTCAAGATCTCTTCCATTCGCGTGGCAACTCGTTCTTTAATCTGCTCAGGCAGTGATTTATAAGCATTCGAATAAACTAGATAACTAAGAGGATATTTGAATAGACGTTGTTGTAAATCAAGATCACGCAAAGACCTACCTTGAGAATCTTTAGGCCCACTCGATTCAAATTCAGCTGTGAACCCTGAAGTTCCTTCAACAATATCAATTAGTGCTGGCTGTCCTACCATGAATAAAGATTCGAGCAACTCTTCTGTCAATACATCTAACGCTTCTTCCACTTCAGCAGCATCGAGCTCTTGTTCTTCCAATAATGTACGAGCATAAAAATTTGTGCGCGCAATTTTATTTTGAATTTCGATCTGATGCTCTATCACTAACAACGCGACGATGTCGCTATAGGGTGTAATGTAAGGTTCTATTTGTGGAAGACCTTCCAGGGATTCTCGATTGCCAGTTGCCGCTAGATTTTCATCGGAAATATCATCTGCAGTTTGAATAAATACATTTCCGAGGTGTCGTTGTTCACCGTGAAAACCGGTGACATACCAACCGCCCCAGCGACTGCTTAATGGAGTACGACTGGTGGTCATGATGCTGCCTTCATGAGAAACGAGTTGGCCAGCAACACCGGTGTAATTCGAACTCATCATAAATCGTGGAGTACCACCGCCGGTTAATGACAAACTGTCATGACAGCGTAAGCAGGTGCGGAATTCTCGATTGAACTGCGGTTTCTCCGATTCAATTTGACCAAGGGTAAAAAATATAGGACCGAGATTTGGATCCATTGTTGCAACTTCGAGTAGGCCGGATTCTTGCACCCAAGCCACATAAGTATAATCATTAAAATAAATAGCTCGGGGTGATTGGGGAGAAATTAGCGGTTGTTGCAAACTTGTTCTGGAAAAAACTAATAGTTGGGAGGTACTACTGATACCAAGCGCATCCAATGCAGCGTCGAGATAGCCGCGCTCCGCATTAAACTCTAGACTCACTTCCCCCGCATTCATGCGCGCCTGCAATGCGGTCACTGCATCCCGCAATTGTGCTGAACCATAGTTCATCACTGAATATTCGCGCTCATAAGGCGAATCATTCTGACCCAGCAACACCTGTGGACTGAAAAGCACCAAAAACAGACTGCAGAGAAAACTAATTTTAGAAACAGACATAATCGATCGCTCTAGGATTAACGAGTATTTTACCCACACTGCGCCTTAAGTTCCTCTCTAGTTGTCCCAGATAGCATCAATTACTGGCAAATGACGAATCTTGGGGATAATCTTGTGCTTCTCCTCTATAAGAGTTCTGCTCAAAGCGGAAGTAAAAATGACAAGAATAAACACCTTATTCATTGCATTCCTCTCCTTACTTTTAATAATCGGCAACACCCTAGCCGGTATAAGCGTTGACGTAATAATTAAGACAGGAATTGAGATTCTCATATGAAACCACGGTTAATATCTCTTGCTACTAGTGTAATTTTCCTTGTTGGCTGCGCTACTAATAGCCAACCTCCTCCATCTGACCTGATTGCGATGGCAGGACTAAATGAAGAAAGAGGATTGCGGGTAAACACTACAAATCTTTTGCCTGGTTATATTTTGTTTACGCCGCTAATAAGCGATACCACTTATTTAATTAATCGTGATGGTCAGGTTGTACACACCTGGAAAGGAGAATACGGCCCTGCAAGTACTTATTTCTTAGAAGATGGACACTTAATGCGCGGGGGCAGAGATCCCAATGCGCCACGATTTAATGCAGGTGGCCAGGGTGGGTTTATCGAAAAGTTCAATTGGAATGGTGAAGTAGTTTGGTCCTATGAACTAGCTAGTTACGAAAGACTGTTGCATCATGATTTCGAAGTAATGCCCAATGGCAACATACTCGCAATCGCTTGGGAAAATAAAAACAAAACAGAATCATTATCCGCAGGTCGTCGCCCGGCTAAAACGCCAGAAGCAGGATTGTGGCCAGACATTATTGTAGAAATCGAACCTCAAGACGAAGGTGGACATGTGGTTTGGGAGTGGCGCGCCTGGGATCATATGCTGCAGTATACTGATCCCGATCTACCGAATTACGGCAATCCAATCGATTTTCCGCACAAGATCGATATCAATGCCGGGCCACCTATACCGCAAGTAACAACCGAACAACTCGATGCTCAGAAAGAAAATCTGCGAACAACACCTCTCGCGACAGTGGGTAACCGCGGTTCAGACATGCATCACTCCAATGCCATTGCTTATAATCCTGAACTGGATCAAATCGCAATTAGTGTCAGATCATTAAATGAAATCTGGGTAATTGACCACAGCATTAGCACAGAAGAAGCTAAGGGGCCTGCAGGTGATCTACTCTATCGGTGGGGTAACCCTGCAGCTTATGGCCACCCAGAACCTACGGGTATTGGCCTAGGCCTCCAACATGACATCCGCTGGATTCCAGAAGGTTTTCCTGGTGCTGGCAATCTGACCGCGTTTAGCAACACCGCCATTGGCTCGTCGCCACCTGTGTCTGAAACTGTTGAATTCGCACCGCCATTAAATTCTGATGGGACTTACCATATAGAACCGGGACAACCGTTCGGGCCGCAAGAATTAGTCTGGAATTATTCTGATGACTATTGGGCTTCATTTATTTCCGGCGCCCATCGCATGTCTAACGGAAATACTTTTATTGATTACGGACCTCAGGGAAGATTTATCGAAGTAAATAGAGAAGGCGAAATAGTTTGGGAATATTGGTCGCTATACTCCGGAGAAGTAAGACTACCAGGTGGGTTTACACCACAGCCAATAATTCCGAATATGTATTCAGCGTTTAGAGCTACATTCATTCCTAGTGACCACCCAGGTTTAGCGAATAAAACCCTTAGACCACTGTCACCACAACCTGCTCCAAGTGTGCTTAATGAGGAAGAGCTGGCGCCTTTCAGGAATTAAGACTGGATAAAATTACCAGTCCACATCGTCTTCAGTCATTTCTCGAGTCCAGCTGGCAAATTCCAGCATGATGCCATCTGGATCGCGGAAATAAACAGATCGAACAAAGGTTGAATCGGTAATCGTTGGACTTGCCTGGGTAGGAGAATCATCATGATTAACTACTTTAGTAACTTCCACACCCGCCTCTTCTAATCGTTGTTGGTATTCTTCAATCTTTGCTTCTGGCACATCTAGGGCTATGTGATTCATGGATGCGTGGGCTGACACTATTGAGCCTTTGCCTACCATTGCTTCTGGATGAGTAACTCCTGGCTGACTCTCAGGAGCATCTGGAAACCAGAAGAATGCAAGAGAATCACCTTTACCAATGTAAAAAAAGAAATGCTGGCCCATGCCATTCGGCAAATCGATTGTCTTAGTAAGCGGCATACCCAAGATGCCTGAATAAAAATCTACGGTGCGCTTCATATCTTTGCACACCAGTGCCAGATGATTTACTCCACGGATTTCAAATTTTTCATTAGCTGACATGGCAGCTTCCTCTTTTTATTCACTGGTTTATTTGCAATTCGAAAGAATTCCAATGATTGACAATTTAGGCATAAAGTCAATACCTTAAATTTTTTTAAAATGGACAAAAATTCATCCTATGCAGAGGGGGCACCATGCCCAGACTAAAACAAGTTCCAAGGAACGAAGCGAATGAGTATATAAGCAAATATTATGAAGCTCTTTTGGGGGGAGCGAGACCCGGTTGAAGAACCAGGCACGGCTACTGGCACGCCCGGTAACTGGTGGACCGTTTTTGCCCTTGTTCCCTATATCTTTGAGCATGCTACGAAACACTTTGGCATGTTCGGCATGTTTGCCGACAAGAGCGTGAGCCAATTAGACCCTATCGTCAGGGAATTGGGTATTTTCGGGCCGGCTATGTGCAAGGAAGCCAGTTTGTTTTTTCCCAACACTGTAAAGCCGCTCGTCGATTTGGCATGAGCGAGGAGAAAATTGCAAAAAATTCCCCACTGGGAAGTATCTAATGTTTACGATGCAAAAGATCGAGCAATTCTCGCCTGGAGCGATGCCCTGATTCTGCAGGGAGGTAGAGCCTCGGATGAATTATTTGAAGCCCTGCATTCCCACCTTTCGGACAAAGATATACTAGAACTTACTTACCATATAATGGGTTACAACCTGCATGCCGGGTTTTTTGCAAGGCTTTCGCCTGGGAATACGATGATGTACCAGAACGAATAAAAGAAGTTCCAATACCTGAATCAGGAGAGGTTGCTGACTGGGCTGGTTCTGCCTGGAATAAATAGTACAAATGGAAGTTAAGAATAATCGGTGAGTTTTATCACCTTATTATATTCCTGAAAAGTTAACCTTGAGATTGCGTGTATTGCATCCTGATCATCGTTTAGAAAGTGCGCTATAACTTTGCTTTAGGGTTTTTACTACTCCCTAATAATCCAGAAATTGGGCGCAAAACTATTTGGTATCCCATCTCAGAAAAGCTCCGATACTTTAAGTACAGGAGTCTTGCCTTCTTCTACCATGTTGGCAACCAACACAGTCTCAGGAAATTCTTTTTTAACAATCTCCATCTCTTCAATACTTGCCGGTGCTTCGATAAAAAGAATATCTGCACCCGCTTTTAAAAAGGCTTCGCCTCTACGCAAAGCTTCATTTAAACCATGAGTTGCCCGACTATCTGTGCGTGCCATGATAAGAAAATCTTCTGACTTTCGCGATTGAACTGATGTGGCGATCTTGCTTACTGCTTCATCTAGGTCTACTACTTCCTTATTGTCCATATGACCGCAGCGTTTTGGACTAACCTGATCTTCTATCTGAATACACTGTGCACCAGCTTCCTCATAAGCATTCACTAGTTTCGCGACGCTGCTTACGTCTCCATAGCCATTGTCACCATCAGCAATTACTGGCGTATCCCCTCGCACCCTTCCACAACATGCCCAATTGTATTAACCATTTGTTCCGCAGTAACCAGGCCTACGTCTGGTTTACCAAGAAAGACTTCCGGCCACACCAAATCCCGAAAGATAAATGGCTTTAAATCCTGCTTGAGCCGCCAGTAACGCAGACAATGCATCATGGGAAAGCCTGGAACAACTATGCTGTCTCCGTTTCTTAGAATATCTTTAAGCATGGCATATCTTCACTGGTTAAAGTTTTAATTTAATTCAGGATAAGGGGAAAGGAGAGTAGCAGAAACTTAATCCTATTGGGACGCCCTAGCCTGATTCTGTATCGACAATGTTGCAGTGACTAGTTAGCATGCAGTTACAAGCGAGGAAAAGTTTCATGAAGCACCTTATTAAAATCGCCATTTCAATAATTGCCCTTTGGTATACATTAGTAGTAGGCGCACAAGGCGATCTACCCAACATTAGCAGCTTAGATAGCGGATGGAACGCTATCACAACAGATGGTGTTTGTTCGGCAGGCACACCTTATCAGTTTTATTCCAAACCTTCTGCAGACAACTCTGAAGTCTTGGTTTACTTTAATGGAGGTGGCGCCTGCTGGTTTGGTGAAGCATGTGACTTAAATATGCAACCAAACGTACATACACCTTTTGCAGAAATGGACGCCAACAATCCTGCCAATATGCGGGGCATTTTCAATTTCGAAAATTTAGAAAACCCCTTTTTCCAACTACTCAATAGTGGTCGTACCCTATTGTAATGGTGATGTACATGTCGGCGGCGTTGAACGGGAGTATACTTATCAAAACGAATCGGGTGAAAATATAAATGTAACCGCATATCACAATGGCTTCGTTAATAGTCAGACCGTATTGGACTGGGTCTATAAAAGTTTTTCTGCACCTAGTAGAGTTGTGGTTAGCGGCAGTAGCGCTGGCGCAATTGGTGGTTCGTTCTACGCAGGACTTATTGCAGAACACTATGATGATACACCGGTTATATTAATCGCCGATGCTGCAGGTGGTTATGCTTCTCCGTTTATCTATCGCACCTTTGAGGCCTGGGATGTTGCAAGCATCTTGCCTAACTGGCCTGAGTACGCAGGTGAAACGAATCAATCTTTAACATTTCAGGATTTTTATATTGCCAGCGCCAATCACAATGAAAATTTGACCATAGCGCAATACAACACTGCCGAAGACATGGTGCAGTACAACTTTTCTTACTTGATAGGTGATCCTCAAGGAAGTTTTTCTCTTCCACAGCGCATACTTAACAATTATCTGGAAATTGAAAATAACACCGATGAGTTTTCCCATTACACTGCTGGAGGTAGCACCCATACTATTATGGGCACTCCAATGTTCTATCAGTATTCAGTTGAAGGTGTTCGCTATGTAGATTGGGTGTCTGACTTGATTAATGGAAATCCAGTTGCTGATATCTCTTGCGTCAACGAAGCCGCGGGTTGTGCGAACGCTCCTGAATAAGATTTTTAGGTTTTGCTAGTTCAATAGTCGAATTAGCGATCATGGAACATTTCCCTTACACGATCTGTAAATTCGGTTGCATCTCGATTACGCGCAGCACGGAGCATGTTACCCATACCATAGTTACCCTCATGACAGGCGTATTCGTAGAGCTGGGAAGAAACCTTTGCCAGCGTAACTATTGCCGTTAGCTTATCGGTAAATGTGGATAGATCATCTATAGTGAATTCATAATTAATAGTTTCAGGACCAATTCGAGTTAATCTCTCATAAAGAACTTTATTTTTTGAAGAGCCATAACCTTCGAAGCTTTGGGTTAGCCCATTAAAGTTTTTAGTTGTAATTACCAGAGTATCTCCATCCCAATAACCTCGAGAATCGCCTGACCACTGCCCAACCTTTGGATCCAATTCAGGTCCTTTTGTTAGTCTAATCAAACGAGCATCGTGCACCATCTCAGCAAAGATAACGACATAATCTTTGTTCTGAACGATCTGAACATTGTTATTATAAACACTTGGCATTAATTGCGGTCCGGCATTGAAACCAACCAGACAACGCTCTGATAGTCCGCGATCTTCAGGACCGTCTCGACCAATACCACCTACTGCGAATCGCACTGGACGTTCACCTGGAACATCTCGCTCGCCACCTGGTTGATGAGTTATGCCTTCAACCAGCTCTGGCAGACGACCGTTTAATGGATAAACCAAGAGCGAAGTGCGCACAACACCGTCGACTCGCGCTCTCTCCATCCACATAGTGTCGTTATAAAAGGCTTCGACCCCGGTAGATGTTCGGCTGGGCTCACGTCTTCTTCCAATGGAAAATCTTTCCCGCTGTGCTGCTAATACTTCTTCTTGGGTAAGAAACTGGCGATCACCAAATTCTTCGGGGCGTTCCGTTGGCACATTAGATGCGAAATTCCAAACACCCTGCAGATCTGGTTGGCCCCATTGAGTTTTAGGTACTAAGTATTCTTCTGCGGCAAATACAGTACTGCTGCTCTGGATGACCAGGAAGATTAAAATAATTTTAAGTTTGTTGCAGGTCATAAGAATTATTCCAAATACAGATTAAACCCTCACCCCAGATTCAATCATAATAGGATCTGAGATTTGTTGGCCATTAGCGTATTCCGAATAAGACATTTCATCGCTTGGGACTTGATTAATTCTCTACTAAATTCATGCTTTAATAACTCTGCCGAACGCGAAAATCCCTGCATGTCTGCGTTGCAGAGCTAACCGGAACCCAAGCAGGCTTAGTCGCCTATGCATATAAAGAATTCCACAATTCTGTTCCAACTCCAGAACATGACATGGAGACAGTACTACAATATAAAAAAACGCTTTCTAATTTGCTTTCTTATTGGCGACTACCGATCACTGCTACGCACCAAACGGTGTATTAAATTCTCCATTTAAAGCACCCCCCTCAACTGAACCACTAAAATCCAAAGTAATGCTTTGCCCTGAGCGTCGATGCTGGTTGAGAAATTGAGGGCGTTGCCATCGAAAGTTATTCCTTCGATCTCTTGTTCACCCTGCAGTCCACCCATGCTTCCAGTGCCATCTGCATCAATAGTTAAAACTACTTGTTGGGCACCCAATGGGGTATTTAATTCAACATCCCATATGCCCACGCTGGTGGGCAGATGCAGCACACCGATAAAAGCAGTTGAATTAACAGTAACCAAAAATATTCGTATATTCATATTTTATTTCCCCCAAAATCATCATCATTTAAGGGCTATAACTAACCCCATCCCCGCTCTTACGTCATTATTAAAACCGTATTGTGCAATAGGATAACGCAGCCGTTGCTGAGAGTTTTTTAATCCTTCAATAACTTTCGGCAAATAGGTCGGTGGTATAGCCATTAAAATTCGTCCTCCATTACACCGCCATATCGACGTTCGGCGAAACAAGGAATCGATAGACTGGGCTCCCCAGTAGATAGGCCCTGCCCCAGAGTCGGCGCAGGAAGACTCACCGACACATCCCCATTCCAATTTTTTGTACCCAGTCCACTGTAGTCCGTTAATAAACAGGATCATCTGGCCGGTGTTGCATAATTAAACAGATATCTGGCGGTGAAAGACGCCCGCTTACCAAAGGACTTACCGCCATGGGCCCGATATTTGCCAAATGGAACTACGTCCATTGCATGTTGATGGGCGCTAGCGTTTTCATGATCGGCGTACCAGACACCGCTCATACGATACCAGATAACCACTCTTCATCTCTTGGAGATAATCCAATTACCGTTTTACACTGCGCTCCGACAGATCCTCTGCAGTAATACCAACGGGCCAGCCATTCCTTGCTGCCATGCCACAATCTGGTCCGTGGTATGAATGGCATTGGGTCGACGTATTCGTTTAATCGCTTCCATCTCTTCAATTGCTTCAAAGAGTTTCATACCAAAGGCATGGTACGAATACGCAGAAAATGGTTTTAAAAAATTGACGATGTCCTTAAAGTCGAAGTTGTACTGATCGGTGGTGATTACATCCGACATGACGCGCTCCAATTAATCAAGATTGATTGAATTATATGCTAATCAGATATTTATTAAGAGCAGTTCGGGCTATCGACGACTCGCGATAAGCTACCCTTTTCCTGGCATGATAATGACTGGATGGAAGGCGATAGTTCCAAGGCGTTGTTGGGGAAAGGAATCCGCTTGTAATTTCAGATGGGCGAATATGCGACGGCTGTTGTAGGGGGCGGCTTCAAAATAACCATTATCTTAATATCCGCCGGCAAAAGTTTCAATCGAACCCAGCCACGACATTGCCTCCAATTAGCATGATCTGATTTTTCTGAAACAAGTTTGACGACTATGTCGCAGTGAGTCGAGCTCCCACTCCCAT
>BPDI01000001.1 GCA_019654215.1 Gammaproteobacteria bacterium | reverse complement strand
ATGACGGCAAAGACAAAGACGCCAAGAACCGGAGAGCGGCCGCCAGGCTTCGCATTTGGTAAAGCGCAAGAATTAAAAAAGCAGGCAATATTATAGTTGGCGCCGCAATTCTCGATGAGAATGAGGAAATGATTGGCTCAACACTCTGTGTTGAATTTGAAAGCGTCAGATCTGGACGAATGGTTAGCAAATGACCCTTATGTGACTGAAGGGGTATGGCAGGACATTACGGTACAGCCGATAAGATTAGCAGTTAGCCCTTAGGCTTGTGCAACCCCTAAATTGAATTCTTTAAGATCGATACCAAGAGAGCTCCATTCATCCATAGCTAATTCTATTTCGCCATTAATTAGCAAGGGAAACTAACTGCTGTAATGAAGCACTCAGAGCATGCCGATAAGATTTGAATCCGGGGCTGGCAAATTGTTTTTTCTGGGAAAAAAAATGGAGCTTTCCAATAAGCGGAATCCGTCTACCCTCTTTTTTAATGCAAAAGTTCTTTTCCATAGTTTACGAGCTGCGACTATTGCACACTATTTAATCGCACTTAGCTTCCTACCCCGTGCTCGTTGAGAAAATCTCGGATCTCATCATATATGTTCGCCATCTGTGCTGCGCTGAATCCGCCATGGCCGCCACCTTGTATGGTAATGAGCTCATTCGGAACTTCCGCACGCTTGGGGGCTTCATGTAACTGCACGCCTTGGGAGTGAGGAACGATATGTCTTCATCGCCATGGATCGTGATTAGGGAGGAGATCATCCCTCACTGATTTATCGGAGATACACGCGCTGCTGTGGCGACTCGATTGGGGGAAGACCCAATCCAGGCTTCGTGAAATTACCCGAGGTGCCCGGTCCATTATTTAACAAATCAGTGACATTAGTAATTCCATACCAGTTAACGATGGCAGCAACTTCCAAAGTTTCAATGTTAGTTGGCCCGATATCCCAGGTGCTGCGCATTCTATCTCCGGGACATTGACGCTCCATTCCAACATCGGAAGTTAGCATCCCGTAATTAATGCCAAATGGCCGCCGGCAGAGTTTCCGGTCACAACGATATTTTGTTTGTCGAATCCATAGCGATCTGCATTACGGTAAATCCAACGCAATGCACAACGAGTATCTTCAACCGCAGCCGGGGCATGAGCAACATCAGCTAGGCGGTAGGCGACGTTTACGATTGTCCATCCCATTTCTAAATAAGGAAGAAAATTTAATGACGAAGCCTCTTTGCTACCATTAGTCCAACCACCACCATGCATGTGCATAAGTGTTTTATTTGTACCATCATCGTCACGCGGACGATATACATCGAGTTTTAAATCCACTCCACCGGCACGTTGATAGGTCAAATCGGGTATTACAGAATATGTACTCATGACGTCGACAAAGCTGCGACTTCCAGTTTGCGCAAAACCAAAAGCTGAATAAATGAGGGCAGAAACGCTTAATAAAATTCTTATGATTGTAAATTTCATAACAATTCCTATATGGATTTAATTGTGATCAGAAGCAGAACTAATCTGCCTGATTTTTATTCTGACCATACTGTATCAATTAAGCCATCAAGCTCCAACAATGTATTTTGACCCAACAATTAGTGTTATTCTGAAACGATAAGCCTGGGAATTCGGAGAATAATAATGAAACAGCCCTGGATTATCAGTTGCCTGGTAATCTCCTCTCTAATAAACAACTCTATCTGCCCAAGAGGCCGATGAATGGACTGCGCTTCCCGACATGCCGGAAGGTAAGTGGGAACCCGGTGTGGTTAATTTAGATAATAAGCTGTTTTTGTTCGGCGGCTATAAATCCGGTGTTGTTTCCAGCAAAAGATCAGACGTTTTTGATCCTACTAGTGGTAGCTGGACCTCTATTCAGGAACTCCCCAGCGCAATCACCCATATGAATATGGTATTAGGGTGGGCGAACGGTATGGTTTGCCGGTGGATTTAAAGATGGTTATCCAGGCCATGCCATTGCCGAGGTGTGGAATTACGATGTGGATTTAGATCGTTACACAGCCGCTCCACTGTTACCTAAACCTAGAGCAGGTGGTGGACTAGCGATCGTTGGTAGAGAGCTGCATTATTTTGGTGGCTTAATATCGGACCGCGACACAGATTCACCGGATCATTGGGTGTTAAATCTTGAGGACCTGGCAAACGGCAATGGTGGGTGGCAAGCAACCACTCCAATGCCAACACCACGCAATCAATTTTCAACTGTCACGTTTCAAGGAAAGATTTACGCAATTGGTGGTCAGTTCAATCACGACAGCCAACAACTGGATCAGGCGCGGGTCGACATATTTGATCCAGAAACTAACTCCTGGAGCAACGGGCCGCCACTTCCCAAAGGTCATTCCCATGCGGAAGGTGCGACCTTCGTACATGACAACAAGATCTGGATGATCGGTGGCCACACCACTCCAATGGGAGGAAGCAAAGCTCAAGATCCGGATATTCTGACGTTAGCACCGGGGAGCCAATGGCAAAAAGTTGGCGAGCTCCCCAATCCTCTTTCCTCTCCTGCTGCGGGCATAATCGATGGCATAATGTATATCGGTGGAGGTGCCTATCAAGGCAGTACTGTGCAGTCAAAAATGTGGATGGCTCCGGTGCCTTAAACGACATGAGCCTCGTTACGCTTTGTTTCTTTTTATTTATTGCAGAATAGCCATTCCTAAGGTAGTGTTTTTCGGTTAGATAAACACAAAATGTGCTGTTTCTGCCGATATATAAGTTATTGAAAAACGGTGCATTTTGAGCCTCGATTAGCGGAGCCTACATGAAACCAATCAGGAAGAATTGGATCGGATCCAGCCTGGCGATTTCAGCCTTGGCTGTAGCGGTGATTGGGCTCTCAGATTCCAACCCTTTTCTTAGTCAGCCAGCTTCCGCGCAAGAAGCATTTGGCACCAACGATATGCAGCAGGTGGTAAACCAGTATTGTCTTGCTTGCCACAACGACGCGCTGGCCACTTCTGGCCTCTCTTTACAAAGTGTGGACTTTACTCGCATTGCTACCCATGCTGAAACACTGGAAAAAATAGTAAAAAAACTGCGCGCCCATATGATGCCGCCGGCAGGAATGCCTCGCCCTGATTTCGAAACTTACAGCGTGATCGCCGAATGGCTGGAGGCTGAATTAGATAACTCGTGGGCGGCGAACCCAAATCCTGGCCGTGTAACTCCATTGCATCGAATGAATCGTTATGAGTACAACAATTCCATCAATGAATTGTTGGGGCTTGATGCAGACATCATGGAATTACTGCCGGGGGATCCAACTGCCGATGGCAGTTTCGATAATATCGCTGAATCTTTACCTTTTACTACGGCACACATGGAACGGTACATGTCAGTGGCAAGACAAGTAACCCGATTAGCGACTGGCTTACCGCCGTTAACCCCCAGCGTTGCAACATACGAAATTCCGCTTTATATGAGTCAGGACTGGCGCCAAAACGAAGACATGCCTTTTGGTTCTCGCGGTGGTGTTTCGGTAACCCATCATTTTCCTGTTGATGGCGAGTACACCATCAAGATTGATCTGGAAACGAATTATCAAGACTACGTTAAAGGGTTGGGTTGGGCGCAAATTCTCGACGTGCGTTTAGATGGAGTTTTGCTGGAAAGATTTACTATTGGTGGTGATGCGCCGGGCACCCCCACTCCATTAAGTTTTAGTGGAACCGGCGAGCCTGGAAGTATCGATTGGGAACAATACATGCTGTACGAGGGAACTCAGGGACTTGAAGTCACTGTTCCAGTAACTGCTGGCCCTCATTCCATAACCGCTTCCTATGTGCGAAAACAAGTGGAAGAGGAGGAGATTCCTCAGCCACGTCAAGGTGGAAGACTACCGGCTAACTCTGAAGCGTATCTTGCCTATCAAAAAGTTCATGCTATTGAGATAGGCGGTCCTTATACCAATGCAGCGAACTTTGGTGATTCGCCTAGCCGCCAACTTATTTTTTCCTGCTATCCAGAAAATTTATCTGAAGAAGCGGCCTGTGCAGATGAAATTCTAACACGCATGGCGCGACAGGCTTACCGCAGAAATATTACACAAGATGATTCAAAACTGCTTCAAGAGTTTTTCAATGTAGGTCGCGAACAAGGTGGAAGTTTCGATGCCGGCATACAATTCACATTAGAATTTATTCTCAGCGATCCAGATTTCTTGATTCGCTCCTATCAGACTCCTGCGAATCTCGCAGCAGGAGAAATTTTGAGCTAAGTGACACCGAGCTGGCTTCGCGACTTTCATTCTTCCTATGGAGTACTGCTCCCGATGAAGAACTACTCCAACTAGCAGAAGCAGGACGGCTCAGTGATCCGGTAGTTTATGAAGAACAAGTTCGACGCATGATCGCTGATGAACGCGGTGTTAACACTTTAGTCGAAGATTTTGCTGCCCAATGGTTAAATCTTCGCCGACTAGAAGAAGTAAACATCAATACGGTATTGTTTCCTCAGTATGACGTAAGTCTCATCGAAGCCTTCGAAACAGAAACTGAAATGTTTGTCGGTGAAACCATTAAGACTGACGCACCGGTCACGGAGTTACTTAATGCCGATTACACATTTGTTAATGAAAGATTGGCTCAGCACTATGGCGTAGAAGATGTTTACGGCAGTCGTTTCCGGAAAGCGTCATTGCCGAATACCCAACAACGAGGTGGTTTGTTAGCTCATGGTGCTTTGTTAACCGTAACTTCGTATCCTGGCAGAACATCACCGGTTTTAAGAGGTAAATGGTTGCTGGATAATTTATTAGGAACTCCACCACCGCCTCCGCCGCCGAATGTACCTATTCTTCCTGAAGCTGAAGCCGGCGAAATCCCTGCTTCAATTCGCGATCGTTTAGCACAGCACCGTGAAGATCCTGTCTGCGCTTCCTGCCATGTGGTCATCGATCCATTAGGGTTCGCGTTAGAAAACTTTGATGTGATTGGCGCATGGCGAGATTTTGACGAGGTTGGAAATCCGGTGGATCCCAATGGTAACTATCCTGGTGGTGTTGAATTCGCCGGCTTTGTCGACTTACGCAGCTGGATGATGGACAGACCCGATCGGTTTGCTCACACCTTAACTGAAAAGCTGATGACCTATGCTTTAGGCAGAAGAGTCGAATATTACGATCAACCTATTGTTCGGCAGATCGTAAGAGATGCGGCTGCTGATGATTACAGCTGGTCAGCAATCATATTAGGCATTGTGAATAGCCTAGCGTTTAAGACCAGTATCGCGCCAGTGCAAATGGCCCAGATAGACGAAAACAATCCAGGAGTTAATATAGCTACGGCGAATGCTCAAAATTAGGCCTAATATCCTGATTTTGAGGCGGTTTCCGTGTAATATTTAATCTGATATTCCCAAGAGGGATTGAGAATGACGGTTCAAAAGGTGAAACAAAAACAGATTGCTAGAGCGGTAAACATTAATACCGGGAAAGCGATATCCCGACGCGCCTTACTCCAGGGCGCTGGTGCTGCTCTCGCCTTACCCATGCTGGACGCAATGACACCAGCATTCGCTAATACTTCTGCGCCAATTCATCGCTTCCAGACTGTGTACATTCCGAATGGCATGGCAATGGAATACTGGACGCCAGAAAAAACTGGTCGCGACTACGAACTAACTCCAGTTCTTGCCCCTCTTTCAAATTACAAAGACAAGATGCGTTTAATTGGTGGCTTGAAGGCAAACTGGAACATTGCCCATGCTGGTGCCGGCGGTTCATTCCTTACAGGCATTACCCGCGGTGGCAGAACCGAAGTAGAAATTCTTGCAGATATTTCCATCGACCAGCTGCTGGCAAACGAACTAGGTAAAGAAACTCAGCTTTCGTCTTTAGAATTGTCTATGGATGCTCCGGCACTCGCTGGTGCCTGCACAGTGAATTTAAGCTGCGTTTATACCCATACTCTTTCGTGGCGTGGCAAAACGGAACCATTACCGACCGAATATAATCCTCGTTCATTATTTGAGCGTATGTTTGGCGACAGTGGCTCCACCGCAAAAGAATCCCGTGAATTAAGACTGCGACAACAATCCAGTATCCTCGATGCTGTTATGGACAAACTGTCAAGCCTGGAACAGGAACTGGGTTATGAAGATCGTCATCTGGTAAACAGCTACACAGAATCTGTACGCAATATTGAGCGACGTATTCAAAAAGCTGAAGAGCAGATCGACATGGATTTACCGGAGTTAGAACAACCTGAAGGCGTTCCTCCTGTTTTCGAAGATCACATGGAAATCATGCAGGATCTTCAGGTGTTGGCCTTACAAACAGATTTAACTCGTGTCATTACTTTTATGATGAGCAAAGAACAGAGTCCGCGACCTTATCCGCAGATCGGAGTGCCTGATGCGCACCACCCGCTTTCTCATCACAATAACAATCCAGTATTAATAGAACGCATGTCCAAGATTAATACTTATCATGTATCTCTCTTCTCCAATTACCTGGATAAACTGTCTGCAATCCCTGAAGGCGATGGAAACTTGTTAGATAATATGACCATTCTTTATGGTGGTGGTTTATCCAATAGTACGGTTCACTCCGGGGTTAACTTGCCACTAATTCTTGTTGGAGGTGGCGCCGGTTGGCTGAAGGGTGGTGAGTATGTCTTCTACGACAACGAACCCACTATGGCGGATCTGCATCTAAGCCTGATGGAAAAGTTTGGGCTATCCATCGATCAGATGGGTGGCAGCACTGGCCCTATAACGCTTTAAGCTCTCAATGTTTTTGAACTCGCGAAAAATTATAATAGCAGCTCTGCTCTTTTTCGCGGGCCAGGTCTCTGCGCAAAACCTTCCAATTGTCGTTAGCCTTGCGAAAGAACAGAAGTGGGAAGAACTCGCCTCTTTATTAGAAGACGGACTCAACCCTAATGTCGTTTATGGTGATGGCACAACTGCCTTACATTGGGCCAGTTATCACAACAGTTCAGAAGCAGCAGATAATCTTTTAAGTTCTGGCGCTGACGTAAATACCACTACTGATTTAGGAGTAACACCCCTCTGGTTAGCTGCAGAAAATGGCAGCATAGAAATGGTGGAAGCTTTAATTGAAGCGGGAGCGGACCCCTCTATTCAATTGCTTTCCGGTGAAACAACAGTAATGGCTGCAGCCCAGACTGGCAATGGCGCAGTAGTCAGAATGCTGCTTGAAGCTGGCGGCGACCCAAACGTAGCGGTTACCCGCGAACAGACCGCATTAATGTGGGCATCTGGTCGAGGCCATTCCGAGGTCGTTGCTGCATTGATCGATCATGGCGCAGACTTAAACGCGCGTTCTGAAATTCGTGAACACTATGTAAAATCGGAAAAAGAGCAAGATAGCCACCCAGATTACAAATACTGGACAGAGCTTGGAGGCAATACTCCACTAATTTTTGCTGCACGTTCTGGGGATCTGCGTTCGGTGCAAGTGCTTGTGGACGCAGGTGCAGACGTTAATCAATTATCAGCCTTTGGTACCAGCCCGATGATAATGGCAATTCATGGTAGTAATACGGAAGCGCTGGAATATCTAATCGAAAATGGAGCCGACATTGAATCCCGCGAGAGCGGTCATACTGCGCTGCATGCCGCGGTTCAAAGAGGTAATTCGGACGCAGTTAACATTTTAATTAAGCATGGTGCAAACCTCGAAGCGATCTTGGAAAAACCAACACCGGTTCGAAGACAATCCACTGACTACAATTTTCACGATGCACTAATCGGTGCGACACCACTCTGGTTGGCTGCTCGTTTCTCCGAGCCCAAGATTATGGAAACTCTCCTAGAAGCTGGCGCCGATCCAATGGTGATTAATCATATGAGCTATCCGGCTCAGCGCATGCTTGAGCACTTCATACGTGATGAAGGCGAGATTAATTTGCTAATGGCTGCAGTCGGTATGGGACATGCCCGCTTAAGAGTTAGTTGGGGTACACCAGAACGCAGAGCGGGTCAGTTGCAGGATAGAGAATCCTTGATAGTGGATTCAGTCTTAGTAGCTCTCGCTGCTGGCGCCGAAGTTAATGCTAAGAACGCCGAAGGTGAGACTGCACTTGCTTTTGCTAAACAACGTCGATACGAATCAGTAGTGTCTATACTAGAAGCCGCTGGCGCTGCTGAATAATAAAAATTAATTTCTTCAAAGAGGAGTGAGCATGCTGAAAAGAATATGCTTTGGCATTCTTGTCTCTGCCACACTAACTAATCAAACTGGCGCACAAACTCCTGATACAGTTTTCCTGGAAGAGCTAACCTGGACCGAAGTTCGTGCCGAAATTGATAGCGGAACAACAACGGTGATTGTTCCCCCCGCAGGTACTGAACAGAATGGCCCCCATATGGTATTAGGAAAACACAAATATCGAATTAATACGGGAGCAGAACGTATCGCGCGCGCATTAGGCAACACTTTAGTAGCACCAGCCATGACCTATGTCCCCGAAGGCAATATCGATCCGCCATCTGGTCATATGCGCTATGCCGGAACTATTTCTATCCCGATAGAAGTATTCAGCTCAATGTTAGAACATACAGCACGAAGTCTTAAGCAACACGGTTTTTCCGACATCTTGTTTATTGGTGATAGCGGACCCAATCAAAGGCCGCAGGAAGAAGTCGCGGAACTGCTATCAGCTGAATGGGCGAACGAAGGCGTTTCTGTTTTCCATATTAGTGATGGTATAAAGTAGGCGTGTTTGATGAGACTTAATCTCACAAGGTGCTTCCTACAAACAAATAGGAACTCATGCCGGTTTGAGAGACACCGCTTTATTGCTCGCAATTGCGCCTGAAATGTGCGCGCCAACAATTCTCTCCAGGCCGAGGTTCGGATGTAGATGGAGTTTCTGGCGATCCTACTATCGCCACAGCAGAATTGGGACGAGTTGGCTTCGACCTGATCTTTAACGCAGCTATGGACCAGATTCGAGAACTTATGGAGTTGGATTAGCCTCTAAAAATGTTTAGAAAAGCAATAATTAGCCTGTATCTTTCGTTCTTTGCTGTACCGGAAATTATGCAACCGAGGTCAGCTGGGAAATTGGTCTGACAGAAGAGCGCAAATTGATCACTGCAGAGGGCGTTATTAACAACGAGAGCAACGCGACTGTTTTGTACCTTAGCGGCCTAGATGGAAACGAGTCGAAAAACAACAATCTTGATGAGTTAGTTCCCCCCTACGCCGAGGTTGCAGGTCCGAATGACATAAATCTTATAGTGATCTCAAGAGCCAATCCTGAGGGAAATCAGCTACAGTTTCCGCCGGAGGGCAAGCTTATACGGAAAATACTGTTTCTCATGTGTTATGGCGTTGGATTGGATCCCACGCACCAGATTTAATAATCATAGAACCTGACGATGATTTTGGATTTCGTGAAGCTATTACTAACAATGGTATTGCCGGATTTGGATCAATCCCTGTAAATGACTTTCTTCAACTAATGATACTGTCGAATACCTGCTAGAAAATGCAGAAATGCAGCACTCGCCAGCAAGGACACACCTAGAGCGCCGAATAGCGCGAACTCCACTGGAACTTGCAGAGCAACTTGCCTCTATTTACGGATATGATTTTTCAACACCTGTCTACGTACCAGGTATGAGCGTCATTGGCAGACTTCGATTGGGCTACATCAATGAAGTGGAAGAGTTACTCGCTCCCTATCATAATGGACGATCATTTGAAGTTTCGAACTCATCGGCGCTGGCTGGTCAACTAGTGTTTGCCGAACATGCCGCTCTTACAGGTAATCAACAATCATTACTATTAACATTGCAAGCTGCTGACCTGGCCTTTGATGAGTCTGGCGAGCCGCTTGAAGTTGCTCCGATGCATTATGAAATGAGCGATTCTTTTTTTATGGCCACACCCCTGCTGGCAAAAGCAGGTGCAATCACTGAGGACGAAAAGTACTTTGACATGGCAATACGTCATGTCACTTACATGCGCAATATGTTGCTAAGAGAAAATCGTCTATATCGCCACTCGCCGGAAGCTGATGTGGCCTGGAGTCGTGGTAATGGATTCCCTGCCCTAGGATTAGCTTTAACCGTTAGCGATTTTCCACCAACCCATCCCGCCCGAGATGTAATTCTTGGAATGCTAATTGATCATCTTGAAGCCTTGTTGCCTTATCAAGATGAGGATGGAATGTGGCATGAGGTTATCGACTACCCAGGTTCATTCGCGGAGCTTACTTCAACAGCTATGATTGGCATTGCTATTAAGCGGGGATTAGATAAGGGTTGGTTGCGGGAAGAAAGTTTTCGACCAGCACTAGACAAAGCTTGGAGCGCTGTGAAAATTCGAACCAGTTTCGATGGTGTTTTTATTAATGCGTGTACATCTACTGGTAAAATGCCTTCACTAGACTCCTATTTGGACCGCTTGGCAATTTTTGATCGCGATGACCGAGCCGGCGGTATGGTAATGAATTTTGCAATTGAGATGGCAGGATTGTAAAACCTTGAATTCCTAATCTTTAGATAAGAATACAATGACGATGAAAAAGCAGACTCGAAGAAACTTTATAAAAGCGGCAGCACTAACTGCAGGAACGGTAGCGATAAGTAAATCAGTACTGGCACAAAATCAATTTACCCTTTCTGGAATTGCGCATCCATACCCAGACGAGTGGTTACCAGACGGTGTCCGTTCAAGATTTGTAGACAATATCAATGGCTTAAGAATCCATGTCCTAGAGGCGGGCTACGAAACTCCAAATCGCCCTGCTTTGCTATTACTACATGGTTTTCCTGAATTGGCTTATAGCTGGCGCAATGTGATGCAGCCTTTAGCTGACGCTGGTTATCACGTCTTCGCTCCGGACCTGCGCGGTTATGGACGTACGACTGGATACGATAGCGACTACGATGCCGACCTGACACCATTTCGTATGCTGAATAAGGTTCGTGATTGTGTTGGATTAGTCTACGCCCTTGGCTACGAAACTGTTGCGGCAGTGATTGGTCATGATTTTGGCTCACCTCTAGCAGCCTGGTGTGCCGTTACTCGTCCAGATATTTTTCGAGCAGTAACAATGATGAGCGCACCCTTTGGTGGCACTCCCTCTATTCCATTCGATACGATAAACAATACATCCCGCCAAAACACTGAAAGATCTCCAAGCATTTATGATGATCTCGCTGCTTTACCGCGCCCCCGAAAACACTATCAACGTTATTACCAAACCCGGGAAGCCAACTCGAATATGTGGCATGCGAGACAGAGCTTAAATAGTTTTATTCGAGCTTATTACCATCATAAAAGTGCGGATTGGAAACAAAACCAGCCTTATCGTCTGGCGGGAAGAACTGCCGCGGAATGGGCGAAGATGCCAACCTATTACATTATGGATCTGAATATGGGCATGGCAGAAACCGTTGATCTGCAGATGCCAAGTGATGAAGAAGTTGCCGCTAATACCTGGCTTACTGAAAAAGAACTGGCAGTGTACACAGAAGAATATGGACGTACCGGCTTCCAGGGCGGATTGAATTCCTACCGAATGGGCTCGTCGGGCATAGGAACCGCTGAGTCTCAACTTTATACTGGAAGGACTATAGATCAACCATCAATGTTTATCAGCGGTGCCAGCGACTGGGGAACTTATCAGAATCCAGGTTCATTCGAGCGCATGCAGGAAACAGCGTGCACAGATATGCGCGCAGTTCATTTAGTAAACGGTGCAGGTCATTGGGTTCAACAGGAACAAGCGGAAGAAACTTCGCGATTACTGCTGGAGTTTCTTAGAGGTATATCTTAGTTGCCATAAATGCGAATTAATGGCTTAGAGCTTAAGGTGCCCTCAGCAAAGAAGATGAAATCAAATCGGCTCATACTTAAACATTAATCATCTTAATGACTGAAAAAACTGACCAATTGGAATCTTTTGAATTACTTAGTATCAATAAACCATTTAAGGCGGAGGAAACAGCAAGCTGTATGGAAATGGTGCTTAAGCTGATAACTACTGTCCGATAGTTAGATGTTCCAGACTTAACCTTTCTTCGTAGTTTGCAGGAACGGAGGACAGATATTCTTCGCGATTAACTCCCTTTAAGTGAAAATCAAACCAAGCAGTGACATAGTGATCCATGATGTTATTCATCACCACGCTGTCCCAATTTTCATCTGTATAATGTCCTGCAAACTCTTCGTTCTCTTCATTGTCGAGCTCGATAGGTAGAGGAATGGGAGCACCAGCGTTATGCCCAGCCTCGTGAAGAGTTAGTAAGTAACGATCACTATTTACTGCATTTTCAAATATTGCCCGAGGTCCATCTTCATAACCAGCGACATTGTCCTGATCACCTGCTAAATAGAAAGTAGGAACACCAATACCTGCAAGATCTTCTGCTCGCCAGAAGCCAGTATTCATGCCCCAGGGTGCGACAGCGAAACCTGCTTTGATTCGAGCATCGAGATTGTTTCGATAGTCTGGATTGGAAGTAGCATGTTCTTCTAGCAAGCGATTTGGTGGCGCCATAAAACCATCAATAATTTCCTCTGAGTATCCACCGCCAAGGTTGTTAACCAACCCATAACCGCCCATGGAATAGCCGACGATACCAGTGTTATCCGCATCAATCATATTGCTGAAGATTCGATCTGGCTGCGAAGAAATGTATGCCATGCTGCTTAACACATGTCGCTGATCAAGCGGGCGATTGTAAAGCGTAGATTGAAATGCCTGTTGATCATCATAGGTACTTTCCAGATGATCTATAGACACTACGACATAGCCTTTGCTTGCCAGATTTTCTCCGGTATGACTCATCAGTAATCTATTCCCTGGATAACCATGCGAAATAATAATGAGCGGATATGGACCGTCTGCTCTAAGTGGAGCAGCATCGCGAACGGCTCGACCTGTTAAAGTCGCTGTGATCTCTGGATTGCGAGTAACAGCCTGATACTGCGTGCCGGGTTCAGCTCCTTGTAGATCAGCCGGATACCAAATCTCCAGCATAAGTTTTCTATCATAGTACGCAGTATCGCCACCACGTGGAGTATTGATAATGTCGATGCGATTTTCAGCAACAATTTCCAGTGTTCGCACTCCGATCGTGTAATCTCCAAACTGCGCCAGGGCTGGCGCATCATCACCGATGATATCTATGCGATTCTGCTGGGAACTGACAAAACTTGAGATAAAGCTTAGCGCGACAAGAACTACTAATCTAAACATAGGGAAACTCACTGAACACAGAGTTGCATTCCTTCGCTGACTATTTAGCTACCACATTAACAACGGCCGCTAAGATTAATGGAAATAGATCTGGTATGCCAGTGCTCTGCAGTATTACGTGTCAGTGCTCCAATTTAAAAAGCTATTCAGTCTGCGATTCACCAAGAAATTCTTCCTATTAACTCATAGGCGCTCTGTTACAATTCCGTCCTTTGCAGTCTCAGATAAAATCAATCGAGAGGTTAGTTATCATGTCTCGCACTCTTCTATTTATATTTATATTTATATCTTCATTTTTAGTAAATAGTAACTTATTTGCGCAGGTTGCTAACGAAGTTAAGATTATCCACGCTGGAACACTCCTGGCCGATGCCAGACAAGCAGTTTCCACCCAGCAAAGCATTATAGTTCGCAACAATATAATCGAAGAGGTTCGCGAAGGATTTATTCAGCCGGGCGAGGTTAGCGGCACTAACGGTGCAAAGATAATCGATTTGAGTAATCAGTTTGTTATGGCAGGACTAATTGACTCCCATACTCATATTCTTAGTCAGCAAGAACCTAACCGAAGAGAAATCACTGTCACTCGCACATCAGAATATAGTGCCCTGTTGGGGGTTGAATTTGGAATGCGCACCCTACGGGCAGGGTTCACTACGATTCGTAATGTCGGTGGTGATCGTAATGCAATTTTTGCGCTACGGGATGCAATTAATGAAGGGGTCGTTATGGGCCCGCGAATTAGAGCATCTGGTCAAGGCATAACACCAACCGGAGGTCATGGCGATGGCGGCGGATTCAGAGATGATGTTTTCCCTGAACCCCATTCTGGCGTCTGCGATGGAATCTCTGAATGTCGTCGTGCTGTGCGCACTCAGATTAAGTATGGTGCCGACCATATAAAGTATGTAGCCACCGGCGGTGTACTCAGCATAACGGCTACAGGCACCGAGCAGCAATTTACAGATGAAGAACAAATTGCTCTGGTTCAGGCAGCTCATGCTATGGGACGCAAAGTCGCGGCACATGCTCATGGCAAGACTGGAATGATGACAGCGCTTCGCGCAGGCGTTGATTCAATCGAACACGGCTCTTATCTCGATGAAGAAGTGGCAAACCTGTTTGTACAGACCGGTGCTTACCTTGTGCCAACATTGATCGCTGGTCACACTGTTGAACGAATCGCTTCAGAGCAGCCAGATTTTTATTTGCCAGAGGTGCGGCTGAAAGCGCTAGAAGTAGGCCCTATTATGCGTAATGCACTACGCATAGCATACGAAACCGGTGTGAAAATCGCGTATGGTACCGATGCAGGTGTGAATGACCACGGCACAATGCTTATGAAGCAGTTTTGATGAATGAAGCTGGAATCGGTGAACGGGACATTCTCATATCCGCCACCATCAGTTCCGCGGACCTCATCGGCATTACCGACATAACTGGAACTATCGAAGCAAACAAAGACGCAGATATCGTTGCCTATAATGGCAATCCTCTTGATGATATTTCTGTATTACTGCAGCCTGTTTTTGTGATGGCCCGAGGCAATGAAGTCAATCTGGATGTGCCACCAATAGATATGTTTCCCTGGCCAGAACTTTAAAGCAAAAAAAAAGGGCAGATGTTAAAAATCTGCCCCTTTCTCAATTCTCTCTGTATCTTTTTATATTGTTATTGCTGGTAAGCCAGCGCCCTTTCTTCAGTCGTATCAGTATGACCGATAAAATCATGCAGAATCAGGTATAGGCTCGGCACCAGAAACAACGTAATAATTGTGGCAAACAGAACGCCAAAAGCTAGTGAGATAGCCATTGGAATAATAAAGAAAGTTGCAGGATTCGCAGTGATAATCAATGGAACCAATCCCATGAATGTTGTAATTGATGTTAGAACAATTGGACGAAATCGCATTTCACCAGCTTTTGAAACCGCATCGACCATTCCGACGCCTTCTGCGCGCATTCTGTTTATCGATACGACCAAAACCAAACTGGCATTAATCACAACGCCACTTAGCGCAATGATCCCCAATAATGAGAAGAATACAAGATCTGCGCCCATTATAAAATGACCACAGATTGCACCTATAGCACCAAACGGAATTACACTCATAATTACTAATGGCTGCAGGTATGATTTAAGTGGTATTGCAAGCAATGCAAATATCACCATCAGTGCAAGCGGGAAAGTAGAATAAAGATCCGATAGAGAGTCTAACCTTTGTTCACCTTCACCACCTATAACCATTTCTACATTTAATTCACGCTCCCATGGATTGAGGAATTTATTAATAACTTCGCGTTGAATTTCATCTGGAGTAACAACAGTTCTATCCACATCAGCACGGACTGTAATAATGCGGCGTCCATCCTGACGATTAATACTCGAGTAGCTATTACCTAGTGAAAAATCGGCGATACTTAAAAATGGAACTTCAGCGCCGGATGGAGTTCGTATCATTAGTTCTTCTAAATTACCAAGCGATCTGCGCTCTTCCTCTGGGTAGCGAACCATAACGCGAATATCGTCGGTACCCCGCTGAATTCGCTGTGACTCAGCACCATAAAAAGCCTGCCGTACTTGGGTAGCAATGTCATTTAGAGTCAATCCAAGCGTCTTACCTCTTTCTAATAATTCAATCTGAACCTCTTGCTTTCCAGCTCTAAAGGAATCTGTTATATCAAATACTCCAGGATAGCGCGCTAACTCCTCTTTTAATTGTGTTGATGCAATCTTTAAATTATCTTCATTACGACCTCCCTAATCGGAAATTGATTGCATCTCCCGCAGAAAAAACGTCTGATACAAAAGTTAATTCTAATGCATCAGGTATGGTTCCCACTTTGTCACGCCAGCGATCCCGTATTTCAGCAGAACTAATCTCACCTCGATCAAAAAATGGGGTCAGATATAACACTACTTCAGCCTGATTACTGGATCCTGCATTAGGTCGACCCACACCCGCTGGCCCACCACGAGGCGCGCTGCCACCAATAATTGTTAGCACAGAATCGACTATTCGATCTGTGGTTTGAGGTGCTCGTCCGGTTGCCTTTAAGTCGACTAGTTCAGCCTCCAACTCATCGACTATTTCCAAAGCTTTAGCTTCGATAATGCCAACTGCCTCTTGGGTAACTTGAGCAGGTACGCCTGGCGGCATCTGTATTGAGCCGTAAACTACGTCACCCTCGACACTAGGCATAAACTGAAAAATTACGCGACCGCTGAACAAGAGAGCGGTTGTTACAATAATTACACCTGTTGCAGTGGCCCATGCCGCATAACGATATTTCAATACGAATTTTAGTGCACGGCGATAACCATGCTCGGCAAAATATTCCATACCGTGAGCGATTCTGCCTTGAAAATTTTGCCAAATTTTAATGATTCGCCAGTTCTCACCTAAATAGCCTTCGGTTTTTCGATGAGCAATGTGTCCGGGCAAAATTAACTGAGACTCAATGAGACTAGCGATAAGGCAGAAAACCACTACGCCCCCTATAGCATTAAAGAATGAGCCCATCTGTCCATCTAGCAACAAAATTGGCAAAAATGCCGCAATTGTTGTCAATACACCAAAAATAACAGGTACCGAAACTTCCAAAGTTCCTTCGATAGCTGCTTCATCTTTGCTATAACCTTTCCTCTCATAAGAATGAATTCGCTCTCCCACTACAATTGCATCGTCAACAACAATCCCTAGCACCAAAATAAATCCCATAACAGTTAGGGAAGAAATAGTGAGCCCAATAGTTGGAAACAGCGACAAAGCCCCAGCTATTGCAATAGGGATTCCGGCTGCCACCCATATTGCAAGTTTAAATCTTAAAAAAAGTGCCAAAATTACGAGCACCAGTATTAATCCGGTATAGGCATTCTTGGCCACTGTGGCGATTCGATCTTGTGTAGCGACCGCAGAATCAGTAATAACATTCAAGGTCATGCCTTCAGGCAAGTCTAAACTGGCAGAGTCCATCCAGGCTCGTACCTCTCTTGCTGCTCTGACGATATCCTCTTCCCCAACTCTTATTACATCGATGATAGCTGCGTTAGAGCCATTAAGGCGGGCGTCGAGATAACCCTCTTCAAAACCATCACGAATGGTGGCGATTTCACCAAGGGTAAGTTGGGTCCCATCAGGGAATGATCGTACGATGATTTTTTCGTATTCGTCTCCCGTGTAAACCTGACCTTTTGTGCGTAATAATATTTCTCCTGAATCGGAACGAATGGTTCCGCCTGGCAAATCCAACGAAGCACGGTCGATAGCTTGAGATATTTGATTTAGGGTAAGTCCATATTGGCGCAGCACCAGTTCAGGAACTTCGATGGAAATTTCAAGGGGCCTTATGTATTCAATGTTGACTGTTGACACCTCATCCAGATCAATTATGTCGTTTCGAATCTCCTCAGCTACCGCTTTCAAGTAACGGTCATCAGAATCTGAGACTAAGGCCATAGTCATTACGTTTCCCATGCTGCTGAAAGCACGTACGATTGGCTTTTCCGTTTCTAATGGAAATGTAGTGACCGCATCAATCTTTCCTTTGACATCATTGAGAACACGATTCAGGTCTGCTCCTGTTGTGAGCTGCAAGGTTGCGTCACAACCGCCTTCGCGCGCAGTGGTAGTCAATCTCTCAATGTCTTCAGCGATCTCAAGTGCCTCTTCAATTCGCAAACACACACCTGATTCCGACTCCTCCGGGGTTGCGCCCAAATAAGCAACACTCACCTGGATAACTCCAAAGTCAATATCTGGAAATTCTTCCTGGTTGAGATTCATATAAGAGATGAAGCCTCCAACAAGGAAGATCATCATCATTAAGTTTGTGGCAACAGGGTTATGGACAAACCAAGAAATAGGAGTTCGCATAATCAAAGTTCCTTAGATAATGGATTCTTCGATGGGCTGCACACTCATGCCATTTACCACCGCTTGGATAGGAGATGTGACTATAGACTCGCCAGGAAGTAAGCCGCCGCTAATGAGTACTCGATCTTCTTCCAAACGATAAATAGTAACATCACGGAAATACATTTTGTTTTCTGCATCTACTGCCAGTACTTGATTATTGTTTCGAATAACTGAACGCGGTAAAGAAATGATGTTATCCAGTTGTTTGCCAGCAATATTCGCTTCGACAAAAAGACCAATTGGAAGCGGAATATTGCGGACGCGGGCTTTTGAATCAACGGCCTGGAGTTGATTTACACGGATAATAGTCTGCACAGTATTGCTATTAGGATCAATTTGGGCTTCGATCCGTACTAATTTACCATGCCACATTAATTCTTCACCGCCATATACCCCAGTTAAAGAGACATCTGGCGCGTCTTCGTCGGATAATTCGCCCCTTAATCCGAGAGGAATATCAAGATAACCAAGCTGACGAATTGCCAAAGGAACTCGTACTTCAACCTCCTCTGCTCCATAAAGAACAGCAACGCTTTGCGCACGGTTCACATACTGACCGAGTTCAACATCACGTGACTGTATAATCGCATCAAAAGGCGCTTTAATTTCTGCCCGCTGAAGATCTAATTCAGCCTGGTTAAGATTCGCTTGTGCGTCGGCCAATCGAGCGTTCGTTACTTCTGCCTGCCGCTGGGCGTCTTGCAATTGAGATTGACTAGCCAATCTTTCTTCTGCCAGTTCCTTCATGCGGTCATATTCCCGCGCAGCATGATCAGCTTCAGCCTTCGCTTGTTGCATGGTGGCTTGGCTACGAGCACGCATGGTTTCATAGTCACTAGTTTCAAGTCGAAGAAGAGTCTCTCCGTCTGTGACATAGCCGCCTGCTTCCATAGTTGGAGAAATCCACGCAACTGGTCCAGCCACCGGAGCCGAAAGATTAGCTATTTGAGCAGCTTGTACTTTGCCTTGAGATTCTACAGTTAGCTGCACCGAACTTAATTCAACTTCCTGCACTCTCACTGCAACAGGAATGACTTCTGGTGCAAATTCTTCAACCGTAGTTGGGGTGCGAACCATATATAAGGCGATTGCTATAAATCCACCTAAAATTACTATTGGCGCTAATATCCGTTTCACTTCAACACTCCAGTACCTTTAATCAAGTTTATCTCTTTAAACTTAGAGGTTATTTCTTGTTTTCCTTCTACTTATACGCTGTTGCTCAACCAACTAGTTTCCTCTGGGCACCAAGACGGCTATCAACCATCTTGTGTACTGCTCCTCTCACCTCATCAAAGTATTTTTGAACAGCAGCATGAGCCAAATCGCCATCGCGATTGGCAATTGCTCTCTTAAGCGAAGAAAGCACCTCATTCACAGTTTGCTTTCTTAATTCTGGAGATAGTCCCAGTCGCACCATTTGCTCAACGAACTGAGCTCGCAGGTCATTACTGATTAAATGAACCACCAGGTTATCCGCGATTTCGGCCAAAGCTTTTAGAAATTCCCGCCAAGGAGGCTGCATGGTTTCGAAATCTTTTGCTTGCTTGTTCAAAGATACGACGATTTGCCTCAATCGGTTCATGTCTTCATCACTAGCATGATTAATCGCTTCTCTGGCGGTTAAAGCAGAAAGTGCGCCAAAGGCCTGCAGAAATTGATCTACTAATGCGGTATCTGGAATTTCGTTAAGCGCCATCAATGGACCTAACACTGAGATCGATGCCGCTTCGATAGGTTTAACCCGAGCCCCACCAGGTTGAATTTCGATAAGACCAGACTGCTCGAGCTGAGATAGCGCTTCTCGCACAGCACCGCGACTGGCATCGAAGCGAGAGGCAAGATCGCGTTCCGAGGGCAATCGCTCGCCGCTCAGGTAGCGCTGCTTGAGAATATCAGTTCGCAAATTAGTCGCGATTTCGCAACTGATCGAGTTTGCACTAGCCATAGGGGAAATTCGAAAATTTAAAAAATTGGTCAGACCAAATTGGTCGGACCAAATATAAGGGCATATCCTCTGAAGTCAAGAATTCAGACGATAGAAACCCGGAAATATTGGATGAGACGACTCAGAAATCACCAAAAAGCTGCAGCCCGAGCCTCCGTTCATAGCGGGCATCATTTATTTCATCGCCCAGAATATCTTGATTCAATAAAGCTTCCACATCCGCTCTTATTAGCTGAATCGCAGCATAAAGTTGCTCAGGTCCCGTTATTAACTGCAGCACCGATCCCCAAATACTCAGCATGCGGCTATCTATGGCTCGGCTTGAATTTTCTTTTGCCCATTCGGCAGCTATTTGTCCGCCTAGCTCAAACAACTGCACGTCGAGTTCGGATCTTTGTTCCGGTACAGAGCTTTCCACAACCTGAGATTGCATTGCTTCCCACCCAGTTGGCGCAATAACCGTTCCCTCGTAAAAGCTCAGGATCCATTGCAGATATTCCTGCCTGGGTTGCAGCTCCTGGTTAATCACATCAGCCTCATAGGCGGCGACAAAATAGCCTTGAGCAGGGAGGTCCGCTGGCCAATCGGCGATATCGGTACTACGACATGCCAAAAGTGTTAAACAGGTTAAAGAAATGAGTCCAAATTTCACTAAACTGCGCCTCGATTTTTGGTGATTTGCCCAGTTCCTGTCTTCTTGAGCTGGATGAGACCACAAAATGGACGAAAGGATTCCGGCACAACGTAGGCAAGGGTCGCTGAAATAAAACCCACTAATGCCAGGGACGCCAGATTCATTTAACCAGGAATGTTTATAAGCTTTGCAGCTGCAGCGATCGCAATAGCAACATTAAAAGTACCGTCGACAATCCAATCGGCATAAGAATTTACGATTCCCAAGAGCTGAAAACCCGAGCGAAGGTCTGCGGCTTCAATTCAAACAGCAGGAAGATCGGGGCTAGCGCACCTACGCCGATCCCCACCCCTGCAATTAAACGTGGTTTAGCGTCGATCTTCAGGGCTTTTTGCCAGTTAAATCCCTTGCTGGTGCCTACGGACTCTTAAACACTATTCGATGGTCTAGTTATCTCCTAAAGATTCTCTGACAATGCCCTGCAATCGCTCCGAGGTCATACCCCAACGCGCACCTTCTGATATAGCACTATCAATATTGCTACCATCGGCAAATTCAGCAACTGAAATTAGTGCGCCAACTCGATTTCCTGTTGCGCAGTGCACAGCTACACCCTCACCAGAATACTGATCCAGCAGAGACTGCAGGGACTGGGCGTTCTCGGCATTAATACCACCTTCGGCTACGGAGACAGGAATTCTGGCGAAGGTCATTCCCAATGATTCAACTACTGCCTGTTCATTGAAACCAGTATCTTCTGCTTGTGGTCGCAAACTGATGATGTGCCTGACACCAGAGTTGGCCATGACTCGAAGTTGATCGGCACTCGGTTGTCCGGTAGAAAGCACTTCGGATTGAGGTGCACGGAAATTATTGATTTCCGCGTCTCTTAATGCCTCCAGATCCAGAGTAGATGTGGGAGAACAAGTGCTGAGAAGTACGATTAAACTTAGGGCGCTGAAACGACTTAAAGTCTTCATTCTGCTTCCTTCTTATTGTTAATACTTGAGTCGAGCTTACGCTCTTTTGCGGAATAGAATCCAGTGATTTATCGTCAAATAACAATGGACAAACATTGATCTTACGTGTGAGACACAGCAGGCGTGGGAGATTGATACCGATATACGCCCGTCATAAAAACGCCATAAAAGAACATAATTACCGAAATCATCATGGCGGGAATTAGGCCATTAAGAGTTCCAAATGCCTCGATAATCCAGCCAAGAATTAATGCACCAATGGGTGCGCTGCCAATAAGACCGAGACTATACACAGACATGATGCGCGCTCGATATTCCTCGCTTGCAGACTCCTGCACGATGGTTCGAGCCAATGTGGTCGTTACTCCCATGTTTAAGCCCCAGGCAATTGCTGCCAAAGCGAAGATCCAGAATGAAGGCTGGATCCACATAATCCCCAGTATGATCATTCTTGATAACTGCATAATGAGGAAAATTCTTCCGGGCCTAATGATTGGCATCACCCGAATCATGATGAAGTTAGTCGCCGTCGCACCACCGTAAAAAACTATCATCAAAAATGAAAGTAATAATGCATCACCTTCATAAATCCGTTTCACAATGAAAGGGAAGACCGTCATAAACGCGCCGGCATTGAAGATGCTAGAAACAAAATTTATCAGCAGAGTTTGCATGATTACTTTCTGCTGATAGATAGCTTTTAATCCGGCAACGATGTTACTTATTGCTGATTCTGTAGTCGGATTTGCAGGTGGTTGTGGGTTTAATCGTCTAACCGCTGCTGCGCCTAACCCAACACACACTGCCTGGAAACTAAGAACAGGAACGAGACCCAATTCATCCATTGTTCCCGCAACACCAAGTCCAAGCATTTGCACCACGAAGAAAATAGCGGTTGCGGCTGATACCGCTTTCTGAACATCACTGCTAGCTATTCTATTCAGAATGGCTTGTTGCGCCGGGCTGGAATAGGAAACGCAAAAGCTCATTCCCAATCCCCACAGTAGTACCGGCCATATTGATAGGTGATCAAAATTAACGATTAAGATAAGGAAAAGAGGAAATAACGGTGAGTATAAATAAACTTTGATAAGGAGATTGCGGGGATCACGGTCGTCGGCACGAGCACCGCCTAACAGCATAACAAACAGTCCAGGGATACCAACAGCAGCCTGAATTACTCCAACTTGAGTGGCAGGTAATTCCAGAATGCCAATTAGAATCCAACTGAGAAGTAATTGCTGCATTGCGAATGCAATGCCGGAAAATGCGGTCGACCCTAAATAGAGCCTAAATTCCTGCTGATACCAAATACCTTCCTTTGAAGTCATGGCTGATAAAAAATAAAGTGGCTCGCAGTTCTAGAAAGTTGCAATTGGATTGAGTGGCGAACCCATGCCTTTTTCTATGCGCAGGGGTGATGCCATAAACAAGAACTCATAGCGCCCTAACTCTTTCGCCACGTCCGCCACTTCAGTAAAGTCCAAGTTATCAAAAATGGACACGCCTAGTGATACGAGCGCCAGACTGTGAAGCGGTAAGAAAATATCCCCGATACCACTGGGCGCAACGTCATTCCACATGTCGTGGCCAATCATTGCCACGCCACGATCTTTTAGAAAGTACGCGACATCCGCATGGTAGCCCGCTACACCTTCTGAAGTCGGCCACGCACCTAGCGCCTCTCTTCTTTTCCATCTTCCTGTGTGCAATAAAATGACATCTCCAGCTTCTACCTGCACGCCCTGAATTTCTTCCAGCGCGACTAAATCGTCATAAGTAATCGCCGTACCAGGTTCTAACCAACCTTCGTCTGTTGCTCTCCCGGGTAATAATGTTGCATCGAAAAGAACACCACGAGTAATCACTCCATTGCGATGTGCATAAATACTTCCACGCGGACAACCATTAGCAGCTTCCACTTCTTCGAAGCTAACTCCGTTATAGCCATTGCCCTCATACATGATATGGCAATCGAGTGAGTCAAGATGACTATGAATTGTTCCATGATAGCTGCCGGTATAAGACAAACGATCAGAAGCACCAGTTGGAGAAACTCTTACCACTTCACGATTTAAATAAGCTGAAGTATCTACTGCATCTTCCTGCACCACATCATGGGCTAGCGAAACTGTTATTCCTTCCCGAACCAGTCCCGCGGCTTGAACTCTTTTCTCCCGAGTAATAAAGTTCGCTTGTCCTAATTCATCCTCTGGCCCCCAACGACCCCAATTGGATAGCTCTTCCATCGCTCGATGAAAATCTTCATTGGTTTCCATCGATGGTCGCTCTTGCGCAGAAAATGTAAAAACAAAGACGAGAGTTATAAATGCAGAAAGATATCTAGCAAATCTCATAGATCGCTCCTTTTTAATTATTAGATTTTTGGAACCACGCGATACTCATCGATAATGCCCATGGAGTCTTTTTTAGAGCAGTCCCGCTTCTTCCATGCGTGCGGCTCGCAACATGGAGGGTATGGAATAGTTTCCTTCGTGACAAGCATATTCATAAAGTAATAACCCTTCTCTCATACGCTGCAAAGGAATCTCAGCTGTCCAAGGCTGAGTATAAATATTGGGATCTGTGATTGTGTATTTGAAAAGAATTTCGTTGTCACTAACCCTTGTAAATACTTCTTTTACTTCAAAAGCCTCAGAGGAGCGAAGTGAACCAATTGATTGTTCTGGCCGGAAGTGCCGAGTATGAACCACGAGTGAATTATTCTCATAATAACCTATAGAATCTCCCATCCACTTGTTCCCTTGCCCCGGCCTAAATTCACTATCTATCCGAATTATGCGCACCAAACTAAAATACTCAGCAAGCATTACGACATAGTCTTCATTCTGCACAATCTGAATGTTGCGAACAGGATTATCCCCTGCAGGATTGCCTAACGCATGACCAACACCGCCGAAAATAAAAATCAATGGAAGTTGGCACCTGGATTTAAGCAACGATCCAAAGGGGTCAGTCCTTCTGGTCCATCAAAACGTAACTTGCCTTGCTCCCGCCATTTTAGATGTATATCTTTTCCATCCTCCCTCCCGGGATACGGCCGTTACTTGGCTCTAAAAAAATGAGGT
Organism: Gammaproteobacteria bacterium; assembly: GCA_019654215.1. Taxonomy (GTDB): domain Bacteria; phylum Pseudomonadota; class Gammaproteobacteria; order Pseudomonadales; family Pseudohongiellaceae; genus UBA9145. Next base: position 141,556 of record BPDI01000001.1, on the reverse strand, counting down.
TCGATACTCTCCATTCACCCTAGCCATTTCTATCGGCATGACTTCAAAGTTTCCATCTGCCTGATTGTTAATTCTTCCTCCGGCTTCTGGCGCTGAACGATTGGGATCGATCGGTGCCTGACGCTCATTATCCATTGAGATTGCGCGATCAACTAAAGCCTGTGCCTCAATCGCGGTGTAATTACGCTTGTTGCCCAAATTTGTAGGTCTCTCTAGCGGAGTTTGAAAAGGGTTGGTCCAATATCCCTGAATATTAGGATAACCGTATTCAGTACTTGACACTTGAGACTCCTGGGGCAAACCAATAACAGCGCTCAACCAAAGCATAACCATTGCACCAAATTTGAATTGTATTTTTTTACCAAAGCGAATCATTATTTTCTCATTGGCCTGGGGCACTGTATTTGCCTTAAAATTTATCAACCTATTTAACGCTCAGTATGGCGAGCGTGAAAGGAAACTGCTATACAGTAAAGTTATGTGATTATTGCTGCTGTGCAAATAGATATCTTATTTGCACATCCCTTATGCGCCGAGCGCGATCGCCATCATAAAAAGGGCGAAACTTGATTTCGCGAATTGCTCGCGCACCTTCTCTTGATACCCTTCTGTCTTCCGGAATTGAAGTGAGCACGTCTACACTGGATACATTTCCGCGGGAACTTATATTGAAACTCAAGTCCACCTGAAATTGTGGCAGCCCTATTCGAAGCAACGGATCAGAGCTTACTGGTTTTAACACCGCACGGGCATTTTCATGCCAGGCTCGAAAGGTACCGAGGTGCAGCACTCCCTCTTGGGTGCTTCTTACTTCACCAATAATACTTTGTTGATAGACAACGAGATCGGAAAAACGAGAATAAAACTCTGGAATTGGTAGTGGCATCGGTATATGAAAAAATGCATCAATTTCTTGTTGAGAAATTCCGGCTTGCAACAACAAACTCTGGGCTTCATTGTATTGGCGCCTGCCCGAACTTCGGTCCATCAAGACATTAAAATCACCACGGTAAATTTGAGCCATTGCTTGCGCTTCTAAATCACCTTGCTCTTCAGCAATATCGAAAATGTCATTAATAAAACCCAGACCCTGTCTTAAATACCCTTCGCCTAAAACAGATTCTCCATCTACTACCGCTATTTGTCTGCCCAGTCCGATAAAGGGACTAGTACTAATAACCCCTCCGCGACGACCATGCTCTAAAAGAGTGGGGCCATCTGATCGGACTAAATCACGTAATATTTGGCTGGACAAATTGTCCTCGGTGTTAAGCAACTGCACTAGTAAAGCCAGGTTATAGGCGCGCTTGTAATACCAGGGATACAGTAGAGGATCTTCTTCGCCATAAATATCTTCAGCAAGATTATACATTTCGCGATACAAATCCCGCGCGTCGAGCATTTTGTCCGACTGTCGTCTTTCTTCCCCTAAATAGAATCCCGCTAGCAGCCACTGCGCCTGATTCTCTATTGCGTGCAAAAGTTCTTCCGATTGAGTGTCCGAATTAGACGCGACAAGAAAACGAATGTGTTCCAGATGATCAGAAACAACTTCATAATTACCTAACACCTGTTGTACCTCGATCATTGAACGCACAAGAGGAACTAATTCAGGATTTTCGAATCCCAAATTCATGCGCATGATTGATAGTTCTCGCGATTGAAGTTCAGCGACTTCTGCAAAATTTCCCTGCTCGGCTTGTATATTGATCATGCTTGCCAATGGTTCAAGCAAACGATCATCAAAAGGACCAAACTCAGATGCATAGTCTTCGAATTGCTCTTGATAACGTTGTAAATCGCGCAAGGTTTCATTGCTGGTAGAGATGGGATTGGTCTGCCCACTAACCAGGAATGGAAGACACAAGATGACTGCACTTATGAGGAAAGGGGACTTGTAGAATGGTCGTTTCATAGATTTGAAACCCATGCTGGGCTGCATTTCTGACAATAACTTGATCTATTAGGCTTGTCGATACAAACTAGTAAGGAAATCAATCGATTCGATGTGGAATCATGATGAAAAAACTGTGCGGATTACTGGCTAGCACTCTGTTGTTAGCGCTTCCAGCTGTCAATGCTCAGGAAGATAATGCAGACCTGTACGACATCGCCGGAGAATTCGCGTTCGTCAGGGTGCAGTACGACAGCTACTACGATGGCGGTTGGTACGGCGGTCCATGGGCTACAGATTTCCCTGCTTCCGATGAAAACTTTCTTCGGGGTGTGGCGCGCCTCACTAATGTGAGAGTCATGGGCCAACCAATCATCCTGCGTTTCGATTCTGAAGAAATCTTCGACTACCCTTTCCTTTATGCATTAGAAATGGGCCGCAATGGTGGAATATCCCTATCGCCCCAGGAAACAGAAAATCTGCGTGAATATCTGCTTCGAGGCGGCTTTCTACTCATCGACGATTTTTGGGGACAGCGGCAATGGGATGCCTTCTATACAGATTTCTCCAGGATATTTCCAGATCGTCAGTTAGTTGAGCTGCAATCAGATCATGAAATTTTCCACACCTTTTACGATATCGATGGACCGCAGATGATTCCTGGCCGAGGTGGGCGCCAGGGATTTGGTCAAGCCGGCATGAACACCGCGAGTAACCATGCCATCTTGGATGACGATGGCAGAGTTATGGTGCTAATCAACTGGAATTCAGATATGGGTGATGGTTGGGAACACACATATGATCGCTGGTATCCAACCGAATACGCAAACTCAGCCTACCAGCTCGGTATAAATTACCTGATCTATTCCTTAACTCATTAGAGTTTCGATCTGGTCATTAACTGCCGCTAGTGCACCTTCCTTCTTATTTATACGACAGTTGGCTACAGTGTTATTGGACCGTTCGGCAGCATCAAATTTTTTGCTGGACTTAAGGCGATTACCAGATTGTCATTTATAACCTGGCAAACCTCCTCCATGTCTATGGAAATGACTAAGTTTTGGATTCAAGATAATGCAGAATAAAAAAGGGCCAAATGGCCCTTTTATTTATGTTGGATTCCAGATTCTATATTCTAAGTGCGTTTGTTCAATGGACGCTCCCAGAGCACGGGTAAAGTAAGGCTGCAGGATCGCTAGTGTGTTAATTTTGCGAATTAACAATATCCAATTCCTGTCTTCGATACCCAGCAAGAATTCCAGACAAACCATAATTGCCTTCGTGGCAGGCATATTCGTAGAGCTTGGTGTCAGTTGCATTAAATGAAATTTCGCCACCCCAACTTTCTGTGTAGTAAACGGGATCACTTACTTCGAATTCATAGAGAATTTGATCATCAGAGTATCGGGTAAAGCGTTCGATGATTTTACCTTCATCAGATAGCGAAGCCATCATGCGTGATTTTTGTTGCGGATGTAGATTAACTGTTTCCACAACCAGAGTATCGCCGTCCCACCAACCAATTGAATCTCCCATCCATTGTTCAAGTTCTTGGGGCCGGTGTTCACCATTAATCGGAATGATACGTGCATCATGTACCATTTCTATCAGAATCATTACGTAGTCATCGGTTTGAACGATTTGGTACATATTGTTATATAAAACGCTATTCATAGGTGGCCCGGAAGTGCTGCCGAACCCAATTAAGCAACGCTCGGCTAGAGGGGCACCTTCGGGACCGCCATATCCTGAAAACTGGTCACGGGCGGCACGGCGTAATAAGTTGCCTTCCTCCGAATAAGGAATGCGGCCATTTTCAGGAAAGGTAATCCAGGAACTGCGGTACTCGCCTCTAACATTTCCGAACTGCGAACCTGGATCCACCCAGAACGCATTGTAACCGCGACCTCGAAGTAAATCGGAACCGTCAGGCAATTGGCCCTGCACCTGATCATCATCAGTAGCCTGGCGAACGTTTTGATGGTTGCTCACGGTCAAATTCTGAAGCTGATCATCAGGAATTGTTAATCCAATGTCTGTCAGATCTCTTGCGCGCTGCATCGTCGTAATAGATGCATTGGTCCAATAACCCTGCAGGTCGGGCTTGCCAGTGGCAGTCCGTGGTGGCTGATAATTTTGGCCGAGACTGACGCTGCTTAGCAATACAATCGACAGGGTAAACAAGCATTTAATTATTTGCATATTAAACTCGCTTTTGGAGGCCTAAGTCATTGTTTTGAATGGATGAAAAGTATAACCACATTCCCTCTTTTATCAAGGCTAGAAAGCTAGGCAGCACTCATGACCAGACCATTCTTAAACTTTCGATATCTGAGGTGGTTTATTTCTCCTGTTAGTTTGCCAAATCGTACAATCTATTTATCGGCGATGGGCCAAATGAAACCCAGGTTCCTTGATGAGTCGCATTGCTGACATCACCTCTGGACCAGTCACACACTCCTTCAGGGAAAACTTCACTAAGTTCTGCGTACTGAACTTGAGTAAAGCCAGCTGCATAATCTGCCGCGTTTATCGGACGCAAATAACAGCTTACGATATTGTTCGCTAATGGAGCACCAGCAACATGACGTGGAGTTGGATAGGCTGGATAAAGCTCATTGCAGCGGCTACTTCCGCGAAAGTTTTGTTCTTCTTCTATTTTGATGCGCTCTTCACCAGTGTTGTCCCAACAAGCATCATTAAGACTCGTTGGTTTGTTTACGATTACTTTTTCAGCGACCGATACGTCACTTCCATCTTGCTTTATTGCGGTCAACCATTGGTCCATTTGTATAAATAGCTCACCAAGATCTGCAGCCTCTTCATTAAATCCCCACTGTCCACCTATTTGCATGACATGATTGTCGGCATGACCATTTGTATTCAACAATCTTTGCCGTGTTGAAAATTGATGGATAAGCATATGAATGTTGCCATCTTCCGCATGATCCATATAGGTGCGGTAATCAATAACAGGAGTAAAAGCCAAGCCAGCGCCTCCATTTAAGATTCTTCCAGATTCAAGGGCCCTCTTGCGAGCTTGGGGATCTGCTTTATGTCTTTCTGGAACATGATTCATGTCGCGATCGAATCCACCGATGTCGCGATTCAAATCGATAAATTGTTGCGGTGTAATTGCACCTGTATTCAGAGCAGAAAGACCATATTGCACACCAACGTTATCCAATGGCCGCTGCGCAATGTAAGAATCATCAATCAGCCCATAAACATTTGCAGTGTGATCGTAAACTGTTGCGCGAATTCCCTGAGGAGCTGCGGAATTATAAAGTTGTGTCTGCAGCGCAGCTATATTCACTTCACCGCCCTGCTCCTCCAGTGGAGTATCGAATCCATAAATTGGGTCGAGCCGGGCAGCACCCCTTGCCAAATTTGGAATGGATGCCCATGAACCATATCCGGCAATCGCCTGCTGCTGCTCCGTAGTAAAGGACTCTGGATTTACTTCGGTAAAGTAATAATTCAGTAGTCGAGAGTCTGCGACAGTAAATATTGTTGCAGATGTGACATCAGGAAAACTTGCAGCGACGATAATCCCATCAAAAACACCTGGGTAATTGTCTGCTGTTTGGTGAGACTGATAAGAGCCGCCAGAGGCACCGGTAGCAATGGTGTACTCAGGCATACCATAGTTTTCAATGAATCGCTCTTTAACCATGATATGGGTTTCTGAGGCAAGTAAATCGTTACAGTTTTGACCGAATACATTTAATGTCGCAGAAACTACAGCATACCCCTGTGCGAATAGTCCATAACGCATTACTCCCCCAGTTCGATTACCTTGTTGATGCCAGCCACTCCGGCAGCCACCCCCATGGGTGTAAACCAGTTTCCCATTCCAAGCTGGGCTTCGATTCCAGGCATTAATTTGATTTTGAGGGGAATCATGCAACATCGCAATTTCGTAAATCGCACGATTTACTGATCCAGTTTCTACACGAACTATATAGGGAAGCACTTCACCACTTGCCAAAGTGATCGTCCCGAGATCTTTTGAATTATCGCTATTCAGTGCTGAGACTGGCTTAAACGCTTCACTCTCAACTGACCAATAGACATACTCAATTTGTGTGGTCACGTTACATTCAGCATCTAGTGAAGCTCCCAGCATTTCACCACTTACTAATTCGAATTCTTCACTCTGACAATAAAACGGTTCCTCATGAGGACCAGAGATCAATGGCCCGCTTACTGGATAATTCGTGATCCTTAACGAAGTAGATTCATCGGTTCCAGATAATGAAGCAGTTAAGTTGCTATCACCCTCTGGAAGTCCTCTAAGCAGTGCTTGTTTGCGGTGGGTCGACACATCTATAAAGCGCTGAGTGACATCAGTTCCATTTAATTCAACACGCAGAGCATTTGCAAAAACTGGGCTCACTAACCCTGACTTCAACTAATACATCTCCGCCAGAGACTATCCAGGGTTTCGTTGATAATGTCTCAATGCTAATTACAGAATCTTGAACTTCAGGCGTGATCAATCCAGCAGTTGACACAGGCTCATCTGTTGAACATGCAGCAACAAAAAAAATTAAGGTCAAAGTAGTGGTTAGAATTCGTATGCTCATGAATTTCACCCCATTGGTTCTTAGAATTAAATTCTCCATTCTTCGAAGAATTTCCATGTACTGATCACATTGTAAACCCCGGAATAAATACTTAACACAGACACAGCAAAAAAATTGTACTCGCAAACTGTAAAAAAAATTGCCAAATTTAATCATGCATCTAAGTTAGTAGTGCTAGAATGCCCATCTTTTCACCGCCAACTTTTTCTCTACTTATTTATCGGATCGGAAAATGAACGCCAAGGAAGAAATTAAACTTGTTGATGCAGTTGAAATCAGCAACGCGGATTTCGACAAGAAATGTCGCAAATGCAAAGAATCAATTTGCTGCAATTCTATCAACCAAAAAATTCCGACGCCTAAATCTAAAGAAGATTTTGATCATCTGCTCTGGCAAGTTTCCCATGAAAACATCAATATATTTAAAGACGTTGATGGTTGGTTTTTACACGTTGATACAAATTGTAGCCATTTGCTACCAGGCGGCGTTTGTAGTATCTATGAGACTCGCCCCTGGGTTTGTCGGGATTATACAAATGATTACTGCGAATACGACGTGCGGATTAGGGATGGGGTTGAGCTTTGGTTTTCCTCCCATAAGCAACTCGAGAAATATTGTCGCAAACGCTTCAAAAAGTGGGATCAACGCTTTGAGCTCTATGAGTAGAAATAGTTATTCCTTTCGGGCCCCCATACATTGGTTTTCCTAGCTTTGGCACTGATTGCTACAACCACAACTGCTCAGGAACCTACTCTTGAATCTCGTATTCAGTCTGCCTCTGATTCCCTCACTCTACTAGATGCTAGAGCTAAGGCCTGTCTAGACAATTTAGAACAAGAAAACACTGATCAAGCAGTCAATAGCTGTGAAGAATTTCTCCAGTCAGTTGATGGAGAACTGCTTGCTGATTACTTAGCTAACTGCGAAGCACTTAAATCCTGGCGAGAAAAGTTCGTAACTGATGAACTCGAAAGAAGCGAAGATGCTGAGGAGTATGTCAACCTTCTGAGCGGAATTGAACTTTCATGTGGTGAGAACGCTCTGCAAAGAAGAACTGAATCAGTGGTAATTGTATTTAATATCCTGCAAGGAAATTCTTCTCAAAGTCAGGGAACTAGCTTACTTAATCGCCGCATCGCTGAATTTGAATTTGAGCAAACCGCTAACGCTGAAAGACGCCTGCTGCAAAATTCAATTCGGCGGCAGCAACAACGCTCATTATTGCAATCAGATCAACAATGGGATGACGTGCAGGAAGAACTAATCAGGCAGCAGATTAACCGCCCACCCTTTCCTAATAATTAGTGGAGCACTAAAAAGTCGCCGTTTGGCAACGTTGCTGCAGCGGGAAAGCTGTAGTCCTGAATTTGAATTTCTCGATCTAATTGAAAATCCGTATCGCTTCCACTGGCATCCACAACTCGTATGTTCATGCGACCACCGCGAGCATGACTTATTGCTTCTCCCCAAACTATTACTCTGTCGCCTGATTTGTTTACAGCAATTGCCGGATTTTTCTGCCGAGTCTCAGTAAAAGCCTCAGCCACTTTCGCAATATCACCCTGATAACTTAAATTCATTTGAACGATCCTACTTTCAGTTTCGAAAACCAACCAGCGCTGCCCAGTGGCATCTCGCACAATGTCATTGGTACTGAGGGGGCAATAAGAGGCCTCCCATTGTTGCAGATCACTCATCGTTCCGTAGAAAGCATTACTTATTTCTTCTCCTGCACCGCTTATAGTTAATAATTGCATGTGCCGACCGATTCCATCGATAGCCGATCGATAAGCAACGAGCAATTCATTTTCATCCAAATAGTCAGCCGCCATCGAACAGCAGGCGCAAGCTCCCAGGTCAGGATTACTTATCATTACTTCTTCACTGAAATTTGCACCGGAATCATGGGAGAATCTGGCGAACATGGTGCGTTCATCTTCGGCACTCAAGTCTCCGGCTCCCCAGATCAATGCCACATTCTCGCCAATAGCAGCAACATCCCCGCCTGCATCAATTCCCTCCCGGAAATTTTGTACAATTGATCGCTGCTGTTCGAATGCAGTTCGCTCCGGATTACTGCGGCTATAGATAAATTCTGCAGAACGCGGGTAATACCACATCACATGAACGCGGCCGTCATCAGTAATAGCCATTGATGCTCGGGCTATAGAGAAAGTCTGCATTGCGAATGCAGAGCTTGAAACTTTAACTGGAAGACCAAATTGCCCAGCTTCTATGTTGTATTGTCTATAATAAAGATTACCTTCTCTGGCCGCGGGAGTATTCAGGCGTTTTTTGAAATAAAGCAGATGAACATCACCATTACTATCTACACTGAGGCGCGGCTGTAATCCGTTATCTGGAGTTGCTTGTATCAAAACTTCTGCCTGGATGGGAAATACCCAGCCCAGCAAGACCAACACAAAGGAAAAACGCTGAAATTTCGCTAACATAGGTCGATTTTTAAACCGTTTGAAACCGTTGAGAAGTGGATTAAAAGGGCGAATTAAGGCAGACTTTACTGCCTTTAAGCGGTCACCACCTATGCATAATAGCAGTAGCAGTGCTTTCGACCAAAATGCGCCCTGGTAGATGCGCCTCAAACAGATTGAAATTCAGGTTATAACAATGAAAAAGCTCAATTCAGTAAGTTTTCGGATTACCCTGGCGGCCTTGCTAATTACTAGTTTGGCAGCCTGTTCTTCCGAGGATCCAGTTGAAGAAGTCGCGACGGAAACTACTTATAACACCGAGCTCAATGTACAAGAACTTATGGCTCTGGTTCTTGAGCCAGCGTCAGATATTTTATGGGACTCTGGTGGCTGGGTAGTCGATGCCTCTGGTTACGAAGAACTTTGGCCTACAACAGATGACGGGTGGGCCTATGTAAGAGCGCAGGCCGCGATTGTGGTAGAAGCCGGGAACATGCTAGCGCTTCCCGGAAGAGCGGCGGATAACGATGCCTGGATGATCTACTCAGAAGGACTCAGTACTGCAGGCCTACTAGCCATGGAAGCAGCCGCAGCACAAAACAAAGAGGATTTTTTTGATGCGGGCGGTCAACTCTATTCTGTTTGTACCGCATGTCATCAAGCTTACAGTCCAGACATTAACAATCGCTTTGTTGACCCCTCGGCCGATTAATCATGAACCGGTTTAATCAGAGTCAAAATCTAATTCTGAAAGCACTAGCGACAGGTTTCTTAGCCCTATTTGCTGTTAGTGCCTTTGGGCATACCATCGAAGGCTCCGATGCAAGCTTTGTACAAGCCATAGATGGGCCAGCAGTAGCTCCGTTTATGTATCTCGGCGCAAAACACATGGTTACAGGTTATGACCACCTGTTGTTTTTAGTTGGCGTTATCTTTTTCCTCTATCGACCTAAGCATATTATTCAATACGTTACTCTGTTCGCTATCGGACACAGTATTACCTTGTTGTTTGGTGTGTTAGCAGACTTACAGGTAAACCCATACCTCATCGATGCCGTTATCGGCTTATCGATTGTTTACAAAGCGTTTGAAAACATCGATGGATTTAAGCGCCTGCTAGGTTTTGAACCGAATACGAAAATTGCTGTATTTGTTTTCGGTTTATTCCATGGCCTGGGACTTGCAACCAAATTGCAAGAATTCACAATCTCCGACAACGGCCTAGTAACTAACATCATTAGCTTTAATGTTGGCGTGGAGATCGGACAGATATTGGCACTGTCAGCAGTGTTAATCTTATTGAGTGTGTGGCGCACTAAAGCGAGTTATTTACGTCATGCCTTTGCAACTAACACAGTATTAATGACTGGCGGTTTTCTTTTAGCAGGGTACCAACTGAGTGCGTATCTGCTTGTAACTCCTGCATAGTCTTGGAGCAGTTATGGCCGAACCTAATACAACTCAAGCACCCTCTTCCAAAAATATTCTGAAAGCTACCAGCGTGGCCTTTGTTGTTGGCCTAATCATTTTATTAGCTGCAATCCTACCCGCAGAGTTTGGTGTCGATCCGCTTGGGATTGGTGAGCTAACTGGCGTAATCGCACTTTCTCGCGCCGAAAATCCATTCGAAGCCAAGTTAGAAATGCATCGTACCGACTATGTGGAATTTGAACTAGGGCCTTTTCAGTCTGTGGAATACAAGTACACCATGGATCTCGATGCGCCAATGGTATTCACTTGGATAGCAGATAGAGAAGTGTATTTCGACATGCATGCCGAGCCAGCAGGACTCGGCGAAGAGGGTGCAGAAAGCTTTGAGCAGGGAAACGATGTCAGTCGTACCGGTTCATTCCACGCCCCTTTTGCTGGAATTCATGGTTGGTTCTGGGAGAACCGAGGTTTAAGCACAGTAGTTGTTCGACTTTATGCTTCTGGTTTCTTTTTAGACTCAACAGTGTTTAGAGATGGTGGCGATTATTCTCGACCCATTGATCCAATAGCCCGACAATAGACTCTGAACGCTCATAATTTCGCAGTGTTACCTTCGCTAATCCTTCCTTGGAACAACTTCTTTTCTGCAAAGCTGCTGATTATTCAAATGAATCGATGGGATTTGAAAATTTCCCAGTTTGTTATTGCTTAAAACGAATTTAAATCGAAGAGAAGCAACCTTAAGCAGTGACCGAAAGTCAGAAGATCAAGGCAAAATGTTTCGAACAAGAGGGTTTTACAAATAGTAAATAACTATTCTGCAAAGGATTTTAATAATTAGCTTCTGGCTTGCAGCCATCGCGCCCCAATATCAAGGCGAGAAAAAAACCGGTCACACTAGTAACCGGTTTTTTCAAGAAGGCCTAACTAAACTTACGAAGTCTAGTTTCCTGGCTCTGAAGCATCTGCACCGTCGCGCGGTGCTCCGGTGCCGCTTGAACCCATGAACAGTTTGCGTCCATCAGGGAACGTAATGTCACGGCCATTTGCACGGCAAGTTGGCTCGCATAGTCGGTCTTTACTCTGATAACCAGTTACGATGATATCTGTGCCCAGCACAAGAGAGTTACGGTTGATACCACGACGCAGAAGCGTATTAGGTGTACCACCCTCAACCATCCAAGGACCAGGATCACGAGTAGCTTCCGGGTCATTGTTCTCCAGGTGAATCCAAGTGTGTGGGTTAATCCACTCAACTCGAGTAATCGGGCCACCTAGGCGAACTGGTAAATTCGCATCAAATTCAGCAGAAAACGCGTGGTGCGCGGTTGCTGGAGGCTTAATGGCAACAATACCTACCGCGGTTACGGGTGCTAAAGCCAATAATTTAATCTTCATATAGTTTTCACCCCATTTTTAGCTTAATTCTAAGCATTCTGACGCTGGTTTAACTAATCTCCCCTCGCCCAGAATGCTTCAATATTTTGTTAAGCGGAAATCACAGCACATTTTATACAACGGCCCGGCGTTTTTCCAAGAAGAAATACATTAATTCGGGACCTTTTGAGCCTATTTTAGGCTAGAAACCGAGTTCTGCCTCTCGCCCTTTACGATAGCGGCCATACATTAGTTCTTCTACGAATTCCACACACTTGAATTGAGGTAATTCATAACCCTCTTCTAGACGACGGTAGATTGGTAGTCGAATAGTCCAAGGCTCCTTCAAATACTTGAGGATCTTCCATGGTAGCTTCGTACATTATGTGATTCTCACTCATCATCGTCCAGCGCTCAGTTACCTTTAGCTCATAGCTGTGGAAGTTACCAGCACGATCGAACCAAGTACGATCATCTTGGCCAGTTACTTCAACTACGAAAGTATCGCCTTCCCAGTAGCCATAGGACTGACCCATCCAGGAATCAAGAGGTGCAGGGCCTGGGTCTTCCAGGAATACATTGCGCACCGCACCAGCAAAACTGTACGCGATAAAGAATGCCGAATCGCTCTGAAAGACCTGAAATGGATGCGGTTGATAATTAGCTCTAGGCACTCCTGGCATATAGCAGTTGATTTCAGGATCCCGAGTTAGCCAGTTTTCGCGGTTTTCATCACGACGGGCGATCATTTCCGGCTTATAGGGAATAGATCCACCCTCAACCACACCAAAGCTTGCTGGCACGGCTGCCGAAGCACCCATTGCTACAACTTCGGGACCTGGGACTGGGACAAAATCACCCGGAACCAGGTGATAGGCCGCCTTTGGCGGAGCAGGTTCGAGGTTATCATTAGCATTCATCAGCGCCTGCCATATACCATTGAAATCTGGCCGACCACTTGGAGTGCGTGGGATATCGCTACCACTGGATTCAGCCGCCGCTGCGACTTGAGATGGTTGCGGTTGAGATTCGCTAGTTGTGTTTTCGGCAGGTGAACACCCTGCGACGAATACTGCGATTGCGAGGAGCAGCCATTGAATCTTCATAGTTCTACCTTTTGCTTTAATTAGTATTACTAACTGGTACTTTTAGAGACCATCGATGAAATCATAAATACCGCATACTGTCTAGCTCCTGGGGCAATAGACGCAATAGCTACACTCACGAATCTCGGCATTAAAAAGCTTCTAAAAGCCGTCACCCACCACTTGTAATATCCTCCTTTTCAAAGCTTTTGCCTCGATCTTCGCGCTTTTGCAGAGTGCTCAGGTTTTTTGTGCCAAATTGAAACTTCCAAACTCCAAAATGGCATTAGTCTAAAAGTAAATTCAGCGGGTTCCTGAGTAATGCGCGGAAATCTTCGGGCGAGACAAATTGATTTCGAGCTGTCGTATTTACAAGTAGCAAATGACTCAGCTAGAAATCGAATTTAACGAAGCCATTGCTTCTTTAAAATGCAACTAATCTCTATCGTGCCAGAGAAGCTCAGATGCGGATTTTTTATTTTGTTAAATCAGTTCCGGTTTTGTTTAGTGATTCACAATCGATCTTACTGGATCCAGGCGTCGATAGAGAAACTTTCGGATCGGTGTTTCTACCCATTTATAGATGACATGGGATATCACCAATAAAGTAATAATCAATAAGGGAAGATGCCATTGGAACGGAATTGTTTGCGGCACGAGATTCCAGAGTTAAATTTATCTCCATTAATGGCCAATGGAAGCAATAAAGCACGTAGCTTATACCGCCGGCCCAGAGGCAGAACTTGTAGGAAGACCCTTCAGGATACCAATGCAATCTTGCCATCGTAAACACCAGAATGGCGACTACAGGAACTGCCAGGAAGAACATACTGTATTGGTAAGGGACATATCTTTCGCCAATAACGTTTATTGCCAAATAAGCAACAACCATTATCAGCAATGGAATCAGATTTAGTTTTTCTTTAGTAGTAATAGGAGGAAATAACACAAAGGCTTTGTAAAGCAATATGCCGAAGACAAACTCGAGACCGCGAATTGCCGGATTGGTATAAACCGGCACATTGAGATTCATCACGTCGTAATTTTCAACGTCAGGCAAGAAATATTGAATCAATGCAAACTGCAAAATGTATCCCCGATAAATGCGACAATAATCCTGGGCATGGTCTTTATTGGTTTTAGCAAGAAAAGAAAAATCGGAAAGGCCAAATAAAAATAGATTTCCAGAACCAATGACCAAAGGGACCATTAAAAACCAGCTTAAGCGTTTCAATGCTACTGAAGATTGCGTGAAAGTAAGGTGGCGCAGGGTGCTATTTATCCAGAAAGCGTTGTCTTTTTGCTCTGGCAAATCATAAGAAATCTCAAACGGCCTTCTTACTTCAGTAAAAAACTGATCACCCAATACAGTGAATCCGATAGCGACAAATAGTGCAGAGACCAAAACCGATAGGAAATAAACTGGATAAATACGTACAAAGCGGTGGGTGTAAAACTTTTTATAGTCCTGCAGGGCCTCCAAGCTCGGGTAGTTGTAGGCGATGATGAAGCCGCTCAATACAAAAAACCCAAAGGAAAGTGCAGTAGTTCCTAACGAGCCATAAATTACGAAGTGCCCAAAAATGATTTCATAGTGAACCAGGACAACGAAGAGTGCAGCAACAAGCCGAAACATATCCAGCACTGGAATGATTTGCTTATTAGTACTGCTCATAGATGACGACTACGTTTGTAAGGATTAAATTTTCGTGTATTTATCCAGCAATCGAGCGCCAGTTGTTCGCAAAGGTATTCCGCCGTTCGCCAGGACAAGGCCTGGACAGTTAAGGTCGGATTCCTCGCTCCACTGGTTCCCATAACCAAAGGCCCAAGAATGCCAAGGTTCGGAACTTCATGGGAAAACCCCCAGCGATTCACAACATTGGTTTCAGTATTGTTACCCATGCGGGTGCCACCATAGGCTGTGTAGACGCACCCATTGCATTACCCAATCCGGTTCTTTGCACTTCGATGGCCCCGGCTTCACGATACCATTCTTCCATTTTGTCCTGCGAGAATTCTGCAATCCGTAATTCGTTTTCTCGATAGCGTGCAGTGATGCGCGTAACTGGGAAACCCATTGGATCTTTCACGTTTGGATCGAGATCTAAGTAGTTTCCTTCATAGGGAAGTGTCGTCTTCTGGATATAAGCCATGTTTGAGCGGTCGGCGTTTTCCATGATGAATTTCTTCCATTCCGATCCCCAATTGCGAACCAGGCCAAAGGTGCTCATTTTCGCAGCACCCATGGGCTTTCTATCGGTATGCGCCCAAAGGTTTGCCCACCGATAAAATCTAAGTCGCGGTGATCAAAATTATCATCAGCCCAGTCATCGATCGCCACACCCTGAGCAGGTAATCCATACCAGTTGTGTAAATCTCGCGGGAATAAGGCAATAACAGGAGAACCTTGATGATGACTTAGATAATGCCTCCCTACTTGTCCAGCATTATTAGAAAGACCATTTGGAAAAGCCCTCGATTTTGATAATTGCAATAAACGCACGTTTTCATAGGCATAGCTTGCAACTAACACAACATCAGCAGGTTGGAAAAAAGCCTCGTCACCTCTGATATAGTCCACACCAGTCACTTTGCCATTATGGTCAGCAACAATATTGGTAACTCTTGCGTAAGTAACTACATCCAAATTGCCGGTATCGGCTGCCTTTGGAATCGTAGTAAAAGCCGTCGAACTTTTAGAGCGAACATGGCAACCGCCTTTATTACAAAAACCGTGATACTGACAAGGCGGTCTGCCGTCATAAAGTTCACTAGTAATCGCTGCGGGTCCCTGAAACGGATTCCAATCTAAGCGTTGAGCGCCTCACTCATTAAATCGGTGAATGGCGAAGCGCGCAGAGGGCGCATTGGATATTCGCTTTGACGCTCACCTTCGAAAATGTTTCCTGCGCTGTTAATTCTCCCGTGTACGTTTCCAGCCTGACCGGAAATACCTACAGCATACTCAACTTTTTCATAATAAGGTTCTAGTTCTTCGTAACCAAAGGGCCAATCTTCAACAGTTGAATCCGTAGGAATGCGATTGACACCATAACGCTCTCGCGTTGCACTGACTACATTAAAATCCCAGGGATTCAATCGCCAACTTTGCGCCCAATAATGCATAGTGGTTCCACCTACTGCGTTCATCATGGGGTGTCCACCCTGCACTGCCTTCTGATCAGATGTTGCGCGCACAGTCGGTGCCTCGGTTGCTGCTTTTTGCACAGCCTGAGGCCAGTTGCGCGCACCATTACGCAGTTCGTCTGGTGCAAAATCGCGCGGGCTTAACCAGCCACCAGCCTCGATTCCTATTACTTTTAACCCAGCATTAGTTAACGGTAGCGCAGCAACTCCGCCGGCTGCGCCCATTCCTATAATAACGACATCAGTTTTAGGGAGGTTCTTATGCATTATCGCTACCTCCTCTCTGATTCATGGCAGTATTGCTAGCCATTTTTGTGTAGGTATCATGGTCGTAGGCAGACTGATGATTGGGTTCCAATGCAGCGCCTTGTGCGACATCAGTTTCAGATGCGCTTAAACGAATACCGGGATAGCGAATCATGTCCCAACCAACAAAGTTCTGATTGCCACCGTAATAAGGATCACAAAAAGTCCCATCGATAGTATGGTTGCGTACCGTGTTAAAAAATCCGCTACCACTAGGTGCGCAACCTGGCACTTTATTGGATTGCACACCTGCCAATATTGAATTTTGGTAGTCCTTTATTAGGCGGTAGAAAGGTTTGCCACGAGTTTGCTTCGAATAGTTGTTAATAGCTTCCAGGCTCACCATGTAATTTTCCCGAGCACTCTTATTGTGACTGGCAAGAGCGCGATCGATGTAATGAACAGCTCTGGCCTCAAAAGCACCCGGACCATTTTCATCAGAAGGGATTAAACAGTCGCAAATCGCTTCAAGCGTTTCGGCTTCTTCAGCGGTAAGAACTTCTAAAGCTTCGCGAGTAATTGGACTGGAGCTAGCACTTGATCGTGGGGAATCTTGAGCAATTACATTTCTCGCCGCTCCGCTTCCGACGGCTGCAGCCCCAACGATACTGGCAGTCTTTAAAAGATTTCTTCGAGATGGATCTAATGGCTGATCCGATGCTTGTTTATCATTATTTTTAATCGGATTTTTGCTTGCCATAGCGCTCTCCGGGTCATGTTTTCATCGAGCGTAGCAAATATCGGAATTACTGTATACGGGGGTTTAAAGGGCGGCAATCAAGATTAGAATTTAGATTTTTTAGCTGCTGATGCGACTGACTTCCTAGGTGATACCGCCATGGCCATTACCTAATACTCCTCGTTGGGAGCTGAAGTAAAGTCGTTGAAAAGAAGGATCAGAAGTGGGGCAGCATATTTCAGAATGGCCTTGTCCCGCGACTTGGATAAGAGGATAAATTTCATTGCCATCAGGAAGGCTATTACAAAAATTTGACAGCCCATCATCTATTCAAGTGAACTGTTGAATTAATCGACTTCCCAGGTATGACCGCTATTAAGTAGTCCCTCTAACGAGCGCGTGGTGCCGCGTGCCTTTTCTACCTGAACCTGCGCATCATGGATGAAAGAGGTCTTGTTTTCACGATAGAGCACGCCAACAGCTACTGGAAAATCTGGGCCCACCATTGCGGCAATAAGTTGCGCTTGAATTTTATTAGTTTCGTCATGAATCAGAAGCCTGTCCTCATTACCTTTGACGGAAACTATTTCTAATCGCAGACTGTCACGATTCAGCGCAATTCCCTTTTCATTATTCTTACCAAACTTGAGTGGCTCATCATGAATAACTTCGACACGAAAATCTGGTGCTACTTTCTTATCCTTTACTTGCTCGAAGATGCCATCATTGTAAATTGGGCAGTTCTGCAAAATTTCTACGAAAGCAGCACCGAGATGCTCATGCCCACGCTTAACGACTGCTGTTAAGTGTTTCGCTTCGGTATCGATTGATCGAGCAATAAAAGTACCGCCTGATCCCAAAGCGACCAAACAGGGCGATAAAGGAGAATCAATTGAACCGTTTGGAGAGGATGGTGAATGCGTGCCGACTTGAGAAGTGGGCGAGTATTGCCCCTTGGTTAATCCATAGATTTCGTTATTAAACAAGAGTATTTGCAGATCAACATTGCGACGTAAAACATGCATCATGTGATTGCCACCAATGCTAAAGCCATCGCCATCGCCAGTAATCACCCATACATCCAATTCAGGATTTGCAAGCTTAACTCCGGTGGCAATGGCTGGAGCACGGCCATGAATAGTATGAAAACCAAACGTATTCATGTAATAGGGAAAACGGGAAGAACAACCAATACCAGAGACAAATACCTGATTCTCTCTTGGAGTATCCAGATCGGGCATTAATTTCTGAATCGTCTTAAGGATTGCGTAATCACCGCAGCCTGGACACCAACGTACTTCCTGGTCCGAGGCGAAGTCTTTAAGAGTTAATGTGGGAAGCGCCTGATTCATACCCCCTCCTCTAACTCTATATACTTTTTATGTATGGCTGCCAGAATTTCACCAATCTTGAAAGGCTGGCCAGCGATTTTGTTAATACCATCAGCGTCAATTAAGAATTCAGACCTAATCAGCTTAATGAATTGTCCGGTATTCATTTCCGGAATAATGATCGCGTCAAAATTTGAGAGCAACTCACCTAAATTGCCAGGCATAGGTGACAAATAACGAACTTGAATATGTGATACATCTAATCCCTCTGCTACCGCGCGCTTAACTGCCTGGTGTATTGCCCCGAACGTTGATCCCCAACCAACTACTGCGAGTTTGCCGCTGTCATTGCCATAACAAACTTCCTGTAAAGGAATATCTTTAGCGATACCATCGACTTTCGCTTTACGCAATTCAGTCATCTTCTGGTGGTTGGTTGGATCGTAAGAGATTTCACCGGTATCGTAACTACGCTCGATACCTCCGATACGATGTTCCATTCCAGGTGTGCCTGGCTTCGCCCAAACCCTAGCAAGAGTTTCTTCATTACGTATCGAAGGTTTGAAATTTGTGGGATCGTCGTAATGCCTAATATTAAAAGAAGGAAGAGAGTCGGCTTGTGGAATTTTCCAGGGCTCGGCTGCGTTCGCCAAATAGCCATCAGATAACAAAATGACCGGCGTCATGTATTTGGCTGCTAAGCGCACAGCTTCGATCGCCACATCGAAACAATCGATAGAAGTAGATGCAGCTACGACGGGAATAGGTGTGTCACCATGGCGTCCATACATGGCCATATTAAAGTCAGACTGTTCTGTTTTAGTAGGTAGCCCAGTAGAAGGCCCACCTCTTTGCGTGTTGATCACAACTAACGGTAATTCTGCTGCTGCCGCAAGCGCCATGCCCTCAGATTTCAATGCAATGCCAGGCCCAGCACTGGAGGTAATACCTAACGACCCGGCGAATGAAGCACCTACTGCAGCGCAAACTGCAGCGATTTCGTCTTCCGCCTGAAAAGTGTTAACACGAAATTCTTTATGGCTTGCTAATTCATGCAGGAGATTTGATGCTGGCGTGATTGGATAAGATGCAAATAACAGATCGATATCTGCTAATTCAGATCCAGCAATCAAGCCCCAAGCCAATGCTTGAGTACCAGTGATATTTCTGTAGGTGCCAGGTGCAACTTTCGCTTTAGGCACTTTATATACATGAATTCCTGCAGGTAACTCTGCTGTTTCACCGTAAGCATGCCCGGCATTCAAAGCTGCAATGTTTGAATCCGCAATAGCAGGTTTATTGGCAAACTTCGTTTTAAGATTTTCAATAGTAGCACTGCGGTCACGATCGAAGAGCCACATAACCAATCCTAGCGTCCACATATTTTTACAACGCAGCGCATCTTTGTGACTTAACCCGAAAGGTTCAACTGCAGCTAGGACCTGTTTATGAATGTCGATAGAAAATACTCTAAAGCCGTCGAGTGAGCCATCTTCTAACGGATTGCTTTCATATTTAGCTTTAGTCAAATTTTTTGCAGTAAAAGCACCGCTGTCGACAATTATTAGTCCACCATCTATTAGATTCTCGAGATTGGTAACCAGTGCAGCCGGATTCATAGCTACCAATACATCGGTAGCATCTCCTGCAGTAGTTACGTCTTCAGCTCCGAAATAAATCTGAAACGCACTGACTCCAAAAGTTGCGCCAACAGGAGCTCGGATTTCTGCTGGAAAATCTGGGAAAGTGGATAAGTCGTTACCATAAAGCGCAGTGGCCTGAGTGAAATTAGTTCCGGCAAGCTGCATGCCATCCCCCGAATCGCCGGCGAAGCGCACGACCACATCCAAGACTTCTTTTTCATCGAGATGGTGCTCGTCTAATTTTTCTTCCGCTAATTCCATATCCAGTCAATCCACCCAGAAGCAATTGCTTCTGATCACTCACCGTTTGTGGAGATTTGCCAAAAAGCAGACTTTTCTTTTCTCTAAGCTATGGCAGACCTCACCAAGGCTGAAAAGAGGCGGGATTCTATCAGAATTACTAGGACGGGTCTTCAAAACAAAGACCCCCTGGATAGCTTACTGCTTGATAAATTTACGAATTATGTGGCCTTCGCCGCCTTCACCGCCGGTTACCTCACCGGTATATACGTTGCCATCAGCATCTACCACAATACCTTCTGGTTCAGAACCTTCGATAAAACCCATCACGGTTCCATCTTCTGCGCTACCATAGGTAACTCCCCGAAGCTCCTGATAGTCAGCTACATAAAGAATGTCATTCTGATCAATAAACATGCCACTGGGACGACCGAATTGATTCCATTGTGTAATATAGTCACCTTCTTGAGTAAAGATTTGAATACGCAGGTTGGCACGGTCACCTACTAGTACTCTGCCACGACGATCGATCACGATAGTGTGGGGAAGATTGAATTCGCCAGGACCTGTTCCTTTATTACCCCATTCCATTAGGTAGCGACCATCCTTGTCGTACTTAATAACCCGATTATTCCAATGGCCATCTGCAACAAAGAAAGAGCCATCTTCTGCTTGAGCAACATCCGCCGGACCATTAAAGGTATGAGGACCTACTCCACTAAATCCTCGCGCTCCAAATCGTTGGAGAACACGTCCGTTCGTATCTATTTTGGTAATAGTGTGTCCACGTTGTGCATTGAAATCTGTCGCCCAAATCGTGTTGCCATCTGGAGTTGTGCGAAAACCATGAGGTGTTGTCACCCAGACTTCACTTCCAAATGAATCCACCAGATTTCCTTCTGGATCAAATTTCAACACCGGCGGCTCTGAGCGGTGAAATGCATAGATGAACCCTTCGGCATCAATTGTGACATTTGGCACCTGACCCCATTCGATTCCTTCTGGTAATGGTTTCGGCCAATTTGGATCCAATACATATTCCTGACTAATAGCGAAATTTGCTTGTAGACAGACCAATAGGAAAATTGGGGTGATGAGATTCTTGCGCAGAGTCATGTTTTACTCCGTTCTTCTATTTATATAGGAGGAGACTAACAAGCTTACACGGAACAGGCTAAATCAACCAGTTAGAAGGCGACGGTTTTTCCTGTTTGATCCGTATAGATAAGTGGCTAACTTTTCAATGCAGGAGAAATAGCATGCACAAATTAAGACTCGGTATTGGCGTAGTGTTTTCAGGCATTTGCAGTGCAAGCCTAGCGGCCGATGAGCGTGCATCGGAACGACCAAGCCTGGACAGCAATGGAGATGGCATTATTAGTTTCGTCGAATTTCAAGAAAGTAACATCAACGACCTGTCCCGGCTCGATACAGATCAGAATGGTGTATTAACTCTGGATGAATTTCTTAATGCTCGCCTAATGCGGGGACCACGCTCTGGAACCAGAGCTAGAGGCGCGAATGCAGGCGGGGGTGGTGCAATTGAAAACAATGAACGTCGAGCGCGAATGCGCGAGCGCATGGTTGAGCGAATCACAAAACAATTTCATGACATTGATACTGATGGTGATGAAATAGTAACTCTAGCGGAATTTCAGGAACCCTACATTCGACCGTATGGATCGTGATGGTGATGGCGTCCTGAATGCCGAGGAATTGGAGCCGCCTCGCAGAGGCGGGTTCGGCCGACAGAGAGGTCGTGGTGGACCTGGTAGACAGAACGGAGGACAATCTCTGCCAACAATCTGATAGGAAGTTTTTAATTCTCCTAACGTAATGACTGATGAAGAATTGATGCGTGCAGTTTGTAATGGTGAACAATTCGCCTATCAGACTATTGTTAAACAGCATCTCAAATCCATTAGTCATTACGCTTTTAGAATTTTAGGTAATAAAGAAAGACACTGAAGACATAACTCAGGAAACTTTTTTAAAACTTTGGATAAATGCTGAAAAGTGGCAACCTGAAAAAGCGAAATTATCAACCTGGTTGCATCGAATCGCACATAACCTTTGTATAGATTACATAAGAAAGCATGGAAGTATTCAAACACTGGAAAATATTGAAGAAGGAACAGATTCGATAGAAAGCCCAAGAGATTGGCAAGACAGTTACGAAGTAAGCGAAACTCGAACGCAACAAGATCGGCTATTAAAAAACGCGATCAATAACTTGCCGGAGAATCAACGTAGCGCACTAGTGTTGTGTCACTACTCTGGATTCTCCCAAAAGGAAGCCGCTTCTATTATGGACATATCTGTCAAAGCGCTGGAATCAGTAATCACTCGAGCGAAACGTTCATTGCGCAAACAATTGGGTGATACCGGCAACAACAACGGCGACGAGACAACCGCGTCATCGGGTCAAATGTAAACGATATGAGTAAACTGAGATCATGAAACTTGGAAACTTTTCACAGGTAATCGAAATCTACGGTGCAGGATTCTGCTATGTGGCCGGAGGATCTAAGAGAAGATCTAGAGGCCTTTCTAGCAAAAAATGAATCTGCGCGCTCACTTCTAAGTGAGTACTCTCAGCTAGAACAGAGCCTGGACAAAATCGCAGTTCCAGATTTTCCCGGATTAGAAACCAGAGTATTGAATCAAGCATTATCACCTAGGCAACAATCGTTGTTTGTTAGCTTGATTTCTTGGTTACTACCAACAGAAAATTTCGGCGCCAATCTGTGGCGTCCAGCTTTGGCAGCTTGTTTACCATTGGTGTTTGGGATCGTTTTAGGTAACTACTATAGCTTTGGTATTTCATCCGAAGTTGATGAATTTGATTATTGGGAAGATGAATTAGCAATGATCGCCTTGACCGATATATCAGAGAGTGAAGACTGATGAATAGGAGCAAACTTATTCTAGTTACCCTAATTATCTCGCTAGCAATAAACCTGGTGTTTATTGGTGGCATTTCTTATCGTATATCTACATTTCGTGATGCTCCACTGAGACCATTTCCACCGAATATTAGCTGGGCAGTGCGCGACCTAAGCGAAGAACGACAGGCAGAACTGGCACCAATCCTTGATGCTAGTAACGAAGAAATCCTGCCTATTCGTGGTGAGATGTTTCAAACCATGCGTCTTGTTAATGAGTTAATACGTAGCGATGAATTTAATGCTGGAGAATTACAAGCAGCATTTCGAGAATTGCGAAATGCCAATAATCGCTACCAGGAATTATCTCACGAACAATCCATTGATTTGCTTTCTGAGTTAACAGATGAAGAACGGCGCGCGGCGCAAGAATTTACTCAACGCCGAGGGCCTCGCGGTGGTCGCAATGCGAGGCGTGGACGCATCGGCCCGGAATTCGGCCCCGGTGTAGGCAGACCCCCTCCACCTCTAAATTTCTAATGAATAGCAGTAAATTTGCTGACATTCCCCGGGGCAAATACCGCCACTACAAAGACAAAGAATACGAGCTGATCGACATTGTCCACCATAGCGAAACACAGGAACCACTTGTGCTTTATCGCGCTCTCTATGGTGAGTTTGGACTTTGGGTGAGACCCTTCGAAATGTTCTTCGAAACCTTAGAAATCGGTGGTAAGAAGATTCAGCGTTTTCAATATCTTGGCGAATAGACGGGGCAGTTGAATGCGCCTATCTTGCCGGAGATCGGCGCAAAATTTTGCCTATCCTTATCTAAATGCCAGATAGTCTGGACACTTTCGCGATATCCCGTATATGCTCCTTCTTCCAGAAAACCTGCAAGATTTATTCTGTTTTTAAGGATACAGAAGATGCGCAATATTACTCTATCTCTGGCCATTAGCTTATTACTTTTAAGCTGCGGCGATTCCTCTAATGAAAATATTGTCAACTCCACGGACAGCTCTAACAATAGCATCGCTACTAGCATTGAAGATGCACTGCACGAGCACGTTTCCATTTTGGCTTCAGACGAATATGGGGGTCGGGCACCGGCAACTCCCGGAGAAGAGTTAACGATTAACTATTTACGGGACAAGTTTACAGCTTTGGGAGTAGGCCCGGGTCACGGCGATTCGTATTTTCAATCTGTTGCAGTGACAGAGCTAAC
Organism: Gammaproteobacteria bacterium; assembly: GCA_019654215.1. Taxonomy (GTDB): domain Bacteria; phylum Pseudomonadota; class Gammaproteobacteria; order Pseudomonadales; family Pseudohongiellaceae; genus UBA9145. Next base: position 117,285 of record BPDI01000001.1, on the reverse strand, counting down.
TACTGCTAGCGACGCCATTCTTTATCTACAGGGCAGCGACTACGAGGCTTCCTTTAATTACGGCGAAGAAATGATGGTCGGAACTCAACAACAAATTCCTTACGTAACTGTTCAGGGAAGCGACGTTGTTTTTGTTGGTTACGGCATTGTCGCTCCAGAACGCAACTGGAATGACTATGCATCTGTAGATGTTACCGACAAGACTGTAATCATATTAGTTAATGACCCAGGTTATGCCACACAAGATGGAGATCTTTTTAATGGCAATGCTATGACCTACTACGGTCGCTGGACTTACAAATATGAAGAAGCAGCAAGACAAGGAGCAGCCGCAGCATTAATCGTGCATGAAACTGGTCCAGCTGGTTACGGTTGGGAAGTAGTAAGTAGCAGTTGGTCAGGCCCTCAGATTGGTTTGGAATCAGAGAACCTGAATGGAGATCGCAACGAGATCGAAGGCTGGTTAACTCTGGGTTCTGCCGAAGCAATTTTTGAAGGTGCGGGACTAAACTATCAAGAGCTTAAAGCAGCGGCAGCACAACCTGGATTCGAAGCTGTCCCTCTTGGAGATATCCAGGCAAGTGTGAGCATCGAGAACAGTGTAAGAACTTCAACTTCTCAAAATGTTATTGCGGCAATTCCAGGTTCAGAATATCCAGACGAAACGATTATCTATACCGCACACTGGGATCACCTGGGTATAAATCCGGAAATCGAAGGTGATAACATTTATAACGGTGCGGCTGATAATGCCACTGGAACTGCCGGACTTTTGATTCTTGCTGATATGCATATGCAACAAGAACCACCAGATAGGACAATTGTATTTCTTGCTGTAACTGCTGAGGAATCAGGATTACTAGGGTCGCAGTGGTATGCAGAGAACCCTAGCTATCCAATTGAAACCACGGTGGCCAATATCAATATGGATAACTTGAATACTTTTGGACGCATGCACGATGTTGTAGTGGTAGGTGCAAGCAGTAGTGAACTGGAAAACTATCTAGAAGATGCAGCTTCTGCACAGGACCGTTACGTAACTGCAGAACCAAATCCAGAGCGCGGCTATTACTACCGATCCGACCATTTTAATTTTGCGAAGGTTGGCGTTCCTGCTCTCTATGCTGAATCGGGAGAGGATAGTGTCGATAATGGGAGAGAATGGGGTGCGGCCCAGGCACAGGATTACACCGATAATCGGTACCATGCGCCGGGTGACGAATACGATCCAAACTGGGATTTAAGTGGGGCCGCCGAAGACATTCGAATGTACTTCGAAATTGTCACCCAACTCGCCAATTCCTCCGATTTCCCTGAGTGGTTTGAAGGGAATGAGTTTAAGGCGATCCGCGATGCCTCCAGTATAGCCCGCCAATAGAGTCGCTCCGTCGGGAGCTTTCTGTTTTTGCGGGCCCTGGCCTTAGAAATCCGTAAGTCTTTTTTAAATCAGAATTACTTGGATGTATTCGGCAGGAACTGTTACCAAAACACGCTAATTAGTGCTACTCAATACAATAATCCTGCTATTGCTCCTGTCAAACAAGTTGCTAGAGTTCCTGAAAGAATAGATTTTGGCGCAAGCGAAACAATTTCCTGGGCTCTTTCTCTACACATACCACTTAAGCCGGCAATCATAATTCCCAAACTTCCAAAATTCGCGAAGCCGCAAATTGCGTAAGTCATAATGATCTGCGACTTTTCGGAAAGAGCCCCCGAAGGAAGCTCCGCCATTGCCAAAAAAGCCAATAACTCATTCAGAGCAGTTTTAATGCCCATCAATGATCCTGCAGTCTGTGCTTCGGACCATGGCACTCCCATAAACCACACCAGGGGAGCAAAAATATAACCAAATAGTCGTTGCAGGGTTATGGGTTCGTTACCCAACATAGGAATAACAGATAGCGCACTATTTAGCAGGGCTACCAGTGCGACTAATACTAAGAGCATAGCGCCAACATTAACCATTAATGCAACACCATCGCTGGTTCCTCTAGCAATGGCATCCATAACATTGTGATATTTGGGTCCAAAATCCTTTGAGTCACTAGCGATGTCATCTGCGGAATCGGAGCTGCTTGCTGGCACCATGATAAGCGCCAACATGATTGCTGCCGGCGCACTAATAACGGAGGCAGTTAAGATATGGCCTAAAGCGTTACCGATTAGTGGTTCTAGAATTACGGAATAGAGCACCATAACCGTACCAGCAATTGTCGCCATACCAACCGACATAACAATAAATAACTCACTGCGAGTTAAAGCTTTGATATAAGGCCGGATAAGCGCAGGTGACTCAACCATGCCAATAAAGATGTTCGCTGCTGCACTTAAACCTACCGCTCCCCCTACTCCGAGACTTCGCCGCAGCACATAGGCAAACCCTCGCACGATTACTGGCAGAATGCGGTAATGCCAGAGAATTGCGGAAAGCACAGTAAAAATAAGAATCAATGGCAAGATTCTAAACGCAAGAATTATCGTCGCGCCCGGATCACCCACTTCAAAGGGATAGGCCACGTTGACCGGATCGCCCCCCAAGTAGCCGAATATAAAAAGAGTGCCTGCTTCAGTTGCATAAACGATTGCTGATACGCCACGGTTGATCGCATTTAATAGCTGTTGCAACAGGTTGAATTGAAAAACTACGAAGGCAAAGACAAATTGCAAACCTAATCCAGCAGCTATTAGTTTCCAATGAGGAATTTTTCTGTCCTCACTGAACAACACTGCCAGAGAAATAAATACGAAGATGCCGAGGACGGCTTGAACGTATAACAAAACACCATCTCTTTATTATTTTCAGCGGATAATTTCACGATCCATGCTTTAAATGCAAGAAAGCTTTTTGCTTACCCCTTAAGTAATCAGTGGTAATCTTCACTAATTTTTTTGGCGGGACAAAATCATTTCTACTCTGGAAACAGAACCATCTGCCGCGGGACAAGTTACGCAAAGCGCCTTAGAAGTATTCTCCTTATCCCAGTTTCGCTGGCTATTTTTGGGTAATTTCGCTTTTTTCTTTTCCATGCAGGGACAAATGCTCACTCGCTCGCTGCTGGCATGGGAACTAACCGGAGAAGCAACAGCTCTCGCTTATATCAATCTTGTAATAGCAATTCCTCTCGTAATCGCCTCGTTGTTCGGTGGCGCCATTACTGATCGAGTTGAGCGTCGCGGTCTAATAATTTTTGGTCAGAGCCTGATCGTCGCTAATGAATTATTCATCCTTGCGCTACTACTAATGGGACGACTCGAATTCTGGCACATGCTGTGTACCGCATTCATTGCAGGCTGTGCTTTTCCTTTTATTATGCCAGCGCGTATGGCAATTACGATGAAAGTGGTAGGCCCTCTGCGTTTGCAAAGAGCTATGGCATACCAAGCTGGCTCTATGAACCTTAACAGAATACTCGGACCAGCAGCGATGGGAGTGATAATTGCCCAGTATGATTTTGTTGCCGCTTATCTTCTTTCCATAACACTCTATCTTTGCGCTATCGCCTTTATGTTGGGAATAGAAAAGAATTATTCCAATGAAAAAATTACAGAAAAAAAACCGCTACTTGCAGATATTGGTTACGGATTTAAATACATTCTCGAGCATCGACCAGTGCTAATCTGCTTGTTGTTCGGTTTAGTACCGATGTTTCTGGTCATGCCGTTTCAAAATATTTTAGTTGTGCTGGCAGAAGAAGCCTGGCAAGCAGAAGAAACTGGTATGGGAATTTTAATGGCGACCATGGGATTGGGAGGCATGCTTGGCGCAGTATGGATCGCTCAAAGAGGAGATCATGCTGGCCGGCTCAATCTTATGATTGGCAGCACCTTTGCGTTTGGAGTTTTTCTTGCCGTTTTTACTCAAACAGGAAATTTCTATGTGGCATTGTTGCCATTGCTCATTGCAAATGTATGTGCAAGCGCGAGCCAGACAGTAAACAATACAGCAATTCAACTTTTAGTTGATGATAGCGTGAGGGGAAGAATGAGCAGTTTTATGATGCTGTCTTTTGGGCTTACCCCTATTGGTGTTTTCCCACTGGCCATTGCAGCAGATAACTTCGGCGCCGCAAATAGCATTCTTGCAGCGACTATATTATTAATGGTGACAGTAATTGTGTTCTACCTAGCCAGTAAAACTCTGCGCAATCTCGACCACTCTATAAACAACAAGCTATCAGAAGCTAGGAATTAATTTCCTGATTGCTCCGCAGAAACATACACTTCGTAGCGCTGCTCGAGTTGTTCAATTGCTCGAATAAACCCAGCAGGATCCACGAAAGTATCTGCATCATAAGCCTGGCCGGAACGATATTTCTCATGCATGTTGTACTGACTATTGTGTGCTGCTACCCAAACATCAACATCCATTGCTTTTTGTCTTCTATAGGTATCGAGAAAATCTTCCGCTACTCCTGGATAAGTTGGCTCAACCGTTAATTGCTTACCAGCATTAATAGTTCCCATGTTGGCAACCAGTACGTTGTAATCTCTACCGTTCTCATTAACCACCATTGAATAGCTGGAGCTACCTTCAGTATGACCTGGATGGTGATAAACCGTTAGCTCCAGATCACCGAGTCGAATCACTTCGCCATCACGAATTATTTTGTCGACATCGATAGATCGAAAACTTTCTTCACCACCAAAATGCGGATCGCTAAAGCCACCATCTTCTAATACTCGCGCATCCCCAACCGTCGCCCACATCTCCGCGCCGGATACTTCTTTGATTTCGGCCAATGCCGCAGTGTGATCCCAGTGAGCCTGCTGGGTAAGGAGTATTCTTATATCTTCCAATCGATACCCCAGGGATTCCATATTGTCACGAATCATTTGAGTAGAGTCTTCCAGCCCGGTGTTAATAAGAATAGGGCCTTCATCGGTAGTGATAAGAAACACACTTAAGTCATAACTGCCCACGCCATAGAGATTGCCGATTATTTGGAATCCTTCGAATGGGCGCGCCCATCCTTCCGGCTGCGCAAACGAGCGCAACGTAATAAGGCAACAAATCAAAACACAAAAGTAATAAAGTAGATTCTTTTTCATTGGGTTTTTTTCTCTTTAATCATTTGTTGGCAGAAACCCCGGTGGTCTTCTGGCCAGAGTTCGTTGTTCATAGTCGTAGGAAATAGAGATTAATGTAGGTTCATCGAAGGCTCCAGCAAAAAATAGGAGGCCCCATCGGTAAATTTTCTATAAATCCTGCTGGAACTGAAATGCTAGGATAACCAGAAATCGCCGCGAGGGATGAAGAAGGGGATGTAAGTATAAGGATTATCACCATTCTCATGATCGATAGGCCAGGCTGCTTCATTTCCAGGAGCCACAAGTGCATCGAGATTGTGCTGGGTCATTACAGCATCTATACCTTCGGGCCCGCGAGAGTCGCTTGGGAAATTCTCAGTGCTTCTCTATACATATCGTCTGAAAGCTCACCTTTTTCCTGGGCCTGTTCGAATAATTCCTGGCCAAAAAAAGGCATCTCCGCCTCAGAATTTTCATTGTTAAATTCAATGAGTGTTCAAGTGATTGGTATTCACCACCTCTTTTTTTAAATAGGCATTCAAATCTTTTTGAATTCATAAAGCAATACCTCGAATTCTGCATCGCTCATGACTTCCATGTTATCGAACTCAAATCGATCAAGGGGCACCACCCTTTTTCCAAGATTTGCAGTTGCGCGTTTAACAAATCGTTAAGCTCAGCATCGTCATTAAACAACTGGCGTACCACACCAATTCGTTTACCACGCAATCCTTTCTAGAGAGGAAGCGGGTATAATCAATTAGGCTCTGCTGCCTGCACTAACTGAAGCGTTGTCCGTAGCATCGATACCGATCATGGCATTCAACATAATAGTTGCATCGGTAACACTTCGCGCCATCGGCCCGGCAGTATCCTGTGAGTGAGCAACTGGAATAATTCCGCTGCGGGAAACCACACCTAAGGTCGGCTTAATTCCCACTACGCCATTAATAGAAGCAGGACAAACCACCGAACCATCAGTTTCTGTTCCAACTGCCACCACGGTCAGATTTGCCGCTACCGCCACTGCGGAACCAGAACTGGAACCGCAGGGTGACCTGTCCAATACGTACGGATTACGAGCCTGACCACCCCTTCCGGACCAACCACTCGCCGAGTTGGTAGAACGAAAATTAGCCCACTCGCTGAGATTGGCTTTACCTAGAATTATTGCGCCCGCGGACCTCAATTGTTGCACCACATGAGCATCTTGTGTTGGTTTTGGCACGTCAACCAGGGCTAAACTTCCAGCAGTGGTTAGCATGGCTGTCAGCAGTATCGATGTTGTCCTTTAACAATACCGGAACACCATGCATGCGCGAGCGTACGGACCCTGTTTCGCGTTCCGCATCCAATGCGGCAGCGATTGTTAGCGCGTCTGGATTGATTTCGATTACTGAATTTAATTGTGGATCTATCTCTGCAATACGTCGTTGATAATAACGTACGACATCTGTTGCTGAGATAATTCTTTCTGTGTAGGCAACTTGTAGTTCATTTATGGAGATTTCGAGAAAATTGCCTTCGAAGTCTCTAGGTATTGTCGCGCAAGAAAAGAGAACAACAGGTACACACATCATGATGAGTTTCTGAAACCATCTATACCAATCTAGCAAGCAGTTTGTGATTTTTATTTTTTGCACAGTAATAATGCGACCCTTTTAAATTATTTCCGCGAGCTTGTCTGAAGTATGAATATCATTAACCAATAACAAAACAAAATTATTGAGATCAACTATTATTTACCAGGCAACCCAATCAGAAACATTAACGCCAGATTTATAATATTCAATACCGAAACAATAACGGCAATCAATACGATACGCCGCCCAAAAACATCAATTTTGCTTACTGCGACAGGGCCCTTGAATTCAGCCAAAGCAATGGCGATTTCAGATAAGGTACTTGAGCATTCCTGGTGTTCCATTTATGAGCCTATTCTTGCTTTTATTCAGCCACAAAACCTTTCCAGGTATTCATGTACTCAATGAACTTTTCTGACAAACCTTCCTGCGCCAAATACTCTCGAGATACCGGAAGTTCAGCAGGTTCAAAATCTGAGTTTGCTTGCATTAATTTCGGGAAATCGTGATGCAGGATTGCCGCCCTGCCCAACATGATCCAATCGACACCACTATCCAAAGCTCGTTGCGCTTCTTCAGGAGTACGAATCTTGCCTGCGATTCCGAGACGCACATCTTTCCTGTCGATTTCTACGAAATAAGAGAGAAGGCTTTTCCCCTGCTTGTCTTCTTCAATTGGGTCTTTAAACACATTCCACAACGACATATCGAGAAAATCAATTTTACCTTCATCACACAATCGTTGTGCTATTGCTACGCTGTCATCGAGTTTCATTCCAAAACGTTCTGATGAAAGACGCACTCCAACCATGAAATCTTCTTGGCATTGAGTGCGGACGCCATCGATAATTTCAAAAAGAATTCTCGATCTATTTTCTAGGCTGCCACCATGCTGATCATCGCGATGATTTATTTCACTGGAGAAAAATTGGCACAGCAAATAGCCATGTGCTCCATGCAATTCAATACCGTCGAATCCAGCCTTTTCTGCACGGACGGCAGCAGCAACGAAATCATCGATGACTTGCTGAACTTCTTTCTGAGTAAGTGCGCGTGCACCAGTTTCTTCATTATCTGAGGGGCAGATGGGTGTATAACCAGTTACATCTTTAGGCGCACGCATGCCTCCATGATAAAGCTGACAAATTGAAACGCTGTCTTCTTCTTTTATAGAAGCGGCGAGACGGATTAATCCTTCGATATGTTTGTCTGCAAAAATACCTAGCTGGCCCGGAAAGCCTTGACCGATCTCCTGCACATGAGCTGCACAGGTCATGGTTAATCCGAACCCGCCTTTAGCCCGCATGGTTAACCAATGAAATTCTTCATTGGATAGCTCGCCATCTTCATGGCTTTGCAAATTAGTTAATGGTGCAAGCATGAATCGATTTTTCATGCTAGGCCCGCGTTTGAAATTAAGTGGAGAAAATAGCGAACTCATAACAACTCTTAATAAAATGTGCAGAAAAAACGGGCGCTGTCTAAAGACAACGCCCGCTTGATTTTTATCTACTAACTATTTATGGGATCAAGCGAGGAACGAAGCGAGTCACTCCTTGAATTACACCTACTTCGCCGCCGTAAACATTTCCATCTTTGTCTGCCGTCACTCCTTCACCCATGCACCCGATTCCGCCCATACCAGAGAAACCCCTTCCTGTGCATATATGCTCTGGAACGAAATAAAGTACCTCACCATTGCGTGCGTTTCCAACTCGCAGACCTTTTCTCCAACCACCAGGGTTATAGTTTTCATCGGATTCAGAATCGATGGCATACAACATGTCATTTGTCGGATCAATGTAAAGGCCAGAGATACGACTGAACTGGTACCAAGTATCTAACCACTCACCGTCTTGAGTAAAAATCTGGATGCGGTTATTGCCACGGTCTGCTACGAATAATCGGCCCTGTGAGTCCATGGCTAAACTATGGGGCGAGCGGAATTGACCGTCATCCCATCCGTATTCACCAAAGTGCCCTATATATGTGCCATCTGGCTCCCACATGGTGATACGACTTTTCGTGTCCGCCCCGGGTTCACCCTGAAATTGAGCACCATGAGTTTCAGCGATATAAATTCTGCCATTAGGAGCTATATGCACATCGTTTGGATCAGTTAAACGAGTTGGCGGATCACCAACCTCACCAGGAGTGCCAATTGTCATCAAGAGCTCTCCGTCTGGACTGAATTTCATAACAGAGCTTCCGATGTTCGCGGCAGCTGGATTTTGGCTAATTTCATTGTCATTTGCCACACGAGCATCAGCGATCCAGATATTGCCTTCGCGATCAACATCCATTCCATGGGGCCAAAGAATCTGGCCAGCGCCAAACTGAGCAACCACCCTCCCATTAGGATCCAATTTCACTATCGGATTGATATCTGGAGTGGTTGCACACTGATTGGTCCCACAACGGTCACCTACCCATATATGTACGCCATCGATATCAACGTTCATGGCACTTACAGAACCCCAACTACGGCCATCTGGCAAAGACCCAAAATTACGCTCTGTCAGATAGGGATTCGGCAAATTATTAATTGGCTGTTGACCAGCATGAGCAGCAGGCTTACCTGATTCTGCCATCGATCCTCGCTGTGCCATTGCACCAGCGGATAGAACAGCAAGAATTAGCCCTGCTATTCCGGTTTTTACTAAGATTCTTGTGCCGGACTTTTTTCTTCTAATCATTATGACCTCTCTTTACTTCTATCAGCTATTCTTGGTTTCGAACAGACCTTTGACCGAACCTGAGAACATGAACCTTAGCAGATGACTTGTCAAGAATGTGAATTTAGCTCTCCTCCCCGCTAGACTCCTAGCCTTGGGCTGTTTATGCTCTGCCATTCCGTTGCATTTGATAAAAGATTTCAAATGCCAACTAATACGAATTCAACAGGGGGAAAGCAGAAATGAGCCCATCAACAATAGATAAAACACTAAAACTATTCTTCAGCGGATTTTTGGCGCTAGTTATGGTTGCTTGCGGTCAGGAAGATTCTGGCACACTACCAGCAGCTCAGACTGCGGCGCCAGCTCCAGAACCCGCTGAGGAAATGCGAGAAGGTGAAGTACCAGTAGATATTCAGGAACCCGGCGAAGGCCTTGCCATTACCCAAACCCATTGGATTAATGAAGATCCAATCGGCAATGGACTCGGTAATGTAACCGTTGATTTACTATCGCAACCAATTAACGCAAATCCTGAAGCGTGGTTGCAGTATGGAGGCGACTATTCCAACGCGCGTCATAGTCCCCTAGAAAACTTATCCCCTGAAAATGTTAATGACCTGCGTTTCGCCTGGGGCTTCCCCACTGGAACTCTGGGCCAGTTCGCTGTTTCTCCCGTTATCTACGATGGCATCATGTATGTGACTTCTTCCTTTAATAGATTATTTGCTCTAGATGCAACGAGCGGCGAATTGTTCTGGCGTTATGATCATCCGCAACCTGCAGATCTTCGGCTTTGCTGTGGTCCAGCCAACCGGGGCGTTGCCATAGTTGGCGATAAAGTTCTTATGGCAACACTGGATGCACGCATTATGGCCTTCGATCGCCTATCCGGTGAAATTCTCTGGAATTCTGAAATCATCGAATACTACCGTGGCTTTAGTGCCACCTCTGCACCACTCATTGTTAAAGACATGGCTATTATCGGAATCGGTGGCGGTGAATATGGTGTGCGTGGTTTCTTCGACGCCTACAACGTTAATACTGGAGAGAGGGTGTGGCGTCACTACACTGTCCCAGCCGCTGGTGAACCCGGATCTGAAACCTGGTCTGGAACTTCTAACGAAACTGGAGGCGCACCTGCCTGGACCATTGGTGCTTATGATGCAGAGTTAGACATGCTCTATTGGACAACTGGAAATCCATCTCCAGATTGGAATGGCGACGCCAGACTAGGTGATAACTTATTCTCCGATAGCGTGTTGGCCATTGATCCGGATACTGGCGAAAGACTGTGGTACTACCAGTTTACTCCTCATGATGTTTGGGACTATGACGGCAATACCCATTTGTTTCAGGTTGACATGGATGTAGATGGCGAAACAGTTAAGGCCTTGGTACAAGCAAATAGAAATGGGTTCTTCTACGCCATAAACAGAGAGAATGGCGAATTTATTCGTGCTACCAGTTACATGGAGCAACTTAACTGGGCAACTGCAATGGAACCCGGCGGTAGGCCAGTTATAAATCCCGAAGCGTTACCAGTAGAGGAACCCACTTACCGAGTGTGTCCAGGTGTAATGGGTGGCATGAACGGATCAACTTCTGGTTCCTTAAATGCGGATTTGGGTTTGGCTTTTGTTCCGGTAATTGAAAGCTGTCAGTTAATGCAAAAAGGGATTGCCTTTCATGTTGAAGGCTTGCAGTTCATGGGAGGTTTTCCCATATCCGTTGATGCGGCTGAAGAGGCAGCCTATGGTCATATCACTGCGATGGATTATCAAACCGGTGAAGTGCGCTGGCGCTATCTTGATCCACAACCAATGATGGCTGGCACCTTGAGTACTGAAGGCGGACTTGTATTTACCGGAAGCTTAACTGGTCATGCTATCGCTCTGAATGCGGAAACCGGTGAAGAAGTTTGGCGTGCCAAACTTGGAGGCGGGGTACGCAGCCAACCAGTAGCCTATGAGGTAGACGGTGAAGCATATGTCGCTATTGGTTCCAGTAACTTCCAAACGCTTTCTGGATTTGTAGGAGGCGATATCGCGATCCCTGAAGGGGGTCACTTGTATGTTTTTAAACTGAGTAATTAGCCGAATAATTTTTCAATAACGAGAAAAAAATGCGAAGTAAGTTGATTTATATAATCTTCGTAGTCGGCGTTCTCATGGCTGCGATTCTAGTCACCATCATCCTGACCGAGAATGTTCCCAATTCCGGAGGTGCAACCCATCCCGAAATAGCAGGTTTACAAATTGGTGGTGATGGAGCCGCTCGCATGGAGCATATCGGAACTCTTGGCTTCGCTTTCCATTGTTTGCTGCTGGCGCAGATCGTTCTTCTCTCTTTATTAGGCGTATCGGAGCGTTATCGCTCTACCGAATTGATAGCTTATATGGGCGGTAGCTTAATTTTTATGCTACTGGTTGCCTGGCAAATGTATTCAGGCCACCAACAGTTTCTCGAAACTGAAGAAACGGGCCATTTTCTTGGTTTCCCAACAGCGACTGCCTGGGCAACTTACGGCACGTGGGTAGGAGCAATACCACTAATTCTGATCTATAGCATTGGTTTTAGAAAATATATTTACACACCCGAAGACGAGGAAAAATACAACGAACTCTTGGCCGAAAAAGCTGAGCGAATGGAACAGGAATAAATGGAAGCTTTCAGACAAGAGATAATTGTTGGCGCAGTAGTCGTCTACATGATTTTCTGTGTACTCACTGGCTTATGGGCAATGCGTCGCACCCGCAACACCAGCGATTTTTTCATCGCTGGTCGTGGCCTAGGTCCAATTGTAGTTGCTCTGGCTCTCTTCTCCAGCACACTTAGTGGTTTTGGTTTTGTAGGCGGTCCGGGACTGGTTTACTCCATCGGGTAAGCTCTTTCTGGATGGTGGTAATTTCTTCCACCGGCTTACGCCATCGGATTCTTCTTAGTTGCCAAGCGCATTCGCATGATCGCGGAACTGCGGGATTGCATTTCACTCCCTGATGTTGTTGCCGCACGCTACGGTAGTGAGTCCGTAAGATTTATGATCGCCGTAACAATTGTTCTTGGGGTTATGGGCTACCTCCCCACTCAGATTCTCGCTATGGCAGTAGTGATGCAGGCCATACTTTCGGGCACTGATACCTTTGCAAATATCAATTTGGTTACCTGTGTTGTTATTTCATCTGCTGTTTTGATTTTCTATTGCGTGACCGGCGGTATTATTGCCTCGGTATACACCGATGTGGTGCAAGGCGCCATCATGATAGTGGCAGGCATGCTTATATTGTTTACTGCAATGAATGTTTTTGATGGGGGAATGCAGGAGGCCACTTCTATAATTCTTGCAGACGATGGCGAGGCGGCAATGCCCTAGGGGCTGCAGGTATGATGGCGTCTCTCGGTTGGTTCTTTGTGTTTGGTCTTGGTTTGGCGGGACAACCACATTTAATCACCAAGATGATGATGAACAAGGAAATGACTGACAACCGCACCATACTGCCGATGTCATTGTTCGGTTACGTCATGGCCGCACTACTTTGGATTTCCATTGGCATCGTTATGCGTGCCGCAGTTATTGACGGTGTTGTTCCACCTTTAGCTCTTCCTGATGATGCCGCTTCTGTTTTCTTATCAGTTTTTGCCAATCCATTATTAGCCGGCGTTGTATTCGCTGGATTGTTTGCTGCCATCATGTCTACTTCCGATGCATTCTTAAATATAGGAACGGCAGCAATTATTCACGACATTCCAAAGTCGGTTCGCGGCAAGAGTATCGATAACGAATTATTTTGGGCACGAGTCGTGACTATAATTCTTGCAATAGTTGCTGCCAGCTTTGCCTTGTATTCCCATTACCGCGACGCAACGTTAGTGGCAATTCTCGGCGCATTCGGATGGGGAACCTTCGCCGCAAGCATCTTTCCGGTGGTCGCAGTAGGTTTAAAAACTGGAGGGGCGCTTCCGTTGCGGGCGCCGTAACAGCAATTAGTGCAGCCTTGTTAATAAACTTCGTAACGCAGCTAGCCGGGGTCACCTTTCCCTACGGAGTTAGCGGGCCACTCGCAGCCTTTGTCACCTCGATGGTTCTATTTATAGGTGTCTCCCTAGTAACCAAGAAACCAGTTCTGGATAGCGACATTGATCGCATGATGGATATCTAGCTCGATACTATTCAGTTTTTGTTAATCCAACCGACGTTATTTTGTAGTCAAAAGCATTTTTATATGTCTGCAGGATAATTAATTTGTACCCCCGCCTTACTTCATTCAAGCTTTTTATCTTAAATGCACTTTTCCTTTTATATTGCTCAGCACACTTCGCTTGCTCAGGAAAATTGTACGAGGGTCAATACCAAACTGAGAATGGCGACTGTCACCCGGTTTGGTATGGCGAAACTGCAAGTGGTGCTTATTTCTCAATTGTTATTCCTGCCAACTGGACTGCAGAGAGAGGATTGGTATTTTGGAATCATGGGTTTCAAAGTTTTCTAACCGGATTCGAAACTAATGACCTCCTAGATATTTTGAATCCTTTTTGGGATGGCTTTTACACCGGTGATTTGAAGACGAACCGGGCCTAGGCCCCTATGGCGACTACATACTGGAACAGGGTTATGCCATGGCTGCATCCAGTTACAGTCAGACTGGATGGGCGGTATTCGATTCCCATATCTCTAATGGCGAGATGTACAACGAATTTATTTCGATTGCATCGAGCCTAGGTCAGGGACCACCTGATCAGTTCTACATTATTGGAGGCTCTCTTGGCGGGATTGTTTCCATGCGCGATCTGGAGTCAGATCTAGTTCCTAATCCCGATGGCGCTCTCCTTCTATGCGGAGCAGTAGCCGGCTCGGCAAACTGGATTGAAGCCTATGATTTGAGATCAATCTATGAAGCGGTTTGTGATGCGGTTCCGGGTGCTGAATTGCCAAAGCCTTGGTATGAGAGGCCCAAATTACTTTTTGGTGAATTAGATTACCTTGATTCACTGAATGAATGTGTCGGAATCAGTTCGCGACTTCTGATTGATGAAAACGATGCCTTAGAAGTCCTTGTTTGGGAATTTAACAATGCTGATGAAGCTGATCGTCTCGAAGAAATACTGGAAGCTTCTGGTACAGAAAATCCTTATTTTCCTGGCTCTCAATTTATGGTATGCGGTTTTTCAAATTCCTCGACTAATTAATAATGAACTCAACTCGATGGCGCAATACCTTTTAGCAATATTGGTATCGATTATAACGATGGATCAATTAACCAGGCCGCTTTAAGAAACTTCGCTTTGCCTTCAGCATTAGAATCCTTGCTCGCGAACTACACACCGAATGGCAATGTTGGTGATACGAAAATAGTTTCTATTCACACCTCCCCCCGATGGCTTGGTAAGAGTTCAAAACCAATATGCATTACAAACATTAATATCCAGCGATCAACTAACTGTTGCAGTAGTCGATGACTCGGAAAGTCCAAGCCATTGCGGATTTACTATCGATGAGGGATTAGCGGCTTGGAACGAACTCACCGATTGGGTAAGCGGAGAGAACCAGCCTTCAGTGATTGATCTAGAACTTACTTGTTTAGCAACTGCGAGTGACGAGGCAGATTGTAACTACGATCCCAACTTAGTTGTAGAATCCGGGCTGCCGACCTTCAAACGCTCAAACAATATTGGAGTCACCGGTATAAACTCATACGACGCGGTAACAGGCCAGCTCGATTTTCAATCTTTGCAATTATTGGGAGCCAATGAAACTTACGATGGACACCTAAATGCACCAACCGAAGGCAGTTCGTTTTTTACTGTTGGCGCTATTCAACAAACAGGTTCCACTGCTATTTGGCAACACAGCTCAGCTTTCGATGCTAATTCTTCACTGCTTTATTTGCCCAGAGTAAACCTACTAAACGTTTCACCGCCAGATACAAATGAATACGACGTGTACTTCCGCCTAAACAGCGAGGACGGTGTAGATGGCTTGGAGTTTATCGAGTTCGAAATCGCTAATTAATCTTCGCTATTTCAACCTGATTAGAACTGCGTTGATGAATAAGTAGGTTGCCCTTTTCCGTTACCCAGAAATTTCGCACGATACCGGCATGAGATTGAATTTCCCACTTCTGAAAAGCCTCGATTTGGGGAGTAAACCACACATATGAAAGCCTGCTCCTAGCGTATTTTTTATTCTCCTCTGCAAGCCACAATTAGCCGTGATTATTGACCTCCCTTTAATACAATCCAGCCAGATTTTCACGTAAACTCTTCAATTCGGCTCTGCTTTCTGCACAATCAGTAACAGCCCGATAAATGGAAGAAAAATTAAGAAATAAAAGGAGAGCCTATGCTCCCGTCTAGCAGCTTTATTCGGTCAACTACCCTCACACTTATCTTAGTTAGTGGCGCATGCTCACAGGGTGCTAATAATCCCGCTACTAGTAACTCTGACGAATGGCCTTTATATAGAGGCAACATAGCCGGTACCGGATATTCTTCTCTCGATCAGATCACTGCCGACAATGTTAATGATTTGCAAGTTGCCTGGACCTATTCTCTGCGCAACGATGCAGTAGACACTCCTCGAGACCCAAATTCTCAAGTTACTCCCATCGTAGTGGATGGCGTCATGTATCTCCCGACCGTGGATAGAGTTGTAGCAATTGATCCGCTATCAGGCGAAGAGCTTTGGAGTCATTCTGTTCCGCTAAATGCGCCTTCACGTCGCGGTGTTTCATACTGGCCCGGGCAGGGAGGAATTTCTCCGCGAATCTTTTACACCGCTTTTGATCGACTGGTAGCACTCGATGCCGGTACCGGAGAATTAGATCGAGAGTTTGGGGAATCTGGAATGGTCAACATGGGTATTCCATATATATCCGTGCCGTTCGTTTATGAAGGAGTAATCGTCGTTGGCGCCAATACTCCTCGTGGCGCGATTGGAGGAATTGGTAATGCCCGCGCATTTAGTGCTCTTAATGGTTCAAAACTTTGGGAATTTAGTTCTGTTCCACAACCCGGTGAACCTGGTCACGATACCTGGGAAGGCGATAGTTGGGTTGGACGTTTAGGCGCCAATGCCTGGCCTTTCTATTTCACTGTAGATGAAGAGAGAGATCAGCTTTATATTCCACTCGCATCTCCAATTCCGTTTGGTTATGGCGGTGATCGTGCTGGCGCAAACCTTTATGCTAACTCAATAGTTGCAGTAAACATTCACAGTGGTGAATACAACTGGCACTTTCAGACCATTCATCACGATCTATGGGATCACGATCCTCCGGCTCCCCCTACGTTGTTCGACGTTAATTACAATAACGAAACAATTCCTGCGCTAGGTGTAACTACAAAGTCCGGTTATTTGTTCGTATTAAACCGGGAAACCGGTGAACCTGTTTATGGTGTTACAGAAACTCCTGTTGCTCAGAGTGAAGTGCCCGGAGAAGAAACATTCGCGACCCAACCAATTCCGAACAACCCACCTCCAATGGCGCGAGTAAGTTTCGATCCAGTGGATTTAATTACCGCAGAAGATACCAGCGCGGAACACGCGGCAGCCTGCAACGAACTTATTCAATCCATTGGAACCATTTACAACGAAGGACCCTATTCTCCATGGACTTATCGTCCGGATGGTAGCGGCGGCCAAACTACCTTGTTGTTTCCCGGATTAGCAGGCGGACCCAACTGGGGGGGAATAGCCAACAATCCGCAAAATGGATATGTTTATGTATTCGCTGCCGATATTGGCACCTTTGGCTGGATGCAAGATGCAGAGCCAGGATCTGACCTCCCCTATGTTAGAAGTGGGCCACGACCAGCTGGTTTCGATGTCCGTCTCAATGGCCGAAGTATGCCATGCCAAAAACCACCCTGGGGAAGATTGACCGCAGTTGATACCGGTACTGGCGAGATTGCCTGGCAAATTCCTTTAGGAATTACGGAAGGTCTCACTGCAGACAAACAAAGAACCGGCAGACCCGGACGCGCAGGAGCACTTATTACCGGCAGCAATTTATTGTTCATTGCTGCTACTGATGACAATAGATTTCGTGCGCTTGACGCTAGCAGTGGCGATATCATTTGGGAAGACGTCATGGATCGGCGCGGGAATGCAAACCCTATGACCTATCTAGGAAGCAATGGTAAACAGTATGTTGTTATTACTGCGACAGACATTGTTAGGAGCTACGCACTGCCATAAAGTTTTCAATGAGGATCTTTTCATGCGAACTACTAAAACAAGAATCACATTTAAGTTTTGTAGCAAAGCTCTAGCAGCAATATTCACTGCGCTCTCAATTTCTGTAAATGTTTCCGCGCAATACGGAACTGGTTCTGGCGAATGGCCCAGTTATGGTGGCGACACGGGTTCCACAAAATACTCCCCTCTCAATCAAATTACCCCTCAGAACTTTGAAGAATTAGAAGTCGCCTGGACCTGGACATCCATCGATGGGGATCTTGATTTGGATGCCATCCATGAATTCAACGAAAGCGTTCGAATAAATAATTTTCAGGGAACCCCCTTGATGGTTGATGGCACGCTCTACATTATTACCGCGGTAAATCAAATCGCTGCCCTCGACCCTGCCACCGGCGAAACTCTCTGGTCATACAATCCTGAAGTTTATGTTGGTGGTCTATTTGTTAATTACATTGGGTACCACAATCGCGGACTGGCCTATTGGACCGATGGCAATGAAGAACGCATTCTCGCCGGACTCAATGACGGGTATTTGATTTCAATTGATGCAAAAACAGGAATCCCAGATTCAGCATTTAATGGTGGCAAAATCGATTTATCCGTTGGGTTACCCAGAGCCGAGCGCGACGTATTAGATTGGACGGGTGCGCAACCAGTTGGCGTAGTTTCTCCTCCTATTGTTGTTGGTGACATTGTTGTCACTTCTTCTATTACTCAGGCTCGACCAATTAATCGCGAACGGCCGCCCATGTGGGTGCGTGGTTACAACATTCGCACCGGCGAACATGCCTGGGACTTTCACACGATTCCGCTTGCTGGTGAGTATGGCGTCGAAACCTGGGAAGAAGAATCCTGGCGCCGCACTGGTAACTCCGGTGTGTGGTCGATGATGAGCGCCGACCCGGAACTCGGATTGGTTTACTTACCTATCGATGCACCCACAGACGATTTTTATGGCGGCAATCGACCTGGCGACAATTTATTCAGTCAAAGTGTAGTTGCTGTGGATGCACAAACCGGGGAACGGCGTTGGCATTTTCAAATGATCCATCATGGCCTGTGGGACTATGATCCTCCAGCGGCGCCCAATCTAATTGATATCACTGTCGAGGGTCGCGAAATAAAAGCTTTAGCTCAAATTACTAAACAGGGATTTGTTTATACTTTTGACAGAGAAACCGGCGAGCCCGTTTGGGTTATCGAAGAAAGAGCGGTTCCTCAGGAACCAGTAATACCTGGAGAAAGGCTTTCACCTACGCAACCTTTCCCAACCAAACCCCCTGCATTCGAAAGACAGGGATTAACTATCGATGACTTGATTGATTTCACTCCTGAACTCAGAACCGAAGCTGAAGAAATATTGCAAAACTATGCCTATGGCCCACTCTTCACTCCTCCCAGCGTTTCAGTGCCAGGGGGAAATAGGGGCACAATTCTCAGACCCAGTGCAGGTGGCGGTGCGAACTGGATGGGTGCTGCCGTAGATCCTGACACCGGCATCATCTATATCCCTTCTTCTGATTCAATATCGGTGCCAGTGGTGGTTGAAACAAACCCAGACGAATCAACCTTGCGTTATCGTCGTATTTCTTATGGTGGAACTCGGGGCCCACAAGGACTGCCGTTGTTAAAACCGCCTTATGCGACGATTACTGCAATCGACATGAATCGAGGCGAGATAATCTGGCAGGTACCTAATGGAGACCACGCGCCGAATATCGAAAATAATCCCGCAGTGGAAGGATTAGAACTACCCCCCTTAGGCGGCGGCGGGCGCAATCCAATTCTTGCAACTCCATCAATGTTAGTACACGCTCAAAATTATCAAGACGGACCTTTACTCGTAGCTAGAGATAAAGCTACAGGTGAAGAGTTAGGCGCTATTATAATGCCTGCACGAGCCATTGCTGCGCCCATGACTTATCAACACGATAACAAACAATACATAGTGGTAGCAGTATTAACAGAACCGTCCCCACGATTGTTTGCCTGGGCACTTCCTGACTGAAGTGATAATTTCCTGTCGCCAATCGAATGACGGAAGAAGTTGTTTGTTTTCTGAATGCAAAATTAGAGAAACCAGAGGGCATAAAAAATGAAAAAGAGCAAAATTTCGCATTACCAGATTGGTAAGATCAGAATTCCCGATTACATACCAGGGATTTTAGCCGCGATAGTTCTTCTATTGGGCTTCCCTTTTGTGGTTCAAAGTCAACAGGATGTTCAAATCACTAGCGAAGCTGTTGGCGATGGGAAGTATGTGCTCCTTGGTCGGGGTGGAAACATTCTTGCATCAATTGGTGACCAAGGTGTGCTAATTGTAGATTCGCAATTTCCCGACATGGTACCCAAGTATCAATCGACGATTAATTCCCTCGGCGGCGGTGACGTAGATTTCACTATTAATACCCATTGGCATTTTGACCATGCGGACGGCAACACACTTTTGGGGGAAGCGGGATCCTGGATCGTATCCCATGCTCATTCCCGAGATATGATGACCAGGCATAACACAATCAATACTGTTGCTGCAGTTATTGAGCAGGCTCCGTACGAATCAGCCGGGCTGCCCATTGCCACATACGAAACGCGGATGGAAATGTACTTCAATGGGGAACAAATCGATCTAATTCATGCGGGTCCTGCCCATACAATGGGTGACACTGCGGTTTATTTCCGTGACTCAAACATCGTGCATATGGGCGATGTGTATAACAACTCTGGTTATCCATTTATCGATGCTGATAATGGCGGTGATCTGGAAGGCATGATTGCTTTTTGCGAAGCGGTATTGGCTGAGATAAATCCAGAGACAATAGTCGTTCCAGGTCATGGACCAGTTGCCACCTACAACGACATGGCTGAATACATCACCATGCTTACAGAGATTCGCGGCAAGATGATGGTCTTAATTGGACAAGGCGCGACTCTCGAAGAAGTTCTCGCTGCGGACCCCACTGCTAATTGGGATGACCAGATGGGTGATCCGGCTCGCCTTATTAATCGTGCTTACGCGAGCCTTACCCGCTAATAATTCAGGGCATCCACTATGAAATCACTTAATCGCCTTTATCTCTGCATTTTTATTTGTTTGCTTTTTTCCTGTAGTGATTCCGCAATAACCGTAAGCGTGAATGAAAATATCGATCTCGCTCTGGTGGGTCCGCGATTAATCGATGGCACTGGTAACGATCCTATTCCGGATTCCGTATTATTAATCGGACGAGGGAGAATCCAAGCGGTTGGCTCACGCCAAAGTATTGATGTCCCAGAAGGAACCGAGACCATCAATTTGTCTGGCAAGACAATTATCCCTGGATTGGTGGATCTACATGCTCATTATGGTGGGCCAGTTACCGCTTCAGAACAAGCATTAAAGAATCAACTTTATTATGGGGTTACCACAACAAGAAGTATTGGTAGCGATACACCGGATAAAGTTTCGCTCATGCTTGAGGCACACGCAGGTAGACCTGACCTACCCCGCGCTTTTCCCGGCCGGTTTGGGGTTTTCTTATCCAGGAGGCTTTAATTCAAGTTTTCCTAATACCCCGACAACACCCGAAGAAGCTCGCCAAAATGTCAGAGAGCAAGCGGCTCTAGGTGTGCATTTCACAAAGATGTGGGTCAATGAAGTTGACGAAGCTGGCTTAAAGATACCAGCTGAGATTCGTTCAGCCATTATCGATGAGTCAATTAGAAACGGACTAATTCCAGTAGCGCATATCGATGAGGAAGCCGACGGCATTCAACTGCTAGAAGCAGGCATGAATGAATTCTTGCACAGTACTGTTTTGACTTTCGGCCCGGGAGCAGGTGCGCCAGTTGACAACCCAGCACCCAGCCAACGCTTTCTCGATATGTGCTTACAAAATAACTGCGCCTTTACCCCCACACTTTCGATTATTCAAAATAATTGGCACTTTGCGGAAAATCCGGAGTTATTAGATGATGAAGTATTGCGCTTTTGTATTCAACCCTAGCGCTCTGGAAAGATATAGTGACCCAGCAGTGCGTGCATCTATTATTGAAGCTAACAACTTTCAAGAAAGGAAGGCCGCTTTTCGTCAGGTACAAGATTTCGTGAAAACACTTTTCGATGCCGGAATCAAAGTGCCATTAGGAACCGATAGCGGACCCCAAGCGTTCCCATGGGTTGGGGAACCCATCATGAATTAGAGCTATACGTTGAAGCAGGTCTAACGCCGATGGAGGCAATCATGGCGGCAACTTCTATAGGAGCAAGCAGATTACCCCCAGTTAACGCTGCTGAATTTGGCACGCTAACAAAAGGTATGAGCGCAGACCTTTTAGTCTTAGATGCTAACCCATTAATCAACATCCGCAATACACTCCAGATCGACCAGGTTATGTTAAGGGGGTCATGGGTAGATCGAGAGACCTTACTGCCCTAGCGGCTTTAAAGAATTAAAAATTTAACTAAGTCGATAGAAACCGTATTTTGTTCGTATCTCTCTAAAACGCGAAGGACCTAAAGATGATCAGAAAAAACTCTCTGCCATTAGCTTTTGCCTGTTTTTTTTGTATTAGCAGTAAACTGGCAGCTCAGAGCCAAGTCGGAACCCTAGAGATCGATGAGGTTGCTACCAATGCAATCTTTTCTGCAACTACAGACAACGACTTTCTAACCGAATGGGTGGCAATATTACCCGAACATGACTCCATACCCAGCCCACGAGATGTTCTTGGTTACACAATCGGCACGCCAGGGGAATTAACTCAAGTTGAAGAAATCTACAGTTACTTCAATACGCTTGCTCAAGCATCGGATCGGGTCGAAGTTTTTCCTCTGGGAGAAAGCTTCGAAGGTAGAGACATGTTGGTGGTCGCAATCTCAGCTGCTGACAATCTCACCAATATTGAAACCTATAAGGGATATCTAAATACCTTATCTGATCCACGTAATCTCAATCGCCCTACTGCAAATGAAATCATTGAAGATGCCCTACCTATTTTCTGGATGACTGCCGGCCTGCATTCGCCGGAACTTGGCCCGCCAGAAATGGTGATGGAGTTAGCTTATCGACTAGCAGGTGGAAACTAGAGAGCCTTTCGGCAATATTCGCGAGAATGTGATCACGCTAATAACTCCCGTATTGGATGTCGATGGTCGCGCTCGCCAAGTTGACTGGTATCGCTCAAATATTGCCGGGCATACCAACTACTATGACAGACCTCCAAGCGGTGTGCCGTTTTGGGGTCACTACACTCGGCATGACAATAACCGTGATGGCATCTCTATTACACAGCCGATAACACTTAACTATAACAATGGTGTTTATGAGTACAAACCTACAGTCTCGCTCGACCTACATGAGTCAGTTCCCCTGCTCTATGTGGCCGGTGGCACCGGGCCTTACAACGAAGGCGTTAGCCCCATCACCATTGGTGAATGGCAGCTCTTAGCGAACTACGAAATTTCCAGGCTAAGCGGATTAGGCCTCGAAGGTGTCTGGACCTGGGGCTTTTATACCGGTTGGTATCCAGGCTATATGTTGTGGGTAACCAATAATCATAATGGCATGGGGCGCTTCTATGAGACTTTTGGTAATGGTAGCGCCGAAACCATGGAGCGTGATCTAAGCAACTCAACTTATGCTGGTGATCCGGTAATCGATCGCACTTGGTATCGTGCTGCACCACCGCCAAAAAAACTTACCTGGTCTATGCGCAACAATACAAATTTTATGCAGAGCGGTGTAATCGCTTCTTTGGAGATGGTGGCGCAAAACAAAAATATGTTTTTGTCTAACTATTATCAAAAAGGGGTGGAAGCCTTATTGAAAAGCGAAGAAGAGGCGCCGTATGCTTTCTTGATTCCTCAAGAACAAAGTGATCCCAATTCAGCCAATTATCTAGTAGGTGCTCTGCATCGTCATGCAATTGAGATGCAACGCTCAAACACAACTCGCACATTCGGCGACGTGGAAGTAAAGGCCGGCGATATTCTGATTAATCTCAACCAACCCTATGGACCGCTGGCAAAAACTCTTTTGGAGAGACAAGATTTTCCAAGTGACGTAGAGGTGCCACCTTATGACGATGTGTCGTGGACTTTTGGTTATATCTACGGCGTAGATTTAGTGCCAATAGATGATCCCAACATTTGGGTTCATGCATCTCGGCGTTTTCGCGAAGGCAAAATATTCATACCTGAAACCGAAGTTCCTGCTGAAGGTTCGATTTGGGTTGTTAGCAATCGTGCTCAACGAGAATTTGGCCCAACTCGATTTGCTTTAGGAAATTCGAAGTATTAGTAACAGAAGAAGTATTTGCAAACGGTGAAAATGAGTTTCCTGCTGGCAGCATGGTTATAGATGTTGGTGATTTAAGCTCTGGGAACCGCGAAAGAGTTGCGGAAGTGTTGCTAACACAAATCTGCCGGTCGCAAATATTACCAGTATGCCTGATGTTGCCACTCATGAATTAGATTTACCCCGCTTAGGTGTTTTTCAGAGTTGGACTTCGACCCAAAACGCAGGCTGGGTTCGCTATAGTCTTGACCAAGCAGAAGTTCCATACACACTTTTTTCGAAAGATCGTGCGCGCCGCGGTAACCTACAAAGAGAGTTTGATGTGATTCTAATTCCTCATATGAGTTCAGGGACCCAACTATCACAGATCATAGGTGGTATAGACCCGAAATGGTCTCCACTTCCTTATGAAACTACCAGCGAGACGCCGAACATCGGCCAATACTCAGCTCCTTTCCGACATTACTGGCGGAATCGGATTCGAGGGTATGGCTGCTTTCGAAGAATTCATTCGTCAGGGTGGCACTCTCGTAACATTAGGTTCTGCCGGAGTTATCGCCACAGACTCAGGAATTATTCGTGGTGTTAACAAACGCGGCCCCGGTGGAATGAACACTCCCGGTTCGGTCATGACGGTAAAAATCACCGATCACAGCTCACCCCTTGTATATGGCTATGACAAAATTTCCCATGTATTCCGCGGAAATGGACCAGTATTTACTGTGCCAGATCGCGATCGAAAGTATGCGCCGTTACAGTTTGGTACTAAGCACTGGGATGAAGACGCCGAAGTAGAAAGCGATGGTCCTTACCCACCATTGGTTTTATCTGGAGGCATAGTGCAAGGCGCTAATATCATCGACGGCCAACCAGCAATCGTTAGCAAAGCACTAGATGATGGCCATGTCGTAATACTGAGCTGGAATCCTATGCATCGTCACGTCAACCACCATGACCATGCCTTTGTTTATAACGCGATCCTTAATTGGAATGATCTGAAATAAGCAGGACTTCGAAGATGAATTGAAATGGGAAAACAACTAGTTTTGGCAGTTTCTTCTTTAGGCCGGAAAACCCGAAAGATATAGCGAAGTCGTATCTCGAAAATTTCGACTTCGATCTTGCTCCCATCTCTTACAAAGGTAAACACTGGTCCTGACAAGCCAGCCCAACTGTATTTTTGCACTTTGGCAAAGAATCGCAGATGTGCCTAGATAATTTATTTATTCGACGTCGCAATAAAACTTGTCGTGTTATCGGCACCTCCCTGTTTTGCCAACCAAAGCGACCCAAAAACTGCGATAGATAAATTAACAACAAGTCCATAAATTCCTGGATGGAAGCCCCACACCTTGCCTTCGACTATGAAATCGAATGGCCCGAAGGCAAGTGACAAAGCGATAGCCAATCCTACAACCAAGCCAATTAAAACCGGGCCCGTACGTAAGCCCATCCAGCGAATACCTACCATAAATGCTGGAGCGATCTGCACTAACAGATCAAATTTACGATCCAGCAATCCAATTAACGAAGTCTGTTCCTTAAGAATTATTGCGAGCATGGTAAGCGCCCCTACTATAATCCACGAACACCGTTTGCCCATCTTCGTTAATTCAGATTCCGTTGCACTAGGTCGAAAATGTACAGCGTAAATGTCTTTAATAAACATAGACGAAATAGAAAGCATAGCCGAATCTGCTGTGGACATTAACGCCGCTAATACTGCGCTGAAGATAAGCACGACAAGCGCATAACCGAGAATCGACTGTTCCTGGATTATGCGTAATATGCTGGACATAGCCTGATCGGCGTCGGCACCTTCAAGCCCCGGCACGTAAGCCAGCGCGTAGATTCCAACAATAAAAGCGATCAAAACTGAAAAGAACGGCATGAACGCCATGGTTGCGAAACTTTGTTTAAGCGTGCCAATTGACTTCGCTGAGTAGATGCGCTGTATTGCCTGGGGATAAAGCGCACCCCCTATTCCAACAAGCAAAATGTAACTCAGCCATTCTCTTTGCATGGAAGCATCAGGCCTAATTATTTTTTCAGGTTCGGAAGTTTGAGCAATAACTTCTGTAGCAGCAGAGATTGGACCAAACTGATAAAGCATTAGCAGCATTAACACCATAAAACCGACAAACAACACACAACCTTGAATCACATCAGTCCAGGCTATAGCCCGCAATCCACCCAAGGTTCCATAAACCACCATGATTAGCGCGAGACCAACAACGCCGTAGTTATAAGCGATATCCCCCGCTGGACCGGCAAGACCCTGCAAGGCTCGACCCATGGTCATGAGTTGCGCCAAGAGGTAATTACTAAGGGCCACAATCATTACAATCGAAGCAATTGTTGCCAGGATGCGGGAGCCGAATCTATCTCTGATGTAGTCAACTGGAGTAACGTATCCTCGCTGCTGAGCCAGTGGTTGTAGTTTGAAAGCAAATACCTGGAAGAAAACCACGATGGCCAGCATGTAGTGCACTGCTATGAGCCATGGAAAACCTATTCTGTAGGTTGCGCCAGTAACCCCGAATACAGTATTGCCACTGTATTGTGTGGCATAAAGCGTGAGGAACAAGACAAAGAAACCGAATCCTCTACCAGCGAGATAAAAATCCTGCATAGAATCTTCTTTGCGTGCTTTACGTCCCAACCAACCAAGTAGTAATAATGTACTCAGGTAGAAAGTAAAGAACAGCCAGGCACCTGGACCAAATGGAAGCACGCTAGTCAATCTGCACTTCCTTTATTACGAAAACACAACCAGGCTGTGAAACAGGAAGTTAAAAACAATGCTCCAAGACTGGCTAGAATCCAGATTGGGAATCCAAACAAAATTCTTGCTTCATCTGCTGGCCAGTACCATGGAATGATTAAAGCCAACAGCAACAAATAGACTGCAACAATCCAATAGCTTTTTCTTCCTAGTTCTCTGTTCATATTAAGCGCTTAAAGGATAGTGAATTTCTTCTGCGGCTTGGGAAAGCACTTCAGATAAGTCCATAAGACTTTGAAGATTATGCACGGTCTTAAAATCATCAACGTAGGGCAAAATGGCTTTTATTCCTTTTGCCTTTGGTTCAAATCCCTCATAACGCAATAAAGGATTTAACCAAATTAAGCGTCGAGTAGATTTAGATAGGCGATCCATTTCTTTTTCCAATCCTTTAGCCTCTTCTCGGTCCAGTCCATCTGTAATCAAAATACAAACCGCTCCTTGTGCCAAAACCCGGCGCGACCAAAAATTATTGAATTCTTTCAGACAAGATCCTATTCGAGTACCTCCGGACCAGTCTTTAACTGCGCCGGAAGACTTATCTAATGAAAGATCAATATCTCTATGTTTAAGATGACGTGAAATATTCGTTAAACGTGTACCAAACACGAAACAATGCGTACGATCTCGATCATTGGTAATGGCGTGCATGAAATGCAAAAACATTCTGCTGTACTGACTCATGGATCCAGAAATATCACACAGCATGACGAGAGGAGGATGGCGTAGTTTTGGTTTCTTAAATCTGAGCGGTATAGAATCCAGGGAACGAAGCGGGGCCCGCAGAGTAGTGCGCATATCAACTTGCCGTTTAGTTCCACTACGTTGAAACCTGCGAGTTGAAACATTCATTATTGGCAGACGAAGTTGCTCAATCGCTTTTTTAGCCTGTGCGATTTCTTTTGCAGACATATCTTCGAAATCTTTGTCTTGTAAAACCTCGTTATCCGAAAATGTAAAACTTGCATCGAATTCTATTTGCTCCGAATCCCGATTCGGTTTCGAGTATTCATTTCCCGTAGCCATCGCTTCACTCAGGCGGCGGGACATCTCCTGTAAGTCGTCTTGTTCTATGCGAACAGTCGGCAACATAGCCCCCATCATCCTCTCCATTATGCGGGGGTTTCGCCAGAAAATATGAAATGCCTGGTCGAATAATTCTCGTTGATCATAGCGATTGACAAATAGCGAGAATAAAACCCAATAGAGATCATCTTGGGAACCGATGCCAACGAGTTCTACTGCTTTTATTGCATCTAGAACCTTGCCCGGCCCTACTGCTAATCCGACCGAGCGCACGAGTCGTGCGAAATACATTATGTTTTCCGCGATTCGACCTTCAATCGGTGCTTGAACCATTAAGACGCTTCAGCGAGTTCCGCTTTCACTTGTTCCAGGATTTGCGCTGCTTCACTGCCGTGAATCTTAGCAATATCATCCTGATATTTAAGAAGTGTTCCGAGAGTGTTATCGATAGCTTCACTATCCAGGGTTACTTTGTCTAATTGAGTGAGGGCATCGGCCCAATCGAGTGTTTCTGCAACACCAGGTAATTTAAACAAGTCTTCGTCGCGTAGTTTTTGTACGAAAGCTACAAGCTGCGCGCTGAGTTCTTTATCTATTCCAGGTAACTTTGTGGTGACAATTTCGAGCTCGCGCTCCGCACTTGGATAGTCTACCCAGTGGTAAAGACAGCGACGTTTTAATGCATCGTGAATTTCTCGAGTTCGATTAGAAGTGATGATTACTATTGGCGGCTCTTCTGCTTTAATCGTTCCTATTTCCGGAATGGTAATCTGAAAATCCGATAACACTTCTAACAGAAATGCCTCGAACGGCTCGTCAGTACGATCCAATTCATCTATTAAAAGTACTGGTGACCCTGCACCATCGGATTTAAGTGCCTGCATTAATGGTCTTTCGATAAGAAACTCTTTTGAGAAAACGTTTTCAGAGAGATTTTCTTTATCAACGGAGCCAGCAGCTTCCGAAAGGCGAATTTCAATCATCTGCCTAGAGTAATTCCACTCGTATACGGCAGAAGCAACATCCAAACCTTCATAGCATTGCAAACGAACCAGCTTTCTATTCAATGCGGAAGAAAGAACTTTTGCAATTTCTGTTTTACCGACACCTGCCTCTCCTTCGAGAAAAAGAGGTTTGCCCATTTTCAAAGACAAAAACAAGGTAGTCGCTAATGAGCGATCGGCAATGTAATCCGAATTGCTAAGCAGCGCCAATATATCATCGATATTTGCAGGTATTGCCGTACTCATTTTTTATGAGCAAGCCTCCACCGCTCGTTTGGTCATAACTTTAACCAGATGTGCACGGTACTCAGCGCTGGCATGAATATCGGAGTTCATTTTCTCAATGGGAATTTCAACTCCATCTACAGCGTCCGCAGTAAAATTTCCATTAAGAGCTTCTTCCAAACGCATGCCGCGATGCGCGCAAGCAGTAGCGCCGGTAACCCCCACTTTCACGGCACCCCCTGAACTGGCAACAAATACACCAACAATGGCATAGCGTGAGGCAGGATTCTCAAATTTCATATAGGCAGAGGCATCAGCTTTCGGAAACAAAACTGCAGTTATTACTTCGTCGTCTTCTAAGGCAGTTTCAAACATGCCAGTGAAAAACTCATCACCAGAGATTTCGCGCTTGTTGGTTTTGACTGTTGCACCCAACCCGATAACCGCAGCCGGATAATCAGCAGCAGGATCATTATTGGCAATGGACCCTCCGAGAGTTCCTCGATTACGCACCGCCGGATCACCAATATTGCCAGCCAGATTCGCAAGAGCAGGAATTGCTCCCTGCACATCACTTGATGCTGCTACTTCGGCGTGAGTGGTCATTGCGCCAATCGTTACTGTATCTCCGTCAACACTTATCCCTTTTAGTTCATCAATACCGCCCAAATCAATTACATCGCTTGGACTGGCAAGGCGATGCTTCATGGTTGGCAACATGGTTTGACCGCCGGCAACGAATTTGCCATCTTCTGCTTTTTGAATTGCATCAACCGCATCGGCAATGCTGGATACTTTTTGATAAGAAAAATTGTACATAACTCTCTCCTGACTCCTCAGCTAGTTGCCGTTTGCGCAGCACGCCACACATTTTCCGGAGTCGCTGGCATGTCTATATGTTTAATACCCAACGCATTACTGATCGCATTGATAACTGCAGGTGGTGCTCCAATGGCACCTGCCTCTCCGCATCCTTTAACACCTAAGGGATTATGCGGAGGATTGGTTGGCGCATAGTCCACATCGAAACTAGGCACGTTGTCAGCGCGGGGCATAGCGTAATCCATATAAGAAGCAGTTATTAATTGACCATCACTGTCGTACTGGCAACCTTCTAAAAGTGCCTGACCCACTCCATGAACGATGCCGCCATGGACTTGTCCCTCGACAATCATTGGATTAATTAACTTACCGAAATCATCGACCGCAGAATACTTAACGATCTCAACTACACCCGTATCAGGATCAACTTCTACTTCGCAGATATGTGTTCCCGCTGGAAAAGAAAAGTTCATTGGATCGAAGAATGCATTTTCATCAAAGCCTGGTTCCAACCCTTCAGGATATGAATGAGGCACATAAGCATTGAATGCCACCTCAGCGATATTCATTGCTTTGTCTGTTCCAGCTATAGCGAAGTTGCCATCAGCAAACTCAATGTCGCCTTCGGCTGCTTCCAAAGCGTGGGCAGCAATCTTCTTACCTTTTTCAATGAGCTTTTCACAAGCTTTGGCGATAGCAACTCCACCAACTGCAAGTGAACGGGAACCGTAAGTACCCATACCGAATTGCGTTTTGGAAGTATCGCCATGAATCACTTCGATATTTTCGATTGGCACACCGAGCTGCTCAGTAACCAATTGCGCAAAGGTTGTTTCATGACCTTGCCCATGGGAATGTGTGCCCGTGAAAACCTGCACGTTACCCGTCGGATTAAATCGGACCTGCGCGCTTTCCCACAGCCCAACGCCGGCACCGAGTTGGCCAACTGCAGCAGAAGGTGCAATACCACAAGCTTCTACATAAGAAGAAAGACCAATACCGCGACACTTGCCTCGAGACTTCGCTTCTTCAGCCCTGCCAGCAAAACCTTCGTAATCTGCCAACGCCAATGCTTTGTCTAAAGCAGCGTTATAGTCGCCCGAGTCGTAGCACTGAACAACTGGAGTTTGATAAGGAAATGCATCTACAGGAATGAAATTGCGACGGCGAATTTCAGCCGGATCCAATCCCATATCTTCAGCACAAACATCCACTAAGCGCTCCAATAAAAAAGTAGCTTCCGGTCTGCCCGCACCGCGCGCTGCGTCTACTGGAGCAGTATTGGTAAATACCGCTTTAACTTCGGAATAAATTAGGGGTGTTGAA
The DNA here is from genome assembly GCA_019654215.1 of Gammaproteobacteria bacterium. Lineage (GTDB taxonomy): Bacteria > Pseudomonadota > Gammaproteobacteria > Pseudomonadales > Pseudohongiellaceae > UBA9145. The sequence goes on along the minus strand of BPDI01000001.1, from coordinate 86,336 downwards.
TATTGGCCCGCGAGCAAGAATGCATAGAGATAACTCGGTACCATAGTGGCAAAGGTAGACAGGTAAGCACCTAGATTTGCTGTGGTGTTAACCCGCATTGCCAGAAACTTGCCGTTTTTATCCATTGCCATTTCGGCATGGGCAACATGATCACGACCGTGGGCATCAGCTAAAAACGCTTCAGTCCTATCCGAAGTCCATTTAACCGGACGATTTACTTTACGGCAGGCCCAGCCTACAACCAACTCTTCGGAGTACACGAAAAATCTTTACCCCGAAACCCCCACCAACATCCGGCCCAACCACGCGAAGTTTGTGCTCCGGTGCCAACTGATTAAATGCAGACATTACTAGACGATGCACATGTGGATTTTGTGTCGTTAAATGTAATGTGATTTCTTCAGTGCCGGAGTTGTATTCCCCGGCAGCAGCACGGGGTTCCATTGGATTGGTGACCATGCGATTGTTTACCAAATCCAGAGAAGAAACTTTGTGTGCTGATTCGAAAGCTGCATCAACAGCTGCTTTATCACCGAACGGCCAGTTATAACACTGATTATTTGGTGCAACCTCATGAATTTGTTGTTGGTCATCATCGGCCGCTGTTGCAGTATCGGTTACGGCAGGGAGAATACCGTAATCCACTTCTACTTTTTCTGCTGCATCTTTTGCCTCGGCAAGAGTTTCAGCAATAACCACAGCAACATGATCGCCAACATAATTTACTTTACCCTGAGCTAATGCTGAATGAACCGGCGCACGATGTGGTTCCCCATCATCGCTAGTAACATTGACGCCGCAAATCAATGGACCAATGCCATCGGCAGCCAGGTCGTCTCCGGTCAATACTGCAACAACTCCATCAGCTGCTGCAGCTGCTGCAGTATCGATACTGTTGATAGTGGCATGAGCGTGAGGTGAACGCACAAAGTAGGCGTGAGTTTGGCCAACCACATTCAAATCGTCTGTATAACTCCCTTTTCCGGTAAGGAATCGGTAGTCTTCTTTTCGACGCACACTTGCGCCGACTCCGTTCTCAGCCATATGCTAGCCCCCCATATTCTTGGCGCCAGCGTGAACGGCTTTCACAATATTGTGATAACCAGTACAGCGACAGATATTACCTTCTAATTCCTTACGCACTGTTGCTTCGTCAACATCGCTTCCGTTGCGGTTAACAATATCGATTGCACTCATCACCATACCCGGCGTACAAAAACCACATTGCAGGCCGTGGTTATCTTTAAACGCTTGTTGCATGGGATGTAACTCACCATTAATAGCAAGTCCTTCGATTGTAGTTACGTCTCCACCCTCGGCTTGCACAGCCAACGTTGTGCAGGACTTAACTGACACACCATTCACGTGCACAACACAGGCTCCACATTGACTCGTATCGCAACCCACATGGGTACCAGTCAGTCGTAAGTGTTCTCGCAGGAATTCAACGAGCAGCATGCGGTCTTCCACCTCACCACTTATTGACTCTCCGTTAACATTCATTGAAAGGTTTGCATGATCTATCTCCCTTCATTTTTTGGGCACGTGAAGTGCCACTACTTCTTTCTTATAACTTGATTAACTCAAGCGGGCCGGTCAGTTTCAGAGATTGGCAGTCAGAGGTCAAGCGGAATCATTATCACTCAGCAACTCATTGAAATTACCGAAAAATTCGTCGGCCATTTTCTTCGCTGCACCATCAATTAATCTCGCCCCAAGCTGGGCGAGCTTACCACCGACATTGGCCTGAACATTGTAGGCAAGAATTGTGTCAGTTCCGTCCTCAGTTAGATCAACTTTAGCAGAACCTTTGGCAAATCCGGCGACGCCACCCTGCCCCTCTCCCATGATTGTGTAGCCATTGGGGGCATCGATGTCTGTCATTTCTACATTAAATTTGAATTTGGCCTTTACTGGCCCGACTTTAGCGGTAATCTTTGCTTCGAATTTGTTCTCTTCCACTGCATCGAAGCTCTCACAGCCCGGCATGGCCTGTTTAAGAATTTCCGTGTTATTTAGCGCAGTCCAGACTTCATCTAGTGAAGCAGGAATTCGCTGCTCTGAAATCATTTCCATTTTCTACCTACTCCTTCTCAAAAGTATTTCCCAATACTTTTACTCGGTCGCTTAAAATTTCGGGCGAGAAATGGCGATGTTTCAGGAATTTTTTAAGCTCGCATTTTCCAAGCAAACGACACATTCCCTATGTTTATTCACAGTAATTCCCCATTACTACCAGCCAACCGCGCCGCCATCCTTGCGATGATCGGAGCCAGCTCGATAAATACCATTAACAGGATGATCTTCATCGATACTCTGCTGATTAAACACTGGTTCTGGCAAATTGGAATCTTTGGTGAACAAGATTCCCTGGTAACCACCAACTGAACCACCGTTTACTGGACGCACATCATGACCTTTCGCTTCGAGGGCACGGCCTACTAAATTGTATAGACTGTGCTCCAGCGATAAACGATTACTGTTTTGACTATGGGTAAATCGTGCAACGTCAGTCGTCATCTGAATATTCATACCGTGATCGATCACGTTAACCATATGTTGGGCATGAGTTTCCGGCTGAACCGAACCCCCCATGTTGCCAAAGGTCATTAAAGGCTCGCCATTCTGCATAACAAATCCAGCAATAATGGTATGGAACGGTCTCTTTCTCGGAGCGACAACATTAGGTGAATCTTCTTCAAGAGAAAACGCCACACCTCTGTTATGCAGAATCATTCCATAAGGTGGAATTGCGACTGCAGAACCGTACACAGAAAAAATACTGTGAATAAACGAAACCATGTTTCCCCAGCGATCAGCTGTGGTGAGGTAAATCGTTCCACCATCAAGACCACCTTTAACCGAAGGCTGCGATGCTTTATTCATGTCTATACGATCACACAAGGTGGCGGCATAGGATTTGTCTAACAACTTGTCTACGGGAACATCAACGAAGAGCGGGTCCCCGTTATAAGCCTGAAGGTCTGAATAAGCTAGCTTCTTCGCCTCCACCATGAAGTGCCAGTAATCAGGATTGGACGGGCCCAAGGCCGCAAGGTTTAAATCATGAACCGGAGCGCAAACTTCTAAAATATTTAACAGCGCTAGAGTAGCCCAACCCTGTCCAGGAGGAGGCAGCTGAAAAATATCGTAGCCGTGGTAGTTAGTTGAGATTGGCTCAACCCATTCCGATTCAAACTCAGCAAGGTCGGCATGTGTCATTACTCCGCCGCCTGCCTGAACTCGAGCAACAATTGCATCAGCGATCGGGCCTTTGTAAAACGCATCGCGACCCTGGTCCTGAATAAGACGCAAAGCATCTGCTAAATCTGGGTTGCGAATAATGCTATATAAAGGAGGCACTTTTCCGTCTTCCAGAAATACTCCGGACGAATAATCGTCATTCAAGAGTCGAGGTTCTGCAGAGCTTAGATCGCTATGGCGACGCTCCCCTTGGCCCCAGCCTTCTTCAGCAATTTGGACTGCTCGATCAAAAGTTTCTTCGAATCCCATGGTACCGAATCTTTCTAACATAGCCTCGTAGCCGGAAATGGCACCGGGTACGGTAGCGGCATTAACCCCTGAGCTGGGAACTCTATCTAGCCCAAGATCATCTTTGAAAAATTCAGGAGTCCAACCGGCAGGCGCCCAACCAGCAGAATTCAGAGCATAGAGTTTACCTTCAGCTGCTACATATATTAGTGCGAACAAATCTCCTGCAATGCCCGTGTCGTTTTGCGAGGTCACATCCAGTACTGCACCAGCAGCGACTGCTGCATCGATAGCGTTGCCACCATTTTGCAAAATTTCTAACCCGGCCTGCGCAGCCAAAGTATCGCTGGTTGCAACAATGCCATGACGTGCGATGACTTCAGAACGGCCCTGGCTCAACCAACCTTGAGCGCGGGATCCTGGCGCGGCCACGATGTGTGCGGTGGGAGTGGAAGATTCTTCCGTTGGAATACCAAAGGGATTAGTTGATTGCGCGGCAACAAAGCCATTGGACAATACCAATGACAGAGCAGCAGATTGAATTAACACTGATTTCATTTTTATAAGTCGCTTTCTCTAATTAAATTGTTTGTCCGGAATCGAACCAAACTTCAGCTTCGTCCAGATATTCAAATACCATCGTATTCATACCATGAAACTCGGCGATCGCTGGTCCCGTGCGTATAAGACCGAAATGTAACGATTGTTGCGCAACAATAGCGTAGGCGTTTCCGTATCTATCGCTTCGAAAGCTGAGAAACACCGTCATGTCATCTACATCAGGATTGGTTCGTTCGCTCAGTGACTTAAAGGCACTAACATAGAGGATGAACTTGGCGTCTTCCAGAAATGATGGATTGACAATGGTTTCTCCTAATTTGCCTTTCAAATCGGATGCGATATATTCGTCTACACCACTCAGAATGAAAAAGGAATTATCAAACTAATAAGATACCGCCATTACATAAACAGCATCCCCTCTATAATCTAATGCGCCTCCGCTAAATGTTGTGCCAATAAATCTTTGCCGTAATCGTTTCCATTCGGTGTCCGTATTATGGTGTGAATATGATCCCTGGTAGGTACACCAGGCTCATTCTTGTGTAATGTTCCAACTGGCCCTTGATGATCGAATTCGATGAGCACTACAGGACTGTGCACGCGATAATAAAAAATGGCGTCATCATCAGTGCCGCCTATCCAAGCGAAATAAGTGTCATCAATATGAGCACCGATCTCTTCCATGGTTACTTCAGCATGAGGATCACGCAGTGCCCCTACAAATGAGCGAATGACGTTTAGTAGTTTAAGTTTTTGCTGACTGTCTAACTCGCTGCCTTTTATACCTTCATGGTCCAAAGTCAAATTATCCTGGTTTGCGGCAGCAATTTGATTGTTACGTACCTTGTTAGGATCAATTGTTGCTACCTCTTGTTGCAAACTATTTAAAGACTGCATGAGCTCCAAGCCGGTATTCTGTTCTTCCTGCAAAATATGGTTGCCTTCGTACATGCCTGAATCCGCGTAAACAGGTTCTCCACCCCAAAAAGCTGGTGTCATTACAACCTGATCACCCAATACAAAATAGTTAATGACGAGATGATGGCCATCTAGTTGAAAACCCCAAGGGCCATCGGCAGAAGGAATACCCATCATGGTGACGTAGTACTTGTCCACTCCATATCGAATCGGTTCTCCATTAATCTCGAATAATGTTTGTTCTGTCTTTATGATGTTTTGAGTTTGTTCCAATCCTTCAGTACTCAGCGCAACACGCAATAAATCCCAGGCTGCGTCTTTTTGCGTGTCGTTCATGTCTTCAAAACTCATGCCACGCCGCGCAAATATGCCGACGTCCACATTGGACCAATCACGCCACTCTGGGTCGTTAATTGCAAAATGAGTTCGGGAAAGATCTGCTGTGCTCAAAGTCGCTAAAAAATCATCAGCCGCTTCACGAATTGGGGCTGTAGAAACACCCGTAGATTTAATTGGATACAAACCTTCGATAATGCCGTCAGAGGTAGCGACACCACGAAATGACTGTCCCAACGCACGGGCTGCACCGGCTGAGAAATTACCTTTCTGCTCGAGAAGGTTCGCAGGATATTGTGATTGGGAAAGCACGGCAGTGCCACCGAATAGGATCACGGTTAATGCCGTGATTGCGGTCATTACACGCTTTCTTATCTTGTTCATATCGCCTCTCTTTTCGGAGCTTTTGGGGGTATCCAGAGAGGCTATCTTCTATGGGAAATATCTGCAACCTAAAGGGGCCATCTACTCGGCCATTACCAGCTTCAATCGCTCTGGATCACGCCAAATACCGCCGCGAAGGCGCCAAACATACACCACAGCAATAGCAAAAATAAGTACGCAAAATGCCAGCCAGGATATCCGAGGACCATACTCCCAAACCAGGATGATGAAATACTGGCTAACCAGCATGGCCCAATGGAGAATTACCGACGCATACATTAACCAACGGGTATCACCTGCTCCTCTCAGCACTCCTCCAGAAACCGATATTATGGCGTCAGCCATGGCATAGGATGACAGCCCGATCATCATAAATGCTGATAGCTCGCGTATCTCTGAAAAATCCCCCGATGGTGGCGCAAACACCTCAACCAAGGGGAACCTGAAAGTAATGTAGATAAGAGCCAAGGTTGCTGAATAACAGATACCAATCATAAAACCAGCGGAGATTACTTCGTTGGTGCGCGCCATGTCATTAGCACCAACAAACCTACCTATCAAACTAATTACTCCAATATTGAATCCAATCATGGGAATAAATGAGAGCATGTCCCAGTTAAAAACAATGGCAGCAGAAGCACCCTCCACCACTCCATAACCTTGGAACATTAATAGAAATAAATTAAAAGCAGCGACATTTAGAAACAGTTCGGCACCTGAAGGAAATCCAAGTCGCATGAAGCGTCTAAATATTCCTCGATCAAACTTGAATGACCCCATTACGTGGAATTTTTCTCGATGCTCTTTAGCTAGATAGAAAGCAACAAATAATATGAACGCAAACAATGTGGAAATAATGGTTGATATGCCTGCGCCAATAATGCCCAACTCAGGAAATCCCAAAACTCCAAAGACCATGACATAACTAAGAGGCACATTAAGTACTAACCCACAGACATCACAAATCATTACTATGCGAGTTCTACCGATTCCTGCGAAATAGGAAGAAATACATCCCTTTGCCAAAAAGATAACCACACCCATCATTAGAATAATGTAATAAGTACGTTCCAACTCTATTTGAATCGGATCATGCTCCATCCAAGAAAAAATACCTGAAACGAAATAGGTAATGATCACGAACAAGGGTGAACACAGGACTGTCATAATGACGCCTTGAGTAACCACCTTAGGGCATTTATTCAGCTCACCGGCACCGAGATACTGAGCAGCTAACGCATTCGCATAAGACAGCAAGCCTGAGAAAAAGCAGAACGAGAAAAATGTCGCAACACCACCACCAAGTGCTGCTGCCATGTGAACCGGGTCGATCTGCGACATGAAATAGCGATCAGTAAAGATCATTACAGCAAACGTTCCCTGTGACACCACCATAGGTAGTGCAATTTTCACCAGCTCGCTCAATGTATCTTTACTGAAATGTAGTCGTTCTAACAACATGGCTCACAACATGGCCGCCAGTTTTTGACGGAGCTATATATCTAGTTGAAGTGATTGCTTTAACGAGCGGAACCGCGGAGATGAATTACGGTTTGGGAAGATTAATCGCTACCAGTTAAAGCCGGCGTGCATGGTACTGCTTTGAATTTTTTTTCACAACTAAGCAAGGACAAAAGAACGATACGTTTCTACTTCTTTCTATTTAGAAATGCGTCCCGAGCTTCCTGGAATTCTTCGCTAAGAGTCGCCAATGCATTTTGGTCGCCATCCATATGCATAATTCCTGCATTCGCCATTTGTAGCGCGTTTACTCCGCGCTTAATCATTTGCGCAGCCAGTGCTGGTCTACTTGCATAAAACTCCGCCAACTCCGTTGAACGAGACTCGAGCTTATCTGCCGGGACCGTTTCATCCAGGAAACCCCAGGCAAATAAGTCTTCAGCTTGCTCCAGTTCACCACCGATCACCATTCGTTTTGTTATTGCTGGCCCGACCAGGTTGTAACAAAGCGGTAACGCACCCCAGCTTAAATTCATACTGAGTTTAACTTCCGGGTAGCCGATGATGCAGTTTTCGGTTCCAATACGGAAATCACAAGCTGTAGGAATACAGGCGCCACCACCAGCTGAAGCACCATGTACTGCTGCGATAGTGATTTGATTGATTCCAAGAATACTTTCAAGTAGATCACGGCCAATCTGGGTTAGCCTCGTCTTGGTTAATAGATCTCCATCTTCATTTGCTCTAAAACGTTCTTCATCATTTAAATCAGCACCAACACAAAAGTGCTTGCCTTCACCACGAAAAATTACAGCGCGTGTTTCTGTATCGTACTTAAACGAATTGGCAGCTTCGGTGATCTCGCGCATCAACGCCAGACTTAAAGCGTTACCACATTCCGGGCGCTGTAAAGTGATATACGCAATCTGCCCGTCTCGATCTAAAGTGAGAAATTCATAACTCATAGTTATAGTTTAAGCGCCTTGTAGTTTCAGTGGTTGTTTCTTTTTATAAGTAAGACTTCGCCACAACCATTCAGCAGGGCCGAAGCGATAGTATTTTAACCAATACACACTAAACAGCAGTTGAAAAATCCAGACCCCAAAGACAACGTAGTAGATATCGAAGCGTTCAAGCTGGCCGAAAAGCCCGAATCCAAATCCCATAAAAATGATGTTGCAGATTAATGACTGGGATAAATAATTGGTTAATGCCATCTGACCAACACACGCTAGTGCGTGGCGTAACCAAGTCAGTACGCCCAACTTACACATAGTCATTATTAAACCAATGTAGCCCATAGCCATCGCCAATCGCCCAATGTCATAGGTTGGACGAGCTGTGGCGATCCATTGCGGAGCGAAGCCGCTGTTGACAAAGGTTACCGCTTCCCAGGTGTTAACCAGCAAACCAATACCGAAACCGAATGCCGTCATTTTTAAGTAGAAAGGCATACTGCGAGATGCATCGAATATCTTCCATTTCATAAACGCCATCCCAAGCAACATCATTGCTCCTGCATCCCAAATCGCATTAAACAGGAAACCCCCTGTTTGGAGAAAGAAGCTAACAGGAGCTGCTTGAATAAAATTACCTACATAACCGCCCTGGCGTATTGCCAGTTCATCAGCGATTTGATTTGGAGACATAAACTGTTGCGCTAGAAAAGCATCATAATTATCCAATACATTTTGCTGATCTTCCGTCAAAGCAGCTCCTTCGGGTAGTGATACCACTTCTTGATATGCGCCATGCAAAAAAGTAGCACTATAGTGCAAACCGGTATGAAGTAATCCAAGCAGCAAAAATATTAACGCTGCATATTTTACAAGGCGCTTTGCTGGGAAATCTCGGAAAAAATAAAGAATCAATCCTGTGATGCCGTAGGCATAAAGAATGTCACCAATCCAAACTAGTATGTAAGCGTTGAATAACCCGAAGCAAACCAGTAACCAGGTTCGTCGGTAATACAGAGCTTTAGTTACACTTTCATCTACACCTGGCTTCGCAATAAAAATTAACAAACCTGCACCGAACAGCATGGAAAAGATTGTTCTAAATGCACCTTCAAACCAGATATCAACAATTAAAGCTACGGCAAGATTAATGCCTCTGTCCGCGCCATCGAAAATGGGATTGAAGTAAGCAGCAGTAGGCTGAGCGAACGCTACAATATTAAGCAAAAGAATTCCGAGTAATGCTACGCCACGCAGAGTATCAATTGAGCGGATTCTCTGTTTGCCGGAAACAGGACCTGTAATTCCGGCTTCTTCTCTAGTTTCGTAATACGTTCTATCGACCATAACTGCAAAATTGCGCCATTAAGGGGATCACCAATTGGATGCGATACTACTACGATATATTAGTAAGAGCGATTGTTGGGTGTTCTAGACTGCGAGAACTGCTAAGTTTATGCTTGACTGAAAACCAATAACGATAATGCTAGATTCTCAATGAAAAAATTCATTTTCGCGGTTGTAATAATTTTGGTCAGCGCTTGCTCTATAGAGGAGCCCGAGCAATCCGCTTCCATTAATACAAATTGGGATACTTATCTCGGGGATCCTGGTCGGTCGCATTATTCACAGTTAACTCAGATAACACGTGAAAACGTAGACCAACTTGAACTGGCTTGGAAATACGACTCCGGCGAATTGCGCGAAGGAAATTCGTCGATGTACACCAGTCCGTTAATTATCGATGGCATTCTCTATGGGTTATCTCCTCGACTTCATGCATTCGCATTAAATGCTGCTACAGGTGAAGAAATCTGGCGCCATGAACTCGGCGGAAACGGCGCCGCTCAAAGAGGCTTAATGTGGTGGCAGAATGGAGAAGACAAACGCTTAATCTATCCTGCTAGTGGTGAGCTCATCATGCTGAACGCCAGCACCGGCCAACCGATTACTAGCTTCGGCGACAACGGCCGTATAAATTTGCGGCCTGAAGACATAGCAGCTCCGTTTTTTACCAGCGTTCCTGGAATTGTTTTCGAAGATCGATTGATACTCGGTTTTTCAACGGCGGAGTCCGCTAATTCTCATTCCGGAATGATTCGAGCGTTCAATGTTCACACAGGCGAAGAGCTGTGGCGATTTAATAGCTTACCGGTTGAAGGCGGCCTCGGTTCCGAAACCTGGGAAGAAGGATCATTAGACACAGCAGGTGGAGCTAATAATTGGACCGGCATGACCTTAGATGAAGAACGGGCTATGTTGTTCGTACCAACTGGTTCTGCTACTCCAGATTTTTATGGGGCAACTCGTACCGGCGATAATTTGTTTGCAAATAGTTTGATTGCACTTGATGCACGAACTGGCGCATATCATTGGCATTATCAAACTGTTAGACATGATCTTTGGGACAGAGATTTTCCCTTCACCACCCACTCTCGTGCAGTTAGAGAGAGATGGAGTACTAATCGACGCCGTTGCGGTGACAACTAAATCAGGACACTTGTTTTTTTTTAATAGAGACACGGGCGAATCACTTTATGAAATTTACGAAGTGGATGGATTGCCCAGTGAACTGCCAGGTGAATTTGTTGCACCTACCCAACCTATTTCATCAGTTGCCTTTACCCGCCAAGAATTCGAAATGACTTCACGAAACCAGCAAGCAATTGATTTCGTCACTGAACTTATCGAGCCACTGGATCAACGATTGTTCGCACCCCCTACAACCGATGGTGTTCTCTTCTATCCAGCCTATGATGGTGGTGCCGAATGGGGTGGGTCTGCTTATGACCCCAATGGTAATAAACTAATCTTAAACGCGCAGGAGATTGGCGGCATTCTTAGGGTCTATGAAAGACCAAGCGGCTATGCACAAGCCCTCTATGCTGAAAATTGTGGTATTTGTCATGGTGAAAATCGAAAAGGAACAGAAGAGGGCCTTCCTTGATTGACATTGATGATCGACTCACTTCATTTGAAACCAATCAAATTGTCAGAGAAGGTCGAGGCAATATGCCGGGTTTCGAAAGCCTGGAAGGATATGAACGTAGCGCAATGGTTGGCTTCATTCGAATCCGGACGCGGAAGACGAGAATTTAGACAGCGGAGAAATAGATTATGCTTTTGCCGGTTATATTCGAGTAAGGGATCACGAAGGTCTTCCTGGTAACTCTCCTCCTTGGGGCACGTTGAACTCAATCGATCTGGCGACGGGAGAGATTGATTGGGAAGTTAATTTCGGAAACTATCCCAGCCATCCTAACCTTAATTTTGGCGCTGAGAGTTATGGTGGCCCCGTAGTAACAGCGTCAGGTCTCATATTTATAGGCGCAACTCCTGATCAAAAGTTTAGAGTTTACGATACTCGAGATGGCTCCATGCTATGGGAATACGAGTTGTCAGCTGCAGGATTTGCCACACCTTCTATGTATAGTGTTGATGGTGATCAATACGTTGTAATTGCCGCTGGAGGTGGTCGCATGGGGCCTCCCTCTGGTTCAGAGTATTTTGCATTTAAACTACCGACTTCAATCAATAGGTGCTATATGGTTAGTCGATTGTCCTTATTATTAGTTAGTTATTTGTTGACTCAACAAATCAGTGCTCAATCCGTTCCTGTGCGAAATGACGTGCCGCGTATAGGCCAACAAGAAATCATCATGATGCGTCATGCTTATCTGGACGAAGGAGGTTATGACTACTGGTATGAGCAAAGTTCTACGAAGGTTTGGCCCTGGTTCGAGCGGCTGGGTGCTCGTATTATTGGAGACTTCGAGATCATCTATCCTGAAGGCGAAGACGAGACACCCAGGCAGGATGAAGCATTGCGCTTCGCTCGTTACGCAAGCTACGAGCATTGGCAGGCAACGCGACCAGCAACAGCAGCTAGTAGCGGAGATACCGGAGGCTCTCAAGGATTGGCAGGTAATGGCCCGTTATTTGATGCAAATAACGATGGTCTTTCTAGCCGGCGTCAGGTTTCTCAAGGTTCTCGCGGTGGTTATTTTCTCCGGGGATACATGGCAGAAGATCGACCTATTTATATGCCAGGCTTGCAAGAAAAATATTCGGCTTCCAATAGCGCTGCTAATTCTAATGAAGCAATTCCTGCTCGCCTAGCAATGGCGGAACCAAGAGAGGAGATTCTTACTTTAGATTACCGAAGAATTAAGAAAGGAAGCTTCGAAGAATTCCACGCCATCGTTAGTGAAAGGATTTGGCCATATGCTGAAAAAATTGGTGCGCGACCTGTTGGCCAATGGAAAGTTATGTATCTACCGAATAGTTCAGCAGAAGAAAATGATGAATATGATGAAGTCTATTCTCTAGTGCGCTATGCAAGCTTTAATCATTATTTGGCCGCACGGGAGAATCCTATTAGCATGGGTGGCAATGGTCCAGATTTTCAGCAGTTGTTAGATGCAGTAGAAATACTCAATACAATTACTTTCTCTCAATCAACCGAGTTCTTAGCAGGACCTTTGTGGGGATCGAAACCTCACTATACCCCTAGCACGGGAGAAATCTTCCATCTGAATAACTAAGTTACAGGCAGAACTTACAATGACAAAGTTACTACCTCTTATATTCTTTCTTTCAAGTTCGTTGTGCAATGCTCAGACATCTGGTCCTGAATCGGGCTCATTAGTAGTTGTTGGCGGAGGCATGCAAGACCTAACTATTCTGCAACACTTCGCACAGCTAGCCGGTGGAAACGATGCACCAATAATAGTTATTCCAACTGCTGGAGGTGACAATCAATACGATCAGAATTGGCCAGGCCTCAACCAATTCAAACAAGCAGGTCTTACTAATCTAACTTTGATCCACACCTACGATCGAAGAAAAGCTGATACCGATGAATTTGCCGCTCCGATAAGAGAAGCTCAAGGGGTATGGTTCACTGGAGGGCGGCAATGGCGGCTTGCGGATTCCTACCTAGACACAAAAGTTCATGAAGCCCTTATTGAATTACTCGAACGGGATGGAGTAATTGGCGGATCTTCCGCTGGCGCCACCATTCTTGGCTCGTACCTGGCGCGAGGAGATACTTCAAGCAATACAATCATGATGGGAGATCATGAAGAAGGATTAGACTTTATTCATAATGTTGCCATTGATCAACATTTGTTAAGAAGAAACAGACAATTCGATTTGCTAGAGGTAATTGAAGCGAAACCAGAATTATTAGGGATTGGTATTGACGAAGACACTGCGATAGTTGTTCGTGATAATCAGTTCGAAGTCATAGGGAAAAGTTACGTAGTTATTTACGATGCGGAGCGCATGATTGATTCCGGTGGTCAATTCTATTTTCTTGAACCCGGGGATAGATACAACCTCGTCACTAGAGAGGCATTCCGACCACAACAAGCATTACAACCACTAGAACGAATTGTGGAGAAAGCCTGGGAAAATTAAAAATTATTATTTGCACAAAAAAGGGAAGCAATGCTTCCCTTTTTGCGTTGACTAAATCCTAACGTGACCAACTAGGCAACCAGGTGTCATCTTCGATTCCCTCAGATTCTTGCTTGCGCGCTCCGCTTAACATCAACGGCATCGCATAATTCGCCTCGTGACAGGCATATTCATAAACATCGTCCTGGGTGAGTTGCATCTCAACTACTGCAGTGAACTTGTCTTCAAACATTTCTAGATCTTCGACTGTCCATTCATACTCTAGACGATTCTCATCTAATCGAGTAAATCTCTCAGTTAATATCATGTTCTGGCCGGTGCCACTAAAACGACTCAAGTGAGTGAAATTTTTAGTGGTAACCACAAGAGTATCTCCTTCCCAATAGCCTTTTGAGTCACCTTTCCAAAGCCGCATGTCTTCCGGAAGATCATCTCCACCACCACCGGTAGGAATTACGCGATGGTCATTTACCATCTCCACTAATATGGCAATGTGTTCCTCTGTTTGTACTAACTTCATAATGTTGTTGTAAGCGCCAGAACGCATTGGGGGGCCTGCATTGAATCCCAGAATGCAACGGTCATAAAGATTTCGATCTTCCGGCCCATATGGAGACCGGCTCTGCAACACACGAAAGTATTGTGCAGTTTCTCTTCCCCGTTCAGTCATTGCCGGCATGCGTCCGCTTTCAGGATAAATCAATTGCGAAGTACGCATGGTGGTAGTCATACTCGTACCTTGATCTAAGTAAAACTGGTTATAACCAACATCCAGATCTTGTTGATCATATTCACCATCGAATTCCGCTATGGCTCTCGCTTCACGACCTGCCAGGACCGCCGCTTCGAATTCTTCCACTTCTTCAGCGGTTAAAAATTCCTGATCAGCAAAAGCTGCAGGTCGCTGGAAAGGCGTGACAGTTCTGAAATCCCAATTCCCCTGTAGGCTGGGTTTACCCCACTTAGTCAGGGGTACCTGAGCCATGCTGTTTCCTGCACAGCCAAATATCAGGAAGCTTATTAATAATGAGGTCAATCTTTTCATTCTGTAGTCCTCGTTATTGACTATTCGTTTTATTATTGTGTCTCTTCAGGAATGTTACCATCCAGTGCTCTGGGTCCGTCATAATCCCTGCGTAAGTGGTCGTAAACCAAATCCTCACCAAACTCCACGCACTTGTATTCCAACAAGCGTGCCCCTTCTTCAATACGTCGATATAGTGGCATGCTAATCTTCCAAGGTCGACTGTATACATCCGGATCATCAATAGTTGCTTCGTATTGAATATGATTGTCATCTATTAATGTATAACGTTCTTCAACAGTCAGATTTGGTCCATGATAATTACCAGATGCATCTAACCAGGTATCAGGAACCTGACTAGTTACGTCTACTACTAAGGTATCTCCTTCCCAACGCCCTAAAGAATAGCCCATCCATGATGGCAATGGAGCTTGAGTTCCAGGTCTATCCATAAAGATTGAACGGCTATTACTACCAAACTCATAGGCGATAAATATCTCTGAGTCTGTTTGCAAAATTTGAAATGGCCACGGCATATAAGTAGAGCGAGGAATGCCTGGGATATAACACTTCGCGACCGGATCCAGATTAGTCCAATCCGCGCGATTGGAATCGCGTTGCTCTAATGCATCGGGCAAATAAGGAATTGTCCCCCCATCCACGACGCTCATACCTGCAGGTATACCGCCCAAAGCACCTAGAATTGTAGTAACGGGCATCTTACTCGCCGTGTGGCCTTCCAGATTCCAACTCGCAGTGTTCATAACCTGCCAGATACCACTTAAATCAGGTGATCCGCTTTCTACATATTCCGAAGGGAGCTGATTCAGAAGCAGGTGCAGAAACAGGAATAGTCGATTCCTGCGAACACGCGCTTATGGCCGCGCCAGCTATTAGGATCCAAATTATTCGATTGGAAAAAATCATTGGGCTTCTCATGCTTCGCAATGCGTGAAGCTTTTATTATTTTATTAAATTACTGATCTTGCTCTTCTTCGTCTTCAGGAAAGCCACCAGGAGGTGCTCCAATACCCGAAGAACCCATGAAAATATTACGGCCATCGGTGAATGTTATATCTCGACCACTACCGCGACACTTTGGAATACAATCCGGATCCTTGCTCTGATAACCACGTACTCGTATCTCAGTTCCAGGCAACAAAATTTGATGCGTTAATCCCCTGACGCAACAGTGTGTTTGGCGTGCCGCCTTCTAGCATCCAGTCTTCAGTTGAACCGTCCTCGAGCGTAGCAGTCATATGCAACCAACTATGGGGATTTACCCATTCCATGCGAGTAATGACGCCCTGCAAGCGAATCGGTTTATTGATATCGAATTCAGAAGAAAATGCATGATGGCTTTGCACAGGCGATTGCAATGAAATTGCAGCGCCGATTAGCCCGAGGAAAGTAAGATATCGATTCATATACCATCTCTCTCGCTTCTTATTATTTGGGTTATAGTTTGCCTGAGTAGGTCGCCTTTTTCCACCGATTCCAGCTGCCTAAAGGTGCGTAATGACCCGGGAGGGGTTATATTTACTGGTCTGGCAAGACTGCGCTTCGGCACCAATAACAAATCCAAGGAGACATTCCATGAAGCTTATCAAGTCCAAAATCACCAATAAGTTGCTTGGTACGTTGCTGGCTATTATTCCTTCTCTAGCTTTTACACAGGAAATCATTAATACCGACACTCATCGCCTAGAAGAAGTTGCAGAAGGGGTTTATTTCGCTATTGGCACCGGCGATATCTACACTATGAGCAATGCATTGATCATCGAGCGTGATGACGATGTGGTTATTGTAGATTCCCACATTACACCGGCCGCCGGCCGCGCTCTTTTGGATTCGATAAGAATAGTTACTTCAAAACCTGTAACCACTCTAATTAATTCTCATTTTCACTATGACCATTCCAACGGCACTCCCGCATTTGGAGATATTGAAATTATCGGTCACGAAGTAACCTATGAAAAACTTACTTCCGATCCGGAAAACGAGCACACCTACCAATCTTCATTGCGCCGTTTTGATAACACTGTTAATCGCCTGGAGACTGAATTAAGTAACGCAGCTAGCGTAGAAGAACGCCAAGAGTTACAACAACAATTAGCCTACTGGCAACGTCATATCGAAGCACAGGAAGAAATTGTATTTACACCACCCACGCAAACTTTAAGAGATAAGATGACGCTCTATCGTGGCGGCCGGGAAATTCAATTGCTCTTCTTTGGACGTGCTCACACCGGTGGAGATCTTGCTATCTACCTGCCTGAAGAAAAAATCGTGTTTACCGGCGACATGATGTTAGGAGGCATCTCATACATGGGTGACGGCTATGTGGCCGAATGGGCCGATACGCTACGTGGCCTTTTGAGCCTTGATATAGAACTGATTTTGCCGGGTCACGGTCCAGGATTTTCAGAGGTCGAGCGAATCTCCCATGTGGCTGACTACTACGCCGATTTAACCCGAGAAATTCGCCGGCTCAGAAGCGAAGGTTACTCTGCCGAAGAAGCTGCGGCACGAGCGGACTTGCGCCAACACAGCGAAACCTTAAACGTGAATCAGATTGGTGCGAATCTTGAAGCAGTAGAACGCATGTATGATATCTGGGAAGGCAGAATTCAATAATAGGAGATGCTATGACTAGTTCAATAAAATTATTCAGCACGATATGCGTGATAGTAATACTTTCTTCCTGTGGCGGCGATGGTGAAACTGGATCTAATCAATTTGAAATCGTAAACAACGCCGGCACTATCGAAAGGATCGATCCACGTATTGATGCCCTGATCCCTGCCGATGCGAATATTCAAAAATTGGCAGAAGGATTTGTCTTCACTGAAGGACCTGTTTGGGATAGCCGCAATAATCAACTCTATTTTTCAGATGTGCGCGCCAATACGATTTACACCTGGAGCGATGAAGCTGGAACTGAAGTATTTATTCAACCAGTTTATGAAGAAGCCACTGATCATCCTTCGGTAGGATCTAATGGCCTTACCATTGACAGCGAAGGTCGCCTAATTTTAATGGAGCATGGTTATCATCGAGTTTCTCGCTTAGAAGTCGATGAAAGTCGCACTACTCTGGTAGATAGCTATCGCGACATGCGCCTCAACAGTCCTAATGATGTTGCGCATCATTCAAACGGTTGGCTGTACTTCACCGATCCCCCTTACGGCATGGCAGGATTAGAAGAAGATCCAGCCCGCGAGTTAGATTACAACGGTATTTACCGTTTGAGCCCAGATGGTGAAATTCAGTTACTTGAACGCAACCAATCCCGCCCGAATGGCCTGGTTTTCTCGCCGAATGAAGAAACCCTGTATGTCGCGAACTCTGATGGCAATAACATGGTGTGGTACGCCTATACTGTTATTCATGGAATCATTGGCAATCAACGTGTTTTTTATGACGCAAATGATCAAACCGAGACCGGCGCGGCTGATGGTATGAAAGTGGACGTGAATGGAAATATTTTTGCGACCGGTCCTGGTGGCGTTTGGGTATTTGATCCTGATGGCACTCACTTAGGGACAATTAAAGCGAATGAGGTACCAGCTAACGTTGCTTGGGGTGATGATGGCTCGACTTTATATATGACAGCACGAACAGGTTTGTATCGAGTTCAACTTAATACCAGTGGTGTAATTCCTTAGAAGCAAAAGAATTGCGAAAGCTCATTGCAGAGCATCCTATTTTGGTGCTTGCTTTAAGTTACTTCTTAGTAACTGCAATTAGTGCGCTTTACAGTTTCTTCTTTTATAGAGAATTCGGTATCAGTTTCGCACAATTTGCCGATCTTCCGGATTTCCTGCTTGTATCTTTAATGGAATCGAGTTCAATTGCCATGTAACACCAATCGATTTTTGATATTTTTCGACCCGTTAATCGATGAACTGCTGATAATTCGACTGGAAAATGTGTCTTTAATGCGGAAAAATGACGTCTTAGCTGACCCGGATCAAGAATCCGGGGGTCCAAACCACTAGAATCCGACCAGATGGTATCATTGGAAATAGTTATGAATCGAAAAATGCTAGTAGGGTTTTTTACCAGCGCTTCCTTACTTCTTAGTAGTGGAAGCTTTACTCAATCACTGCAGGATGTTGTGCTTAATGTTTATAAAGAACCGACTTGTGGTTGCTGCAATGGTTGGATAGATCATATGGAAGAAAATGGGTACAGCACTGCTTTCCATCATCCTTCTGACATCAACCAACTAAAAGATGAATATGGTCTTAAGAATGAATGGCGCTCTTGTCACACCGCCGTGCATGAAACTGGCTATATCTTCGAAGGGCATATTCCAGAAAAATTCATCGCTCAGTTTCTAGCATCTCCACCTGAGGGCGCTCTTGGCTTAGCTGTTCCTGGAATGCCTATTGGTGGACCCGGAATGGAAATGGGCAATCGTTTCACTCCTTACGACATTCTGCTTATCAACAAAGATGGAAGCCATTCGATATTCATTAGTGTAAAGAATGCTGCACAACAACACTAAGTAGAATCAGCAAGTCACTGCGACCGGAAGATCTGAGGCGTACTCGGTTTCAGGCCAATAGCGAAAGCAGAGGCCAGGTAGTACCTTACACAATAAAATTTGTTAGATAACTATTTAATCCCAACTACATAGCACAGCCAGCTGTAATCATTCGGCGCTTCGTCAACTTTAATCCAAACTGCATCTTCATCTTCATCTTCGTCATCGTCATCTTCTTCCCAGTAAACCGCGGTGTCTTTGAAACCAGCTTCTAATAGCAATTCTCTGACTTCGGGAATAGTCCAAAACCGCCAGTCATACTGAAAAGCTTTTTTCATCTTACTGCCATCAGCAAACTTGAAGTGTATATAGAAAGTACAGTGTGAATTCACTGGATTGAAGTAAGCTTGCACCCAGTGATATTTGAAGCCTTTCTTTCCTTTGACAATAGTGCGCTTATCAACAATGTCGCTATCATAACAATCTCTGCCGCCCATCATATCCATAACGATGACTCCATCGGAGGCTAGATTGGCATAGGCAGCCTTAAAGTATTCCAAGATTTCTTCTCTTGTTTTGAATATCCAGAAAGAAAAATTCTGCGCTGCTAAAACATCGGCCTGAGCAGTATTGAGTTCTCTTACATCTTGCTCCAGAAGAGTAATGCGTTTGGCTTCTTTCTCCTTGAGTTTACTGAGATTATTATCTCTGCCCCATTGCAAAGTATCACCGCAAAGATCCACTCCCCATGCGGTACGCTTGGCATCTGATTCCACCCAAGTACAACAAACTGAAAAAGTTCCACAAAAATCTTCTCGAAGTTTTAACGGTTTGCGATTGTAAGCCTCGCGATAGACCTGGTCGAAGATGTCGGTTTCGTGTTCCGGTTCCTGAACCGATTGTTGATAGAGGTCATGCTTATCAGCCTGATCCGCCAATGTGGCTTTATTTATTTGCTTTATATGTTTTCCTTTTGGCTTAGACATCATCCAAAGTCCCTGTAGAAAGTAATGCTAACTTTATAAGTGTTTTGATCTCTTGTCCAAACTAGATTCTTTAGATTGAATTGTTCTTGGCAAGTTGATTAATACGATCAGCGGCACGAAACGCAAGCGCCATAATAGTCATGGTCGGTTGTCCACGACCACCTGTTACTAATGAACTTCCATCGCACATAAACAGATTAGGAACATCATGTGCTCGATGGTCTGAGTTTATAACTGACGTTACTGGGTCATTACCCATTCGGCAAGTTCCTAGTAGATGCACATTACCATTCTGGCCTTCAGCAGGGTAGGAAGCGCTTATATTAGTTGCGCCTACAGCTTCCATTAACTCTATTGATTTATCCATAAACCATTCCATTGTTGCCAGATCGTCTGGATGATCCATATAAGTACAACGAATAGCCGGCCTACCAAAATCGTCTTGGTAATTAGGATCAAGCGTTACATTATTTGTTGCCAAAGGAAGCGAAGTCGAATGGCCATCAAATGCAGCACAATGAGAGAATTGATAAGCAAGATTATCTTTAAATTCTGCTCCCCAACTCGGAGTACCAAATAAGTTAGGTGCGTCCAAAGCAAATTCCATTGGGGTACCTTGGGATGGATGGCGGCCATCGATTCCGCCACCACCATAGAATCCCAGACTTTCATCAAACTCATAAAAGTCATGCACGACTCGTGTGGTTGGAACACTTTTCCAACCATTTACTGGCTCATCGAATAAGCCAACGACTGAGGAGTATCCATTAAACATAAGATTCTGCCCAACAAAGCCACTGGAGTTTGCTAAACCATCTGGGAACATACTATTTGCTGACATCAACAAGGTCCGAGGTGTTTCTGCTCCGTTAGCACATAGCACCGCGGCTTTCGTACGCTGCGCCTGTTCTATTCCAGATTCATCGAAGTAAACCACTTCCGTCACGCGGCCAGCGTCGTTGGTATTCAATTGGGAAACGGTGCTCATGATACGCAGCTCACAATTGCCGGTGGCCAGTGCTAAAGGAATCATGGTTACCATAGATGACGATTTCGCATTCACTTCACAGCCATAGCCATTACAGAATCCGCAATGTATACAACCGGGGCGGCCATTATGGGGTTGTGACAATATCGCCACTGGCGCCGGATACGGAGTGAGTCCTAATTGTTTTGCGGCACGCTCCAATAAAACATCGGAGCCTTTAATTGGCATTGGTGGACACGGGTAATCCCGAGACCGAGGAGGATCCCAGGGACCTTGCAAACCAGATACGCCAATTTCCCAATCTACTTTAGAATAGTAAGGCTCTAGATCTTCATAGGTAATGGGCCAGTCAGCAAAGTTGGTTCCGGCAATGGTTCCACGCATGCTGGCTTCTATAAAATCGATTGGTCGAAAGCGCCAGAAATTTCCTGAGTAATGCACACTGCTACCACCAACATTGTGTGCATAACCTAAAACACGTTCTTCAAGCACTGCTTCTTCATTTTCATTGCGCCGGAAAGTTTGCCGATTACCATGTCTGGTACTCCAAACTAAATCATTGTTGTGCTCATAGCCCCACTCGTCGTGTTTAAAGTCAGGCGCCTGCAAATGCGGTCCCTGCTCCAGTACTACGACAGAATAGCCGAAGGTAGCCAATTCCTTAGCCATGATGCCTCCAGCAGCACCGGAACCAACTACTACAAAATCGACTTCTTCACGAGTGTTAAAATTTGCGGAAGGAGCCCGAGCCATTATTACTCTCCCCTCTCTACAAAATCAGCATCATAAAATCCGTAAGGGGCTGTCCAGGCACCTTGATTCTCATAACCAATGACTTGATAGCCGACAAAATCGCGATTACCGCCATATTCAGGCAGAGCAAACATTCCTGCGACACTCAGGTACCGAATCGTACTAAAAAAAGAAGTGGTATCAATGCTTGCTAGAATTTCATCCTGTTGTGCTTCTTCTAATAAATAGAAATAAGCTGCATCGAAGCGAACTGACGTTTCTGCTTGCAATTCCCCTAAGCCTTCTCTTAATAAAGCGAGTTGTTCTTCCCGACGATCGCCCAGCACCTGGTCGATGAAGTAAATAACGCCAGCCTGTCTCGCTCCTGGAGTTGCTGTTGTAGGAATTATACGGGCAGCAATTGCATCAAACTCTTTCGCTTCTTCTTCGGAAAGAATCAGGAAATCTTCCCCAACTAAAGAAGCTCGCTGGGCTTCACGACAGGCAGCGAGAATAACTGGCATGGAGAGTAAGATTGCTGATTTTCCCGCTGAATCCTTTAGCAAGTTAAAGAAAGTGCGGCGTGAAATTAATTCTTTCTTCAATCTATCCCCGGATTAGAGTATATAAGCGACACGACTCGATCTATGAAGAGCCGAGAGTTTAGCATAAGCTTGGAACTTTCCTTTGTTTTAGTTAAGTAAAGCCTTTGCTCTTAGCAATAAAGATTCCATTGAATCCTTGGTTGTCTCCCATACCGGGTCATCGCGCTTACCGCGGCGATGTAGCATTAAATTAAACCCCGTGATAATGGCAAATTTATAACCCGCTAATGCCCTGAACCAATCTATCTGGGGAAAGGGCCTAGCTCCCCAGGCTTCTTCATAAATCTCGATTAGTTCCTTTGCATGAGGCATTACATGATTGGCATGATTGGTATCCATCCAGGCATCTGGATCGTTGAACGTAGCAAGCCAGCCGATGTCATTCAAAGTCGCTCCCACACCAACCAATTCCCAATCAATAACGGCAAGTAATTCGTTCCTATCTGAATAGAATAAATTTGACCATTGGAAGTCACCATGGAAGATTCCTACGTAGGATTGCCTAGGAAATTTTGTCCAACAACAATCGTTTAACTTCGGGGACTAGTTGAAGCTTAGATTGGTTAGCTGCTTTCTTAACAAAACGATCCCAACGCTCTACATCAAACTGCAAAGAAACCGGTGCTCCCAAATAAGGCGCTCGCCGCCAGTCAACTCTATGAATCTCCACTAGCGCACCAATGGCCTGCCTTGCCATATCAAAGCGGGTATCAGCCGACAAGTTTTTAATTCTCTCGCTTTTAACTCTAACAATATCACCTTCCAGCTGGGGGACTACAAAATAAGGCCGCCCAAACCATTGGTCATCATCCCCCGGACCACTGACTACACAATGTGGAACAGATTCTGGCAATACCTCAACGCAGCAACTTGTCTTAATACATCAGCGGTCCCTTGCAACTTCACATTAGGTGGAGGCAAGCGTATATACCATTTATCAAAATTATCTACCTGTCTGACTGAAAAGCCATAGGAAAAACCAGCATGTCCCGGCATGCGAAACACATCAACAACTTCTGCAGTCTCGTCACGATAATGAAAACGACTAAATGGAATTAATCTTTTTTCTAATTCTTCAAGTTCCATAAAAACTAAAAGCTCGCATCACTAAACTGATACGAGCTTTTGCGAGTTAAAAATTTATATTGTTAGGAATTAAACAACCCCGAAATAGTTCCTGAGCTATCTCCAAGGGTTTCGAGCTCCACACCAAAATTTTGCAGCATAGTTAACTGCAGATTACTGATTTCCAAGTCATCCTCAAACTTAATGTGGCGACCTCCTTTATGAGTACCGGATCCACCACCAGCAACGAAGCACGGCAAGTCAGTATGCAAGTGCTTATTACCATCACTAATTCCGCATCCATAAAGCATGACTATGTTATCCAATAGTGTCGCTTCACCATCTGGTGTTGCAGCTAATCTATCCATGAAGTAGGCAAACTGCTCAATATGGTGCCTGTTAAGGCGTGCCAATTTTTCCATTTGCACCGGATTGTCCTGGTGATGTGACAAACCATGATGCGGGTCAGGAATTCCTAATTCTGGGTAACTACGAGGTGACACTTCCCTAGACATCATAAACGTAATAACACGCGTAATATCGGTCTGAAATGCCATTAGTTGTAATCGAACATTAAGCGAGCATGTTCGGCAAAGGTGTCAGGAATTCCCCCTGCAGGTCTTTCCATCTGCGGTAATTCGACGTTTTGCTTTTCAGCGATAGCGATGCGTCGCTCAGCATCGCGAATTGCTTCTAGGTACTGATCAATTTTCTGTCGATCATGAATTGGGAGCGTCTTCTGTAATTTATCCACTTCCGTGACAGTGAGTCGAGAATGCTGCGCTCCTCAATCAGACGTGATTCTCGAGCGGCTTTGGAAGTATCGTCAGAATCACCGAACAATCTCTCGAAAACAGCTCGCGGCTGATTCTCCATGGGCAGAGGTGTTACTTCATTGCGCCAACTCAGCGTATTGGCATAGGCGCAGCTCCATCCTGCTTCACAGGCACCGATTAACTCGTTCGGATCGAGTGCTATCTCCAATGAGCGCATCTGAGTTGTATCACCAATGTAATTCGCAGCTATCTGATCCATGGATACGCCGCAATGGATATCTGCACCCTCAGTTTTCTTTGGATGGGCGCCGGTTAAGTAAGCGGCTGAGGCGCGAACATGATCCCTGTACCTTCGCCCGGCTGCGGCATCGCGGGATGTAACGCCAA
The DNA here is from genome assembly GCA_019654215.1 of Gammaproteobacteria bacterium. Lineage (GTDB taxonomy): Bacteria > Pseudomonadota > Gammaproteobacteria > Pseudomonadales > Pseudohongiellaceae > UBA9145. The sequence continues at coordinate 61,752 of BPDI01000001.1, read as the reverse complement.
TCCGGATAACACTGAGATTTTGTCTTTGTACTTTGACAAAGGCTCTAACGATGAAGGGAAAACAAAGTCGCTGCCAATTTGAGTCGGCGTCCAGTTGTCCATAATAACGCCATTGGGAACGTAGCCAACAAAGAGCCGTTGCGCTGTTTTATTTAGCCCCTCTGCTCGTGCCAAAGCGGGCAACATCGACTCCAATAAAGGAAGCGCTAAAACTGCACCAACTCCCTTGATAAAAGTTCGGCGCGGCAAGGCTTTTTTAGTAATAATCATTGTGCCTCGATCCTCCTCATCTGGAAGGGCGTGCTATTTGCAATTCCTGCGATGATTGCCGACCAACTATAATTGTCTGCTGCGGCACCTCGCACTATTCGCCTTACTGCTGGGGCGTCATAGTACTCCACTCCCCGCCCTAAAGCATAGGTTAATAATTTATTCGCAACCGTTGTCGTGAAAACCTCAGGTTCTGCAATCAAAGCATCGCGCAAATCTAATGGCCCCTCTACTGCTACACCATTAGCTAATGTGCCAGAAGTATCAATAAGGTCGCCTGACTCGCTTATTGAACGATAACGGCCAATCCGTCGAAATTTTCAAGTGCAAATCCAAGTGGATCCATCACTTTATGACAGCTCGCACAAACAGGATTAGCGCGATGGGCTTCCATCCTCGCCCTCACCGACAAAGGCCTAGCATTTTTGTCTTCATTTTCCGAGAGAGCAGGCACGTCCGGTGGTGGAGGGGTGGTGGTGTACCGAGCACATTTTCCAATAGCCACTTTCCTCGCACTACTGGCGATGTTCGGTGAGCATAAGATGTCACGGTCAAGATACTGGCCTTTCCTAATAAGCCTGCTCTGGCATCGTTTTCCAGGTTCACTCGGCGGAAGTGGGTGCCGTAAATTCCCTCAATGCCATAGTGCTTGGCCAAGCGCTCATTTAAAAAAGTGTAACCAGCTGTCAGCAAATCCAATACAGAATGGTTCTCCCGAAACTGGCTTTTAAGAAACAAAGAAGCTTCCTGAGCCATCGCTAAGCGCAAGTTAGAATCGAAGTCAGGAAACTCCGTTGGGTCTGGGGCAACTAGATAAATATTTCTTAGGTACAGCCATTGCTCCGTAAAGTTTGCAATTAACTGATCAGCTCTACTATCAGCCAGCATGCGCTCTATTTGCTGCTCCAGTACTCCGGTATTCCTCAGCTGCCCGGATTCTGCCAAATTCAGTAACTCAGTATCTGGAATGCTGCTCCATAAAAAGAAAGAAAGCCGGGAAGCAAGTTCTACATCGGAGATTTGATATACATCGCCTTCTTGCCCGCTCCGGGGATCCTGCAATTCTCTGAATAGAAAATTAGGGCTAACCAAGATACGACGCAGTGCCATTTCTATACCCTTATCAAAATCACCTTCGGCTCTTCCCGCCCGATAAGATCCCATTAGGGTTTGCAGCTCGATGTCGGACAAAGTCTGCCTATAGGCAAGCCGGCCGATGTTATCGATAATCTGACTCGCACATTGTTCTTCATCCTGAGTTTCAGATGAGGCTGGTTGACACACAAATATCTTGCGACGGGCCGGAGTATCGCCCCTGGACAATTCGCCATAAGGGCCACGTAATTCGACCCGCGCTATGCCACTTTTCTCAACACGATCACCCGCATATTCGTAACTAGTAATCGCTAGTAAGGTCTCAGCATGCCCTCAGATAAGGCACTATCATCGACAAAATTTACACCGAGATTCGCTGGACCAGCGTTAGCAGTGAAACTAACCTCTACACCCTCGACATCAGGCCGTTGCCACTTTCTTCACCAGGCTGTCTTCCTACTTTTATAGTTTTGATTAACTCGCCATCTAAACGAACTTCTAAATCGTTAGATTCATGCAAGCCACGAATTATTCCATTGTAAGTTCGGAGCAGAAATATACGCGCAATATACTCGCCATCTACTGGGAAATAATGGTTTACCGAAATTCCGCCGCGTGAACTAAATGGCAATTCTTCGCTCACACGCACATCCTGGCGTAATAGTTTATCGACTTCGAAAATTTCAGTGTTAGGTGTAAGCGTCGGGTCTCCGACCGCAAGTTGGCTAATTTTTCGCGCCGCTCCCAAATAACGCTCCGTTAACATTGGTGAGACAGATAAGACGTCGGCGATATTATCGAATCCATAACCAGAATCGTCGGGAGGCAGCAGTGCTGAGGCATCGTAATCTAAATCGAAAATATCCCGAATCGCATTCCGGTACTCGCGTCGATTTAACCGGTGGAATGCATGCACACGCCCAGGGTTAGGCTGAGCGGCTGCCGCGCCATCAATTATATTTTCAAGAAACCCCACAAACCCTTGATACTGAGCTTCACTTGGTCGCGGCATTTCCAACGGCGGCATCGCGCGAGTTTGCAGTTTGCGAATTACCCTTTCCCAGATTTCTGCATCATGAGGAATAGACTCTAATGAAACTTCCGGAATAATCATTCCAGCATTCGCAAGTTGCTCGTTATGGCAAACCACACAATACTGTTCGACCATTTGTTGATATTGATCTGCTTGAACAGGAGCAAGATCTTGTGCATGGTTTTTTTGGCTTAAAAGAGGAAAATTATGAAACGCAGTCACAATTAGGACTGTTAACCCAAGCCCCACTGATGGTCTGAATATTCTATTTAAGAAGGACAAGTTAGAAATTACCTTTTTTATTTTCTTCACGTGCTTTTAACTAAGGTCAAGACCGAACTTTTCAGCAGCTAACACCTTATTTTTTGTGGCTTTTTTCTAAATTGACTATAGCTATTCACCTCTTGTATGTCAAAAGCCAGAGTGATACCGTTTGATCGTAAATAGCCACTGATTACTGGTTTTGAGCAGAAAACTGAAAATATTAAAGCCATGAAACTTCGCTTCAGTATCTACAACATCCTTATCTCCCTTTTTCTAACCTGGCCCTTGGCGGTAATGGCGCAAACCCCCCTCATTGAAGCCACTAAAAATCAAAATACAGATGAAGTAGAAAAACTTCTCGCTCAGGGAGTTAACATAAACGAGCCGCAGGGTGACGGCGCGACAGCCTTGCATTGGGCCATTTACCGCAACGATGAACGCATCACCGGACTTTTATTAGGTCATGGTGCAAACCCTAATGCCAGCGATGATCACGGTGTATCTCCTCTTTCTCTAGCAGCACTGAATGCAAACCCCCATTTAGTTGATTTGCTGATTGATAAGGGTGCTGACGTAAATGCAGCACGATCTTCTGGTGAGACTTCTCTGATGATCGCATCTCACGTGGGTAACACTACAGTCATGGAGCTACTACTCTCAGCAGGTGCAAACCCCAACGCTACTGAGAACAACAAGCGCCATACAGCTTTAATGATGGCTGTAGCGGAACGCCATCTAGATGCAGCAAGATTATTAATCGATCGAGGTGCACTGGTAAGCGCTCGGTCTCAAAACAATTACACACCGCTTTTATTCGCAGCACAGCAAGGCAGCGTAGAACTGGGTAAGTTGCTGCTTGATAAAGGCGCTGATGCAAATGAATCTGCCCCCGATGGTATTTCAGGCAATACCAATGCCCGCTGGGTATTGATACCAGAAACTAATGCTAGTGCATTGATGGTTGCTATCGATAGCGGACATGAAGAAATGGCGATCTTCTTATTAGAGAACGGTGCCGACCCTGACCTATATGGCGCAGGCCGCACAGCGCTTCATTCTGCTGTTCAGCATCAGATGCATGCCTTGGCAAAGGCATTACTTGAAAATGGCCCCAATCCCGATGCGAAACTTGCGCGCAATATGCCTGTTTTTTCTCGTGTGATTCTTATCGATAACGGATTGTCAGTAGACAAACTTGGCGCAACGCCATTTTTCTTAGCAGCAGGATACAACGATTTAGAAATGATGGCTTTATTAATAGAAGGAGGAGCAGATCCTTTTATTAATTCGAATGACGGAACAACACCACTTATGGTTGCTGCGGGTGCTGACTTTGTTGAAGGACAGGATAAATATAATCGCCGCTGGTTTGATGACAACATTGTGGCTCTGCAGGAGGCAGCGCTTCCGGCCGTTAAAAAGTGTTTGGAACTTGGCATCGAAATCAATAAGAAAAACCAACGCAATCAAACTGCGCTGCATGGCGCGGTTTATTTAGCTGGAGAAGAACTCCTTAGTTATTTAGTAGCGCAAGGTGCGGACATCAATGCCATAAATAATCGTGGCCAAACGCCCTGGCTAATTGCATCTCAAGGCGAATATCGCGCTGGCTCACTACAAACCCTTCCCCATATTGCCGATCACCTGGAAACATTAGGTGCGGATACTACTTTAGGCGAAGACCTTGGGCGTTATTGGGAAAGGGATGCACAGGAACGCACTGAGCAAGAAGCCCTAACAAGATAACTTAATTTCGATTGCTAACTACTCACTCATAAATTTACGAAATCAAACTCATCGCACTATCTAACTTATTTTCTTAACGCATTCTATGCCTTGGTTTTTGGTTTATTCGCAAGCATGATTACCCTCTTATAAAAATAATAGAGGATTACGTTTTAATTTTGATAGAAAAACTAATTCAGAAATCCATTAAACAGACTCAATATAAATTGTGATGGGCAATCCGACCTGGGCGCTTTGGAACAGAATCAAATAATCTATAACCAGCAAAGAAGCTGCTCACTTTATTGAGCAAATCGAAAAATGGAGATTATGGCGAAATTAAAAAGTATAGAGGTGTTATTCTTTGCCAAACTGATTGGGTTAGTTATGTCCGTTGCAGGATTTATTTGCGGGATTCTTTATTCCTTTGGCGGTTTCCTTTACGAGCTATTTACTAGCAACTTGAATTTAGGAACCGCACTCGCTTTTCTTGCGCTAATAGGAATGCCGTTAATTTTTTCTGCAGTCGGGTTTGTGGCCGGTGGTGTTGGTGCAATGCTTTACAAATAACTGCTAGATTTACCGGAGGCATTGAGTCAGGTTTCAAAATCGACTAGCAGGAATCAGGTTTCACGGAAAGATTCAGCGAAATCGTCTCTACTAGAATTTTTTAATAGTGACTTTGCAGACTTATTTGAATTAGGAGCCATGATTAAATTCATTAGATAACAAAACTATGAAATCGCCAATCGTGCAATCACGTCGCCGTTTTGTTCAACAAGCGTCTCTTTTTCTCGGTTCTGTAGCCAGCTTTTCCTCTAAGTAATGTTTTCGCACAGAGCACAACCGCAGATCGCAATGTGCAGGTACGAAACATAGATGTGTATACGGTTTCCGTCACTAATCGAACCAGTTGGATTATCGTGCGCCTTACCGGAGCAATGGCGTAACTGGAATTGGCGAAGCTTCTCTTGGTAGGCGCACAGAATTGAATGAGCTCAATCAGTTTTATCGAATGGTTGAAGGCGAGTCGGCATTCGACATACAACAGTATCGACAGCGAGGTTGGGAGCTCGCTGCTTCTGGCGATCGTGTGCTGGCGACTGCATTTAGTGCAATCGAACAAGCACTATGGGATCTGACTTCAAAATCCTTAGGAATACCTTTTTATGATTTAGTTGGCGGACTGTTGCACGAGAGCTTGCCGGTTTATGCCAATATTAATCGCGCCACTTCCGATCGCGGACCAGAAGGTTTTGCCGACAATGCAGAACGAGCAGTTGCCGATGGATTAAAATCAATTAAAGCCGCACCATTCGATGGCTTTCCTTCGCTTGATTCACCCCCACAAGAAGTTCAAGCCGCAAAACAACTAGGCGTCAATTGTATTTACGCGATGCGAGACCGAGTTGGTGATGACATCGCGATTAAGATCGATGCTCACAGTTTCTTCGATACACAAATGTCCATCGATGTAGCCCGCGAATTAGAAGCAGCTAATCTAAGCTGGTATGAGGAGCCAGTTGCGCCGACTCAAACTGAAAACACCAAGACTATCCGCGAAGCAATTAGCCAGGTATTAGCAGGAGGAGAATTCTTGTTTGGAATGGAAGGATTTCGACCGCTGTGCGAGCGGCGAGCAGTAGACATCATTATGCCTGACGTAAAACACTGTGGCGGGATGTGGGAAGCCATCAAAATTTCATCATTAGCAGAGACGTTTAACGTGTTGGTCTCTCCCCATAATCCAAGTGGCCCAATTTCAACCGCGGCATCTGTTGCGCTTTGTGCGGCGCTACCAAATTTCGATATTCTGGAGTACCAATGGGGAGAGCAACTTTGGAGGGCAACGCTAATCGAACCTACCGAGACATTCTCTAACGGCACGATTGCTGTATCTGATAGGGCAGGCTACGGCATTACGCTCAATCAACGCGTACTAGAAGAACATCGAATTTAAGGGCTTTTATGGGACAGGGATGAAATAGGAGCAGCTGGAGAAGTGACGGGTACGATTACCGTACTATTTACGCTCTCCTATCTCGCCAAACAAAATTAGCCAGCAAAATCGTCTCGCGAAATATTCTTCAGAGAAAGGCGCGATCGAAAAGAACGCTGATGGAATGATAATATTATGGCACTGGCTCGAAAACTCTAAAAAAACTAGAATAAGTGAAAACAAAATAGTTGGAGACAACCATGCTCAATCGACGATTCCTTACTGGTGCAAGCACTGCTATGGCCCTGGCATTGGTATCCCTCTCTACTTACGGGCAATCTCTCAATCAGAACCTGACCTCTTATCTTGCTGACCTGACTCCCTGGGGTCATCCTAATCTTCAAGGCGTTTGGGATAGACGCACTATTACCCCATTGGAGCGTCCGGAGCGATTCGAAGGCAAAGCCTTTTTTACGCCAGGTGAGATAAGAGATTATGAGGCAGCAAGCGCAGCGCGACCGGATGGTCGACCTTTAGATTCGGGCCGCGGTGGCATTTCAGTGCACGATCCTAAAGATCTGGATTATGGCTCGGCAGTTGTGGCAACCGGACAAACTTCTCTGGTGGTTTTGCCAGCAACTGGTCACATTCCGCCTTACACCCAGGAAGCTATTCTAAAAGCCGAAGCACGCGCAAAATCACGAGAAGGACGCGGTCCTGCCGACAGTTGGATCGATAGAAGCCTGACCGAGCGATGCATAACATGGGGAATTCCTCAGAGCATGTTACCTCAGGCCTATAACAACAATATGAAAATTATTCAGACGCCCACCCATGTCATGTTATACATCGAAATGATTCATGAGGTCCGAATCATTCCAATCGATGGCCGTCCTCATCTTCCAGATTCATTGCAGCAATGGCACGGTGATTCTCGCGGGCACTGGGAAGGAGATACATTAGTCATTCGTACTAAAAACTTTTCAGAAAAGTCGAGTTTTCGTCGCGCCAATGTCGATTTAGAAATTGAAGAACGTTTTCATCGCAATAACGAAGATCAATTAGAATACACATTAAAAGTTATGGACGACACAACTTGGGAAAGTGATTGGACAGTTTCCTATCCAATGATTCGAGGTGATCAACCGATTTATGAGTTTGCGTGTCACGAAGGCAATTACGGTTTGATCAATATTCTTTCCGTAGCGAGGAACCTAGAAAAACAAAATTCCGAACGCTAGTTCGAAAAAACCTCTGGTAATTACCAGTAAAGCGTCAGCCGTTGTCGCGGTACTTTTTCATATCTGGATATTGGAGAAACCCTTAAAAACTCGAGTTTTCAATAGTTTCAGGCCACCCTTTCGTACAAACGACTTCGCTATCGCGAGCTAAATTCTAAGCAAGCAACTCCAGTAATGCATCGACCACAGAGTCTGGCCGATGCGCAGGTAAATCGTGACCCGCACCTTCCACAATTCTCCTGCCACGCAAATCTGAAAATCGCGCCTGATCTCCAGCCGGATCTGATGAAGGCCGGCCGAAGCCGCTTTGTGCAGCGCGCAAGACTATTACAGGGACAGAAATCACTGGCCGTTCAGCGAGACGACGTTCTACTTCGAGAAATCTTTCCTCGCCGGGCGCATTAACATGTCGGTGGCGATAAGAGTGAACGCAGATATCGACGAAATCTGGATTGTCGAATGAGGGAGCCGAGCGCGCATAATCTTCATCACTGTAGCTCCATGCTGGTGACCAGGTGTCCCAGAGATAACGAATAATGTCGTGCCGATTTTCTGTTAAACCCTGAATCCCTCGCTCCGTGTTCAAATACCACTGATACCAGAGCAGTGCTTCGAAACGTGCAGGTGCCGGAGCACCAGGAGTGATTGTGTCCTGGACTGAATAACCGCCACAGGCGACTTGGGCAACAACTCGGTCGGGATGCAGTATCGATGTAATACAAATAGCTCGGTTACCCCAATCAAATCCTGCAGCTGCAAATAGGTCTATGCCTAGGGCATCAGCAAAGTCCACAAGGTCCTGGGCAATAGCTGCCTGTTCAGCCATACGAGGCGCATCGGGATCCAAGAATCGGGTTTCACCATAGCCGCGAATATAAGGCAGCAATACTCGAAAACCTGCATCGACAAGCGGAGCGGGCATTCCATCGAAGGAACGTACATCGTATGGAAATCCATGTACGAGAATGATAGGAAATCCATCACTGGGCCCGTGTTCTTCATAAGCGATTTGCAATACATCAGTTTGCACAGTTTTTATGGCAGCCTGAGCAAAAATTGTCCTGGGCTTTATACCCTTAAGGGTTGCTGCGGCAACGCCAGCGGTTTTAATAAAATCTCTACGCGTCGATGCCATGACTCACTCCTCTAAAAAACTGCGATAGGATTAACTGGCGATCCAGTCCCGTTTGGAATTGGTAATGGTGCAATGGTAAGCATGAATTCCCAACGATTTTGTGAAGCTGCCATGTTCGCCAAAGCATCTAAGTCCGCGCGATCGATCAGTGGAATACCTAACATAGTCAATGCAAAATCATGCAACGCTAGCGTAGGTAAATCTCCCTCTAGTCGCGGCGTATAACCTGGAGTCTCCCAACCAATTATGGCTACATCTCTTTCGCGCAGCCAGGGAATAACATTGTTGTCCAAGCCCGCTGCTTCGTCCCAGGTATTGAATGGCCCATCTATCTCACGTTTTACCCAACGCCCCCAACGAAACAACATGGCATCACCAGGCCCAACTTTTACTCCGGATAATTCTTCCCAGGATTCTAGATCTGCAACCGTTACGCGATAGCCACCAGGAAGAAAATCAACTCCTTTCGAGCGCGGAATGTCGTACAACACACCACGAGTAACAATGCCATCTTTCATATTTAATACCGCATTTACAGTTGCTCCTTCTTCCATGGTCACCGTTTGCTCCATTTCGATTCCATTCCACATCTTGCCGTCGAAGAAGCGATGACCATAACCATCTATATGGGTTACACCTGGTCCATGTATGCAACGAAAGGTGATTCGATCGCTGGCACCACTTGGAGATGCATTGGCCATTTCCCATTCAACCGGACAGGGATTATCGATGCTTTCCACATCATCCAAATTGCGCGCCAATGAAACAGTTACCCCACTCTGCACCAGTCCCGCAGCTTCTTTGCGTTTTTGTGGAGTTATTAAATTTAGGGTGCCAATTTCGTCGCCTGCCCCCCAGCGACCCCAATTGTTTAAATTGTCGAGCCACTCTTGGAACTGAGCTTCGGAAACAAATGGAAGATCTTGCTGAGCACTAGTGGGAAAAAAGAAAGCCAGAGCAGCAAGGGAAATTACTGGAACTATCAGCTTTAGCGGGCGCATCTCAAGCTCCTTATTGTTATTAATGTCGAGTAATTGCAGCGATAGATAACTCTATCGATCAGTTCCTTTAAAGTCCAACGCCAATCCAACGATTAAAATTAGGTAATCCAAGAAATGCGCCATTCCGGGTTTAAAGTCCAAATCGTTCCAAAATAGTCTATGACTCAAGTATCCCGCGGGAAAAGCCATATCAGGGATCCATAACAAAGGGCAACTATAAATGACTTGGCAAGTGATACTCGCGTTCTTAGTAACAATACCAGCGCTGCTGATCGCGATGGGGTTGCTAGCTTGTGTGTTTTACCATCGTTACAAGGTATTCAAATTCACACGACAGCAATACCTAGCTGGCCCTCGTCATATCGATCATCCGCTTTGTAAGTGTCAGTGTTGTATTTGGGAACGGGAAGTTTAAGTAATTATGGAATAGCCCGACCAGTGTTCGACGGAGTTAAAGCAGCAATCTATGAAGGCTTATTGCTCAGGATTAACTGACCGAAGATCTTTTTCTTCGACCAGAATGTTTCTTTCGCTTATTAAAGCAAAACTAGTAACTAGTGTTTTGTGTTTTGGTTTCGCCCATCACAACTGCTTATAGAACGATAACCAGAAAGAGATAAGAAAGGCCAAGTTGGAATAGTTGCGGTTGAACTAAATATGGCTATCTTTTCATAACTAATCGAGATGCAGATCAAGAAATTCTTTCACAATTGACATCATTGCATTTGAAAAGATTCCAGGCCCGTGGCCTCCGCCATTTATGCGATAAAAAGTAACTTCTTTACCTGCTTCCTGCAAAGCATTGTACAGCAACACACTTTGATTAAACGGTACCAGATTATCAACATCACCATGGACTATTAGAAAAGGCGGTATTTCTTTATTTGCTCGGATGTAAGCAATCGGATTGTAAGAATTTACCAGGGCTTCCTGTTCTGGCTCCTGAATCGGCCCTCCCACTACCAAGGATTCCGGCGAGCCCGGATTGTCATGGGTAATCTGACTGGGATGATCGTCCATGCGACGAAAGTCCGTTGGGCCAAAAAAGTCGATCACTGCTTGAACGTTACTTGGCTGCTCTAAATTATCTGCCGTTAAAAATGATTCCTCGCCATCACTGGTTCCAGTCAATGCCGCCAAATGACCGCCAGAGGATGTTCCCCAAATAGCAACTTTATTTGGATTGATGTTATAGCGTTCTGCATTGGCGCGCATAAAACGAATCGCGGCTTTTACGTCTTGGGCTTGGGCTGGCGCGATTGCTTCCCTAGAGTGGCGGTATTCTATACTTGCTATGACATAACCAGTTCGAGCCAAATCCACAAATATTGGCAAGGTACTATAAACATTCTGTGGCAACCAGGCCGAGCCCTGCACAAACATGACCAATGGATATGGTTCGTTTGTGTTTAGAGTCGGCATTAACAAATTTAAAACAACATCGCGCGCGCCATAACTTGCGTAGACAACATCGTTTATATAGTTAACAGAATAACCGTCGAAAATGGCATTAACTTCAATTACGCCCTCGGGGCGATCTGTCGCTGACGGAACTTCAATACCCGAATTGCGAAATACATTTCCATCCTGCCCTAAAGTTTCATTAACAGGTAATAGCAAAACAAATGCAAAGATCGTCAAATAAGAGGATTTGGAAGAAATCATCGTTGTCTTTCTATCCTTCGTAATCAATTCGATAGATCACGTTTGCCATATCATCAGAAATTAATATAGATCCATCAGGCATATTCAGTACATCAACTGGACGTCCCCAATTGCGTTGCCCCTGCAACCATCCTTCCACAAAAGGCTCATTAGAAATAATTGTAGTGTTGTCGTTGCTGACCCGGCCCATCATCACGCGATATCCGCTTTTCCGCGACCGATTCCAGGAACCATGTTCCGCCCAGAAGACAGTATTGCTGTAGCCGGAGGGGAAAGAGTCGCCTCGATAAAAGGCAATACCGAGAGGCGCCACATGGGCGCCAAGTTTTAACACTGGTGGTGTATAGTCCGCCGGGCTATGACCGATACCGAAACGCGGATCAGGCAGGTCACCCTGGTGAATATAAGGAAACCCGAAATGCTGGCCAAAACTACTTAACCTGTTTATCTCACAAGCCGGCAAATCATCACCTAACATATCCCGACCATTATCGGTGAACCAGAGATGGCCAGACTCGGGATGAAAATCGAAACCGACAGTATTTCTTATTCCATTAGCAATTATTTGTAAATCGCTGCCATCAAGATTCATATTTAAAATAGTTGCAAATATTTCGTCTTCCTCACAAACGTTACAGGGTGCTCCTACTGGCAAGTAAATTTTATTATCCGGACCTATTTCCAAAAATTTAAAGCCATGATGTCTGCGATTTGGTAGTGAATCATTCACCGTAATTGTTGGTGACGCACCGCTTAATTTATTACCAATATTTTCAATCTTGCTTATTCGTCCAATTTCACCGATGTAAAGATCACCATCATGGTAAGCAACTCCATTAGGAGTATTGAGTCGTTCCGCAACCGTAACCACATTGTCACCATGGTCTGCCCCATCAGAATTAGTTATCGCAAAGACTCGACCACGCGAACTACCAACATACACCGTATTGTTGGATCCCAGTGCCAACTGCCGCGGATTTTCAAGTTCGGCATAGATTGAAACAGAAAATCCATCGATAAGACGCAAACTATTTAAATCAGCTTCCTGTGCGACACAATTGGTTACTAGCAGGCTAAGCACTACCAAATAAACTTTTTTCATAGCAAGGCTCCTTAGGAAAATTTATTGTTGCTCGACAATTCGGGCTGCACGCAACATGTTTTCCAGCGCGTAATTTCCTTCATGACAGGCAAATTCATACATCGGCGCGCCCAGCCTGGACATATTTGTTTTTACCGTAATCCGGTCAACAAATGTAGTGGGGTCATCGATTGTAAACTCGTAATCCAGCGCATTTTCCCCCACTCGGGTAAAACGCTCTGTAAGTACCAAGTTTTCAGCACTACCATAGGAATTAGTACGTAAGAACAGACTTGCCAACTTTCCAGTAAAGTTTCGCGTTTCTACAACCAGAGTATCTCTTTCAAAGTGGCCACGGGAAGAACCTGTCCAACTGCGAATTGACTCGTTAAGAAATGGACGCCCGTCCAGTGGAATAATCCGTGGATCATTTCCTAATTCTGATCGAATCATGACGTGATCTTTGGTTTGCACAATCTGCAAATTATTATTGTATGAGTTAGCTTTGATATGGGGAGGAAAAGTTTGCGGAAAAGCCATACAGCGAGATGCCAGGCCGAAATCTTCCGGCCTATCACAGGATATTCCTCCCCATGACACTCGCACTGGTCTATCTGAAATTACTACTCCGCCATAATTGCAGGGATTAGATCCCGGTGGAGAAAGTTGTGTTATTACCCCTGGCTGAGTAGCTGGAATTTTTCCGTCCTGAGGATAAATGATGAGTGAAGTACGATCATTAGGATAAGGTTCATCATAATAAGACCAAAACAAATTGTAAGCGCCTGTATCATTTGTCGGCACGTTCATGACCCGTTCAGATACCGTTGCTTCACTCGCATCCCTTCTATCCTGACCGGTCGCCAACCTTTGATCTCGAGCGGCTAATTCTTCTGCGTTGAGAAACTCTCGCGTGCCGAAACGATCCGGCCTTTCAAATGGGGTCGAATCGTTAAAGTTCCAGATGCCATTAAGATCAGGCTGATCGTTTTCTGTTCTTGGAACCTCATAGTCTTGCGCTAGCGTTGAACTACAAATAGTCATAAAAAAAACAAATACTGCTGACAACTTCATAACTAGTAAATTAGCTCCTTTTACACCTCTCTCATTTGTGGCCGCTGATTCAAAAAATCAGCAATCTGATCGTAGGCAAGACCAAACTCCAACACTTTCTTATCTTCACCAAAGTTACCCATGATTTGTATTCCCATAGGTCTTCCTTGCGCGTCGAACCCGACGGGAACATTAATCACAGGCAGGCCTCCAAGACTGCCCAATATCACGATCTCCATCCAACGGTGATAGGTATTCATTTCGCGGCCTGCGATTTCAGTTGGCCAACTCGTCGTCTTCGGATAAGGAAAAACCTGCGCCGTTGGTATGGCCAGAAAGTCATATTGCATAAAGAGTCGATCTAATTCTCTTAACCATTCGCCTCGATAAGCATTGGCACGAGCACGATCGCCTTCAGTGAGAATTTCCGATTGTTCAATTTCCCAGATCATTTCGGGTTTCAGCATATCTCGCGTAGCAGGGTCATCGTAAAAGCGTTTCATATTGGCTCGACCTAAATGACGAAGAGTCGTCCAACTAAACCAGAGATTATCGAAATTGAAATCGGGCATGACCGATTCAACTGCGGCGCCAGCATCCGCTATCATAGACAAGCTCGATTCACTTAATTGTGTGATTCCATCTTCTAGCGCCAAATAACCATCCAAGTCACCCAGCCAAGCAATTTTCTTGTCAGCAAGACTTAAGGGATTAAAAGAATCGCCAATGTCTTTAATTGCAATTGTTTTGAGCAATTGAATCGTGTCTGCAGTGTTGCGCCCCATCGGACCTGATGTTGATAGCGGCCTGGGGTCTGCATTACGCGCGCTCATAACATCTGTACTCGGGCGATAACCAATCACATTATTGAATGCGCCAGGATTTCGCAGCGATCCCATCATATCGCTGCCATCAGCAACTGGTAATAACTGGATTCCTAATCCACAACCTGCACCACCGCTACTGCCGCCAGAAGTTAATTCTGGATTATAGGCACAGCCTGTAGCACCGAAGATTGGGTTATAAGATTGAGAGCCGAGACCAAATTCCGGTGTATTTGTCTTACCGATAAAAATCGCACCTGCATCGCGAATGCGCGCCACCAAAGCGCTGTCTCGATCAGGAATTCGATCTCTATACATTGGAGATCCACTGGTATATGGAATTCCTCTAACTGCGGTTAAATCTTTTGCTGCGTGAGGCATTCCGTGCATCCAACCTAGGTAGTTGCCATTTGCCAATTCTTTGTCTGCCACTTGGGCCTGCGCTAGCAAGTCATCATCAGCCTGCAAGCTGACAATAGCGTTATAGGTGCCATTGTACTTGTGAATGCGATCCAGGTAGGCCTGCATGACCTCAACACAGCTAGCTTCTTTTTCGCGAATTGCTGTTGAAAGCTCAATAGCAGTTAAACTAGTTAGATCAGATGGCATTGATGTGGCGAATACTTGCTTATTTAATGTATAAGGGAAGGACAGCGCCAAACTTAATTTGCCACTGTTCGCTAAAAATGTTCTGCGTTTCATTTTCACACCTATTCTTATTCATCGACTTAAGACTTGCATAGCTCGGGAGCGCCTACTACCTTAACGACGGCGCCAATGGCTTCCCAATTCATATTCCCCCTATAGAGCTTCGAACCAATTATTCATCAACTAGACTCAAAGGCCAAGCTTGCTTATGCTCTCGAAACAGTTCGCAGTATCCTTGGAGCGCAGTATGTACAAGAAAAAAAGTCTGACAAAAATCGCCATCCTCACTGCAGTGGTTGCAATCGGAATAAGCATCACCTATGCCCAGGATGACGAAGAGGATCCCATTAGAGAGCTCGTTAGTAGACTCGATCTTGAAGGCTATAAAGCGGTCATAAAGGGCTTGGCACAATTCGGCGATCGAAGACAAGGAACAGAACGTAACCGACGTGCGGTAGATTGGATCGAAGAACAACTCCAAGCAGTAGGATGCACAAATACAGAACGCCTCCATTATGTTTTTGATCCTGAGCCACGCCCTCCCCGTCAGCGGAGATCACAATCTGATGAGATAGTCGATTTAACTACTTCAACTGGAGGAAAAGTTGGACGCAATGGCAGTGGGCCTGGTGGTTCTTCTATTTATGGCTACCGCGCTCAGACCGGAGTTAATCGTGATTTGATGGCCCAACCTGATGAGAGGATTCGCGAACTTAATCGGGAAGAACCAGTAAACGGTCCTCGCACGGAAGTATATTGCACGAAGATCGGTACAACTCGTCCAGAAGAGATGTATATTCTTGGCGCCCATATGGATGGTCATGGTGTTAATGAAGCGGTTAATGACGATGCATCCGGCACGGCGTTAGTAATGGAGCTTGCACGCATCTTCAATTCGCCGGATGTAGAGACTGAAGTATCTATTCGATTCGCACTTTGGAACAACGAAGAAACCGGGCTGAATGGGTCATACGCCTATGTCGAACAACGCAAAGATTTACAGGGAATTGAAAACCCACCTGGATCTGGCAGGTATCCTGAACCCCGTTGGTTAGGAATGATTCAACATGACATGATGCTTTGGGATCATGGCGCGCCAAGAGCGGATGGAACAGTTAGTCGGGACCAACGTTCCGAAGCTGATGTGAACATCGAATTTCAATCCAATTCTGATTTGACTGACGAATCAATGCGTCTCGCCTTCATGTTTAAAGCTGCTGCCGACAAGTACAACACCGACTACCCAGCGACAGTTGGACCCCACATGACTAATACTGATTCCACTCCTTTTATGAATGAAGTGCCATCAATTAGTTTGCGGGAAAATGAACGAGGTATGCATACTGGAGCTGGATGGAATCCAACTTGGCATACACCGTTGGATGTTTGGACTACGTTTACCGATGATGATTTCCGTTTAGGACTAAACGCTGCTCAAACTACTTTGTCGGCAATCGCTGAACTCACCGGCACTAAAATTAAGTGATTTCCACTTCTGCTTATACTGCTAAATAAAGTCAAGTCGTTCGCCTGACTTACATACGCCTTGGGTACGAACCAAATCGAAAGGAAAATAAAAGGGCCAGAGCAACTAAATTACTCCGACCCTTTATTAAATTGTTTCTTTTGGTAGTGAACTTCTACCTTTAATCTTGCTGACCTGATTGACCTAGAGACTCCAGTCTTCTCCATCCGGCAAGAATGCCAGCCATACTGTAATTTCCCTCATGGCAGGCATACTCGTAGATTGGCAACTCTCCTCTGCGCATTGGAAACATTACAGTCCAGGGTGCCGTCCAGGTTGTTGGATCTTCGACTGTGAATTCATAACCAAGTGTATCTGCATCGATCATCCAGAATTTTTCGATGAGATGCATATTCGCCGACGAGTTACCGAAGGCAGTTTCACGGGCGAAGTTTCTGGTTTCGATAACTAAGGTGTCCCCCTCCCAAGTTCCTACCGAATCCCCTTCCCATTTGCGAGGAGTATCGCGGTGGGCTGTATCAGCTAAACGTACGGGTCGAACGTTATGAACCATTTCGTTATGAATAAGGAAATAGTCATCAGTTTGTACGATTTGAACATTATTATTATACGCACTGGGAATCATAGGAGGTCCGGAATTGAATCCCATAATGCATCGTTCTGCCAAAGGTCGAACTTCGATTCCCTCAGCTAGTCGAGCGAGTTCTCTGCGCTCAGCATTTTTCTGCTGGGCAGCTTCAGTCAATTCTGGAATACGCCCAGTAGGAGGGTCAGTAATGAGAGAAGTACGACGGTCATCCAGCAACTCTTCTCCGCGGTCATACCAGAACTGGTTATAGTCACCAGTGGTTGTAGTGTCGGTAAAATTGTCCCGATCGCGGCGCACTACCTCTGCGGCTTCGAATTCTGCGAATTCTTCTACGGTGAGGAATTCATCCTGCTCACCCAGTGCCGTGGGACGCTGAAAGGGAGTGATAGTCCGAAAATCCCAGGTGCCTTGCATATCGGGAAGCCCATTAGTTAGGCGGGGGATTACTTCTGTTTGCGCTAACAAAGATGGAGCGGCAAAAACGCCCATCAACACAACTAACCATGCTGCTTTCTTATGAGTGCTTTGAATCATCATTCAAAATACCTCTTTTTATTATAGTACAAGCGATTAATGCGTTTCGTTAGTCAGGAAATTACGCCTCAATCGCGGTTTTGGCAAGTTTGAATAGCGAGCAGATGCTCTAGATCTCATGCGAAACGCAACAGGGCGATATGCTTGGTTGTCGTTCGGTAGCTGTCATGAAGCTTTTTCTGTGAGTTTTCCACAGGAAAACTTTAAGAAGTGGCGAGGAATGGTCCAGGAAATATGGTCTGGTACAGTTCAATCCAATCCTAACAATTTCGCCGGATTGTATTTCGCCATTATATCGATTTGTTCCTGGTTAATTTCCCGCGAACGTAAGGCAATGATAAAGTCGCGCATGCCGGTGGCATGGTCTGGATTTCCTTCCTGACCGAAATCGGATGAGATGATAAAGCTTTCAGCTCCGACCGATTGAATTACTTCAACATAATCATCAAGCAGTGGCGGATTGGTATAAGCTGCTAACCAATCCATCTCCATGATTGCACCGACCGCAGCCATTTGTCGAATCTGGCTGCGAGTCGCATCCTGACCAAAAACGTGAGTAACTAAGATATTTTCTACTCCCTGTTCTTGCGCGAATGGAATCAAAGCCAGCACTTCTTCTGGAGAAGAATGGCCCATAGCTAATACCAAATCATTCTCAGCAACCACTGAAAACACTTCAATCAATCCCGCAACAGGTCTGCCATCTTCCAAAACCGGCACAAACGGACCAGATGTTCCTGCTCTTGTTACGAAGA
Source organism: Gammaproteobacteria bacterium (assembly GCA_019654215.1). Classification (GTDB taxonomy): domain Bacteria; phylum Pseudomonadota; class Gammaproteobacteria; order Pseudomonadales; family Pseudohongiellaceae; genus UBA9145. The sequence goes on along the minus strand of BPDI01000001.1, from coordinate 43,414 downwards.
ACTCAGAATCAAAGGTAGGAAGCCAAACCACTTTGCCGCGCTGACCACTAAAGGCAGCCATTTGGCGCACAGCTTCAGGATTAATTCCGCCGACTGATCTATTCAATGCAACACCGCCAAACACATGTAGATTTGGAACAAGTTGTGCCGCCAGTGCCGCTCTATCGGGAGTCATAGTGAAATGATTTTTTAGTAAGACTGCACGCAAACCAGCAGCTTCTGCCATGCGCACAGCTTCCCAGTCGTTCATAGCACGGGGCCTGGAGTCCGGCCCTGCATGAACATGCATGTCGATTACGCCAGTAAGATCGACCTCTTCGTTTTGCGCAAAAACAGGAAAACTAATCGCAACTGCAATCAGTGGAAGAGCAAATTTCATTTATGGCCTTTTTAAGGGGCACTGCAAGTAAAGTTCTCGGCTTCGTCTGTACTGCCAGAACCATTGTAAATTGAAACTTCCGGATAAGGGCAAAGCGGACGACTCATGTCCACTGCGCCATCGGTACGATGCACCGCGATTATGCTGTCAGGTGCTTCGCCGTTTTCAACCCAGTTCTCCAAAGCCGATAACGAATCGAAGCTTTTTGGGCCCCCGGGGCCTCCAGCGCAATGACCCATGCCTGGCGCCATAAACAATCTTAATGAATCATGAATCCGATCGCGACCACCCATTACCTGACTAACGCGCTCGAAGTATTGAGTTGCATTCGCTGGAGAAATTTGCGGATCAGCCCAGCCATGATAAGCAATCAATTTGCCGCCATTTTCAACAAACTCAAACAAATCCGGACTTAAGGCGTTTAAGGTATCGTCGTCTTTTCTTTCTGCTCTGTAAATGTCGCGTTCAAATTCAAATTGATCAATAGTCCAGTTTTCGTCCTCATAAACAAGATATCTGTATTGATCTAAACCGGTGGCCCGAGCAGAGCGGGTCCAACCCAGGTCAGTCCAGCCAAGCTCACTACCAGGAAGTAAACCGGTGATTTCTCGGCCCGTAACCGGATTGATTGGTGAAGAGTACATCATTTTCACAGTACTAACTTGTGCTTCGGATAAACAGGCTCCTGCATTTTCTTCATTACACTGCAGCACTTCAGGATTTAAATTACATTGGTCTGGGTTGCTGATTATTCCATCAACAACTCCATCTTCAGCATCACAAAAATCTAAGGCAGTTCTGTGTAAAAGCTCTCGATCTGATTCTCTAAGTTGCGCGGTAGGATTTGCTTCCAAGTGAGTTGCTATGCGAAGTGAAGCCGCAGCCCTACCTGTCCAATCTAGGCCCGGGGCTCCCGCCACAATACCGTCAAAATCTGTCGGAAATCGCTGTGCTTCTTTCATTGCCTGTCTCCCACCAGCAGAACAACCTGTGAAATAGGAATAACGCAGCCCATCTTCATAGTACGCATCAATCACTCTTTTCGAAGTAACCGCCATCTCATGCACAGAACGCCAGCCAAAGTCGTAAACTTTCTCCGGATGACCAAGAGCAAAACTTGCAGTATTGCCCAAATGACCAGTATCGGTTGAACTGGCTGCATACCCGCGACTTAATGGCATCGCCATTGCTGAGTGACGTACATTCCCGGTAAAAGCACCGTTACCAACAGCCAGATATTTGCCGTTCCAGGACTGAGTTGGTAACCAAAGTTCCATCTTTATATCGGAATCCGGTGAGGGAGTTAACGTCAATGAAACGCGACAGAACTCAGGAAGGCTCTGGTAAAGCTGCGCGCTGCTAGCATTAGCACCTGTTGGAGAGAAACTACCTGCCGCCACTACTTCAGTGGCGTCAACTTGCATATTTTCCATGGAAAAGGAACTCAGATTTTCGCAGGATTGAGCCAAGCCAATGGTCGGTAGCGCACATAGCACAGCGCTTATAACGAGGGGCTTTTTAATCATCACTTACTCCATTTTTATTGTTGTCTTGGAGAGATATAAATAAGCATAAAACAGCCAGTTTAAGTGAGTCTACAGGCAATCGATTGGATTTACGTTACCGGAGTTTATTTAGGGAGAATCGCACCAGAGTTTAAAACAACCTGCGCTGCTAAGATTTGCCCTTGCTTGATAGATCCGCAATAAGTCTTACCACTTAATCTTGTTGCTATATATGCGGCATTGAATGCGTTGCCCGCACCACCCTCGTCCAATGGCTGCTCAATATTCTCTATTGGAAATTCTTTTGGTGGTTTTTCTGGCTTGGTAGACAGCCAATTTGGTTTTGTGCCATTTTTTAATGCTATTTCCTGAACACCTAGCCCGTGATGACGCGCAATTAATTCTCCAACATCTTTGTCACCAAATAACACGGATTCTTCCAGAAAATTAGGCAGGCTGATATCAGTAATTTTAAGAATTTCGGTGTAAGTATTAGCTGCCAACTCTTCGTCACTCCAACTTGCTGCACTGTGATTACAATCAAATACTACTTTAGCTCCAACAGCTCGCAGTTCTTTCAATTCACTTAGCAAACTGCTTCTTACTTTTTCATTTATTAGAGAAAAAATTTTTCCAGTCACATAGATGTAGTCGAATAGTTTCAAAGATAGTTGTAGTTGCGACAAATTTTCTTCGCTAAAAAATTGATCTGCCGGAACGCTGGATAAAAGATCAACATTAACTACTTCATCTAATAGTAAAACTTTAGTTGCCGCACTATTGGATTCATTGTCAGTGCCAATGATGGAAACATCGAGACCTGAGCGAGCCAAATAAATTGCCGTCGCCAGAGCATCAGCCTCTGAATTTCCTGGGGAGAAACATTCTAAACATGCAATTTTCATAGATTTAATAATCTGATCGGCACCGGCACACATCTTAACAGTATTAATAGGGTAAGAGGCTCTTCATCAAGTATTTCTCCAATTAATGGCAGCTTTGTTACTATCAGAAAAGAGAAAAGTTATACCCTGAATTCAATTTGAATCAGATCAAAATCTAAGTTGTCTTTTCTGATGATGATTAGAAGCGCAGTAAATGTATTGGATTTCTTAGGTGTTGCGCCGTGGCTATCAGTCCCATAAAGAATTAGCATTAGATGCTCACAAGTCCTGAGGAAGAGTCGTGAAAAACAAGAAGAAAAAGCTCCGCTGCATATTACTTTCAATCTCAATAATAAGTATGCAGGCATGGTCACAGTTGCCGGGGGAAATCGATTTTCATCCTATATCCCAGGAATCTCTCAACAATCCTGAAGCTGAAGACTGGTTAATGTGGCGCGGCGGCTACGAAAATTGGGGCTATAGCCCCCTCACCCAAATCAATCGTGACAATGTTGACCAATTAAGGCTTGCCTGGTCTTGGGAGTTTGCGCCTGCTGCACCAGGTTCCAATGGTATGCAGATAGAGCCAACGGTGTATGACGGCATAATGTACATCCGTCATGCTGATGAAAAATATTCAGCTCACGACGCTGCAACAGGCGATCTGATTTGGCAATACTCACGCCCCTTAGCAGCTGCCGTTTCCGGATTTGAAACACGACTTACGGTACATCGGGGCCGCGGTGTTTTTATTTATGAAGATAAACTTATTTCCCATGCAACTGATGGAATGTTGTTCGCACTGAATCCCGCCACTGGGCGTTTGATATGGGAAGCAGCAATGATAGATTACCAATCCGGTCAGCAACCAAGTGGTGCACCGGTAGCGTTTGGTGGATCAATAGTCGTACCGTATAACTGCACTGCCTGGACGGCACCTGATCCTTGTCACCTTTCCGCATACAGCACTGAGGACGGTTCCTTACTCTGGCGCTGGCTCACCAGCCCCACCCCAAACGACCCCATGCACAATACCTGGGGCGATGATCCGCAAGTTTATCCATTAGAACAGCGCAGAAACATGTCGCCCTGGATGACGCCAGCGGTAGATAAAGAACGGGGTCTGTTTATCTTCGGAATTGGTTCTAGTGCACCACAACAACCAGAGTTAGCTGGCACGAACGGTGAATATCCCGATCGACTTTACCAGGGATCGACAGTTGCTTTGGACCATCGTACTGGCGAATTGGTTTGGTGGGCGCAACATCATTCTGATATGTGGAACGACGATGCAGTCTATGATCGCATCCTGGTAGACATTCCAGTCAATCCTGAACCACCTGATGCATTAGGTGTTAATCCTAATATTGATCCAACCGAAACTCGCGAATTAGTTATAGGTTCATTTTCTAAAGACGCCATCTTCTATGCTTATGACAGATCTGATGGCGAATTTTTGTACGCACGACCCACGGCCTATCAAAACATCATAGCAAGTTATAACGGGACAACTGGCGCTTATATGATTGAACCTGATGCAATCATGACTGCAGACGTAGATCATGAAGCAACTATCTGTCGTGAAAATCGACAGATACCTCAGGGAGCATACAGCCCACTCACCAATGCCTACTATGTGCCTGCCTTTAATGGCCCCTGCTCAGTAATGAAACTTAATTCACTTGAACCATCAATCGATACTGGCTATAACACTTCTTATATTGCGACTGTCCCCTCACCGGCCAGTCATCTTGGCCAACCAGAAGCAATCAATGTAACCACAGGCAAATCTTTATGGCGCCTTGAGCTCGAGACTCCTCTTTACGGCATGTTAACAACCGGCGGCGGCCTTCTCTTTGCCGCTGACACTAATCGCCGCTTTCATGCCATTGACCAATGGACTGGCGAAATGCTCTGGCAAACTATCCTGAATGGAGCGAGTGACATGGCCCCGATTTCTTATGCGGTTGATGGAAAACAATTTGTTGCCGTATTTGCTCCCAGCGGAACGCAGGCAGCTGCGCAACATGCCGGCCAATTGGGTTTGAGCGCACTCACTGGAGTTTCCAATATCGGGCATACCCTATTCGTATTCGCCCTTGGGGGGAATTAATCGGCATACACGAAGATCTGATACTCATGAGCCTTGGAGCTATAGCTGAATCAAGGATTACTCTTTGCGATCACGCAACGAAAGCACGAACATACTGAAGGCAACAATCAGCATTTTTTGAGTCCGAGTGATCTAACATTCTCACATCATCAGACGGCACTGATAACGCTATTCACAAGTCGCTATTGCTCGATATTAATCTATTGCGAGATTTAAACTCTATATTAGATTTTGGAACGCCGATTCTGCCGTGCCTAACTTATCCAGTTGCACACCCATGCGCTGCATAAGCGCTAGATGGATCGTGCCCAGGTCAATCTGCTCTTCATGCTCTATAAAACGACCAGTGCGAATAGTTCCTCCGCCGCGACCCGCCAATAAGGTAGGCAAGTGGGAAGCGTCGTGCTCGTTACCGTCACCAAGCGCGCCACCCATTAGGATCATTGAGTTATCTAATAAGGTATTACCGTCGGACTCACGAATAGACTTCATGCGATCGAATAAATAAGCGACTTGCGTGTGGTGCCAGCGAATCACTTCAGCATACATGGCACGCTTTTGCTCTACTGACTCCCAGGATGTAGTGCCATCATCATCTTCCGTCATGCCTGAAGCATTTTGATAGTGAGATAGCGCATGCCAAGTACCTTTAACTTCTGGAATAAAATTGAAATAGCGATTTGATTGACCGTGATCCAGCATAAAAGTCACAACACGAGTTGCATTGGACTGAAACGCCATGATCATCAAATCCATCATCAAACGAATATAGGCCTGATGATCTGCAGGAATACCCGGGGTAGGTGCAACCAGCGTATCGGTAAGCGCGCCATCATTTGCCATTTCAGTTGATTGTGTTTCTGCAAACTCAATGCGCCGCTCTAGTGCGCGAATTGATTCAAAATATTCGTCCAGACGTAACCTATCAGCCGAGCTAACCACACTATTTAATGATCGAGCTTCGGCAAGCACAGCATCCATCACAGAGCGATTACTGTTCACACTAGATTGTGTACTAAACATACGATCGAAAATTGTGCGCGGTTCGATTTCTCTTGCCATGGGCCTATCTGGTGCAGACCAGGAGATAGCATTTCGTGGCAATGAATTAGAAAAGTAACCCTCACCCTTGGTTGATAGTTCCAATGAAGGGAGCAATGTTTCTTCCCGTAAATGACGAGCTACGATTTGATCGGCGGAAACTCCTCCGGCATTTACAGCGCGTGAGTCATAACTGTGTCCGGTTAACCAAGTTGGTGTGCCATTAACATGACCGTTACCTTCTGGTGTCCACACATTGCTAGGAATATTGATGTCCTGCTTGTGAGGTTCAAGCGGACTCATCCACTCATTAAGTTTTATCAGCTCGCCATTCGGCCCCGTCTCTTCTGGATACCAGATACCTCTGGGAATTCCATTCGGAAAATAGAGGTAAGCGAGTCGATTTGTTCCAGACGGAATTGGCAATGGGGATTGTGCGAAAGCAGGCACAACATCCATCAATGGCAATGCAACCGCTGCTCCAATACCGCGCAGAATAGCGCGCCTGGAGAAAGTACAGGATTTCATTAGTGAATCTCCTCGCCTGGGTTTTTTTTATACTGAAACGGATAACTCGCTACAACTTCTTCTAAGAGTGTTTGAAATCGGTAGTCGTTAGCTTCGAGTGCGGCAATGATTTTTAAAACTGCCGGTTCATCGTAGTACTCAAGTTGGCGTCCTAACGAATAAGCCAACATTTTCGAAACGACCTGTCTAATTAAATCGTCATGACGATCTCGTAGCAACGCTTCTTTCAAACCTGCTGGACCATCGAATCTTGTTCCATCAGGCAACGATCCTCCGGCAGAAATTGGTCTTCTCGTATTCTTAAAGTGAATAGTTATAGGATCAGGGCTCGTTTCTGTATTGAGAGTGATTGATTCATCAGCTTCATCGGGGGAATCCACTCGGGTTCTGAAATCATAAGTGTCGCGCCACTGACCAAAGTAGGCAAAGTTTTCCATACTGAAACCAATAGGATCGATTCTGCTGTGGCAACCACTACAGTATGCGTTGGAAGAATGCATCTCCACTTTTTCGCGGAAACTCATTTCTTCCATCTCCTGCAACTCTTGGCTCAATATGCCAACATTGGGCGGAGGCTCAGGAGGGGGTGTGCCTAATATGGTGTCGAGTACATACACACCACGCTTAACCGGACTGGTGGTCTTGTAATTCGATGTTAAAGCGAGAATGCTGGCGTGCCCAAGAACACCGCCCCGATTAGGGTTATAAATCGGAACCCGGCGCATGTGATCACCTCGAATGTAGTCCATACCATACAAAGTGCTGGCCAGCTCTTCATTCACGAAGGTGAAATCTGCATCGATCAGTGTGCGAATAGGCAAGTCGTCACGCAACAACGACATGAAAAACATGGAAGTCTCGTCGCGCATGGCGTTCATGAGAGTGTCGGTACACCAGGGATTATCGATTGGATCCAGCCAGATGCGGGTTCCAACATTATGAAAGCCCAACCACTGCGCTGCAAAAAGATCGCCTAATGTGTTGGCTTTTTCATCCGCCAACATTCGTGACAATTGTTGTTGAATAACTTCTGGATCACTTAATTTATCTTCTGCAGCTAAATCAAAAAGCTCCTGGTCAGGCATCGTTGCCCAGAGAAAATAAGAAAGTCTTGAAGCAAGCTCATAATCATTAACCCGATAAGAATCGGCTCCCTCGCTACCTACTTCGACCCTCAATAAAAATTTTGGGGAGATTAAAACTGATTGGATGACTTGTTTAATCGAGCCTTCGTATGACAGTCCACTGGTGCGAGCCGCAAAAAATTGCTCTTTTGCATTGCTTAATTCTTTATCAGTAACCGGACGTCTATAGGCCTTGTTTAAAAAGGATTCGAAAACCGCTGTGCTTGCTGCTTCTTCGGACATATTAGCGTCAGGTGTCATCACATAAATTAATTCTCGAGTAAGAAAATGTGCATCGGTTGTTGGTTCAGATGGCAATCCCAAATCGACAATAGTTTGGGCAGCACCAATGTATCTTTCCATTAATGAAGACTGAAGAAACAAAGTATTTGAAGAATTCTCAAAACCACTATTGCCAATCAGCTCTGTAGGAAATCGTTCAGTAACATTTAATTCAACACCGAATAAATCACGAACAGTATTATCGTACTCCGTGTGTGTGAGTCGACGCATAAGCTCGAAGCCGGGATTGTCCAAGACCGAAAAATCGAATTCCTCAATGTCCTGGCGTAACAGCGTCAGCATCTCAGCTCTGGTTTCATCGGAAGGTTGAGGCGCTTCTGGAGGAGGCATTTTCCAACTTCTAATGCGCCGATTACCCGACGCCAGGTTTCCAGGTTTTTTACCAGCGGTGTTTCCTGCATGAGGGCACTAAAGTTAATGCCCGCGGTTTGGGTAGTAGGGCCTGGCAGGTGGCACAGTTTTCTTCAAACAGAGGAACTAATGGATGAGCTTGTTCATTGTCTTGGGCCAAAGAATTGTGGCCGATTGCTAGACCAGCAACAGCGCAGAAAATTTTAAGTAATGATCGTTTTATTATTTTTGTCTCAACCACTTAAGTCATTCCCAAGAGAAGTTCAGAAGCTTTGGTTCCGATTAAAATTCTAACACGAGCCTAATTGCTCGGACCAAGCAGACCTAGACAAGAATGACCATTCGTTACAAATTGCTAAAGTAAAATCAGCGCCAGGTACCAAAGAGCCATGAGTGCCAGCGCCCCACCCAATCGCGAGCCCACTGAGGAAAATAGCGGTACCGATTAGTTAGATTAACAAAATGTTCCTTCGGCATCACACCGACAACAATCGCTGCGACTAAGAATAAAACGCCGAGAGTATATATCAGTGTCGGATTCTGGCTGCCAGGAGCGACGACGACAAATGCGATACCGAGAATGGCTCTTATGGTATTCCAAGCCTTGGTAAACACCGCTTCCAGCGGGAAAGTGAATGGTTCAAGAATTACTCCGGGAGCAACCAAAAAGATAAGAGCAGCGATGGATATTGCTGCGAAACTAAACGCAATTATTGTCGTCATAATTCCCTCCCCCTATAGAAATCCTAGAAAGAAGAGTTCTAGATGCTGCCTTAACTTTGGCCCTTTGCTCGTTCAGATACTTAACTAATGAAAGAGTTTCTTCCGGATCCATCCTACCTATAGGTCCATTGGAATAAGTTGAATCATACTTTCCCTTTTTCTGACAAGAGAAACTCGCTTGGTTGAATTATTTCTCGCTTTTCTTCCCACCAAGAGCCCATAGCATCGCCATCAGCTCGAGTCATTTAATGGCAACAGGAAAATTCAGATTTTTGGCTATCGGCGCCGTCTTTTCGGCATCATCCACCGATCCTGCTATGATTTTTACCCCTTGTTCAGCAAACGCATCACGGCGTGCCGCATAGCCAGCTAAGAGCCGACAACAATAGGGTCACCAATGCCTCTATAGAACAGGCGAGAGTCATTGGACCACTCAAATCTTCTGGCATATTTAAAGAACCCCCACCTAAAAGGCTTAGATTCAAACTGGGGAAAAGTTCTCCGGGATTGAGTTTCTGCGGCATTTTTGTGTTCCTTTAGCAGCCTGAAGTGAGCCTTTCTGGAGATTATTCGCTAGTTTACTCTCAAATTGCTATTTGTCCGATAAATTCCTCTATTTTTCTATGTAAATCTTAACCAACCTGTTGTGGCTTATCGATAAATATGCCCCTACTGGTAGTGGTTGGCCCGAAACTGTAAATTTCTCAACATAAAAAGGAAAAATGTCCTAAAAACAGGCATAAACTGAACGATATAACCATTTCTTTTGTGGACATTTTGCATTAGGGAAATTAGGCTTAACCTTTTGGGGAAAGGACATTTCGCGAGATTGGGTAGCAACCACAGTTTTCTGTCAAACCACCTCTCGACGCGCGCCTTAACTTATCCCAGAAAGATCAATTAGATTTTCAGAACAACTAGTTATTTGGTTAGCATTAATTCCAAAGGGGGAATAAATGAACGGTAGACCTAAATTGGCAAAAAAGCTTCTTGCTAGCGCTGTAGCGCTAGGAATGCTAGCGCCCGCTGGGTTTGTTTCTGTGGCACAAGCACAGGAAGAAGCTAGCGGATTAGAAGAAATAATCGTAACGGGTGCTCGAGGCCGACCACGAACAGTTGGGGACTCTCCCGTTCCTATTGACGTTTTCTCGGCTGAAGATTTAGAGGCAGTATCCTATACGGATACAAACGATATCTTAAGAACTCTTGTTCCCTCTTTTAATTTAGCCCGGCAACCAATCTCTGATGGTGCGACGTTTATTCGTCCCGCACAGTTGCGAGGATTGCCTACGGATAAAACCTTGGTATTGGTGAATTCAAAACGACGCCATCGTTCTGCGCTCGTATCAATTGGCGGGAGCGGTACCCAAAACCCCGACATAGCAACTATTCCTGCATCTGCAATTGGCAGTGTGGAAGTTCTTAGAGATGGAGCGTCGGCACAATATGGATCTGACGCGATCGCAGGTGTTATCAACTTTAGACTTAAAGAGAATAATTCCGGCGGCAGCCTCAGCATTCAGCAAGGCGAATATTCTGAAGGAGACGGAGAAACGTACACAATTTCAGGTAACATCGGCCTTCCTTTAGGTGATAGCGGCTTTCTTAGCCTTTCAGCTGAGATTTATGAGGCTGACGCGACAAGTCGCGGTGAACAGTATTGTAATTCATGGTTTTGTGTAGATCCCAATCTTCCAGGCTATAACTCAAGCAAGTCATACACGGCGTTTACCGAAGACGCAACGTATCAAGCCGGTACAGCCGCAGCTAACACAGGTTATGGTGACGTTGTGCAGCCTTGGGGCGAGCCGGATGCTGAAGCTATAAGCTTGTTCTTCAATTCTGGTTACGATATCGACGCTGACACTGAGTTATATGCATTTGGTAACTACAGAGAGAGCGAATCAGACGGTAGCTTTTTCTATCGTTACCCGAGAAATGGAACAATTGAACAACTCCGTGAGTCGAACGGGGCATTTATGACCCGTTAGAGAAATATCCTGGTGGATTCACTCCCAGATTCTTTGGCGAGATTGAAGATTTTTCACTCGCTGGTGGTATTAGAGGGAATTGGGACAACGGCCTCAATTATGACTTTAGTGCACGCCACGGCGAAAATGAAATTCAATATACATTAGCTAATACGATTAATCCCTCGATGGGTCGAGCTTCTCCTAAGAGTTTTAGACCTGGAGACCTGATTAATGAGGAAACTCAATTTTCTGCTGACTTCACTTATGAATTCGATTCAAATCTGGCGAGCCCAGTTGTTTTTGCGTTTGGCGCAACCTATTTAGACGAGTCTTATGAAGTTGTTGAGGGGGAACCTGACTCCTACAAAGCAGGTCCTCACGCGGTTAAGGATCCGTTTGGCTTTTGTAACGGCAATACGCCCACTGCGGCTGGTGCATCAGTCATAGCTAACGGCTCTACCCTGAATTGTGCGGATTCGAGTGATCCGGTTTATAGGGTTGTAGGTGTTGGCTCTAATGGATTCCCGGGCTATTCACCTCAATTTTCCGAGCTGTATGAAAGAACTTCTTATGCTCTATTCGGAGACCTCAGTGCTGATGTTACTGACGAACTTTTCCTTCAAGGTGCGCTGAGATACGAAGACTATGATGACTTCGACTCTGAGCTTACATGGAAGATTGCGGGCCGGTATGAACTGACTGATGGCCTTGCACTGCGAGGATCCTACGGTACTGCATTCCGAGCTCCGACTCCCGGGCAACAAGGTACAACCAACGTGTCTACGCGCTTACCAAACGGATTCCCGGTCGCAACCGGATTATTCCCGGCCGGCGGCCCTGTAGCGCAAGCTCTTGGAGCTGTTCCTCTAGTGCCAGAAAAGTCTGACAACTTGACCTTAGGTTTTGTTGCAAGCCTTGGAGATCTTGATGTGACCGTCGACTATTACCAGATCGACATAGAAGACCGAACTCAAGCTGTTTCGACTAGAGATGTGTCTACTGACCCAACCGCAGGCGACGCCTATCAGAACTACTTGAAGTTAGACGCTGCAGGAGTTCCTGGTGCTAACACTATTGGTGGTGTGCTCTATTTTGCCAACGGCTTTGACACTACAACTGAAGGTGTAGATATAGTTGCAACATATCCAGTCACCCAGGTAACGGACCTATCCATAGCCGTAAGCTGGAATGATACAGAGTTTGATTCTGACCCCAGTGAATATCTGAATGTTGAAAGCGAGTACGATTTTGAGAACTTGCTATCAGATTGGAAAGGTGTTGGTACGCTTACACATACCATTGATAACCTTCGCCTAACGGCTAGGGCTAGCTACTATGGTGAGTGGTCGAACTCAAACAGAAACCCATGGCCTAATATTCAAGATTACGACGCCACATGGTTTCTTGATCTAGAGGCAACTTATCGTCTCAATGATATGGTTTCCTTAACTCTTGGTGGACGTAACATAGGGGACGAGTACCCTGAAAAAGACCAAATCGGTGACTACTGTTGCGGAAGGGTCTATGCATCTGGATCGTACGTTGACTGGCAAGGAGCCTTTTACTACGGCCGCATAAATGTTAATTTCTAATTAAGTGATAAGATACTTGTTTCTTATATAGAAAAGAGAAAGAGAAAGGGCGATATCAATTATCGCCCTTTTTTTTGGCTACAGAGAAACGCTATAGCAAAGTGTTTTTTAGAATTTTAGTCGCTGATTTACTAACAATCGCCGCACTTGCTCATTATGTTAAAGATTTTACTGTACCAATTGTTCCTCTCCAGTTTATAACCACCATGGAGTATGTAAGATCCTCTATGAAAGGTAGTACTATTTCCAGCTATGATTAAATCGTTCGATCATGTTTCAGTGCCCATGGAACGGGTTGAAGAAATGATAGCGTTTTATAGCGCGCTTGGCTGCCGTGTGGTTGACCAAGGGAGCATCCAAGCCGTTACTTTCGGGGATAACAAAATAAATTTTCACATGCCTGACTTATGGCAAGATCCGCAGTTTACCTTAAGAGGTCTTACCGCGGCGCCAGGATCCGGAGACATATGCTTTGTTTGGGAAGGCAACCAAGATGAACTATTGTCCACAATAAATGCTGCTGGAGCTGAAGTAGAATTAGGCCCAGTTCCTAGAGTAGGCGGAATGAATGGTGGTAGCACGGAAGGCACTAGTATTTATACAAGGGATCCTGATAATAATTTAATCGAGTTCATAATCTACTAATCTCATCGAGAAATAATTATGCCCATAGTTAAAAACACAATAATCGTTGTACTCTGTTTAATACTTATTCCTGTCACTGCGGTTTCAACTGCGGCAGTTAAGCAACGTCTTTCCGATGGTTCCAATTTCGTTTTTTCCGGCGGCCCCCTCGTAGAAGGTGAACTTTATTCTGGACCAGAACCAGACTGGAGTTTTGTTGATGATATCCCGTTAATTGAGCTACAACTCATAAACCCGCCCACTACGCGCACTATCTGGACTGCAGAGAATGAAGGCAAGCTTTATGTTTGGTCGGGATACATGGGCACCACGGTGGGGAGAATGTGGAAGCAATGGCCACTGCAAGCTGAGGCCGATGGCCGCGCCATAGTTCGTATAAACGGTGTGCGTTATGAAAGAAACTTGCGCCGAATACAATCAGGTCCGGACTTGGAAGGCATTACTGCGGCAATTACCAATAAATATCCATCACAGACCACAGCCGCCTCCGTTGAAAGTGGAAGTGTTTGGTTATTCGAAGCCGAACCGCGGAGCTAAGAGGTATTAACTAATGAGACAATTCTATTGGGGAATGGTAATCGTGTTAGTTCTCACAGTACTCGCAGTACTGTTCGTCCCAGGCGTTGACGACTTTGTCGAGCGAACATTCCAGGGATATGTAGGTCGAGCGGCGCGATAGCAGCGGGATTGCCGTGAGTTCTGGACTTTTTAACCTACTCTGCTAATACCGCCTCTATGAAGGCAGACAGATTATCGAGATTAGTGCCCGGCTGCAGTCTAGCACCGCCGCCGTGACCAATACCCTGCGGCTTAGAAAGCAAACTTGCGCCACCACCGCCATTAATGTAGCTAACCAATAAGTTGTAGTTTGATTCCAAGGCGGCTTGCATCGAAGAAGCTGCATATGCCAGAGAAGTGCCGCCCGCCGCACCGCCACTCACGTGACAGGCAATGCAATTGTTTTGAATAATTTGTGTATGAATATTGTCAGTAAAAATCTGTAAACTTTTTGCAACTTGAGGATTTGCTTTCTCTGCTTCTATCGAAACTGACAAAGGAACACCATTGAAGAAAAATTCACTAGGTACTGCCATGGTGTCGTAAGCCACTAAGAAATCCAACTTGGTGTCAGAAACACCAGCGGGGCCAAATGCCACGTCGTCAACAATATTTATAGCTTCTGAAGACTGTAGAGTTTTAGCTGGAAATGCTGCACGGAAATTTTCTATCGACAAATCCCATAGATGATAAGTACCATTTTCATCTCTTACAAAATAATTTCCTTCCCACAAAATAATTACATAAAGATTTCCCACTGTGTTGATATGGCTAACTTCAACCTGAATTTCCAAGTCGATATCGATTGGAGCATCGAATGCAAAACTGTCAGCATAGGTTGAACCGTTATCTGCAGTTGCACCACCAAAAAACTTCGCGGTCGTTTCCGTTCCTGTTGCGGTTGTAGGAGTCGACAATTCTGGCAGCTGAGCGAAAGAGGGAGAAGTCGCAAAAATTAGGCCACAAGAAAAACATGCTGTGAGAAATATTTTCAAAAATCTTTTACCCAAACTTTTTTCAACTTTAAGATTTCCTGATTTTTTTGTTAGCGCAATTCTGACTACAAGCCACGAATCTATTGCAACAGCACGAATTCAATATTGTTACGCACTCCATTCGACTTTGGTTTACTTCTAATAATTATTGTTTGCAATTACCCCAATCCAAAACCTGATCGATAATCTTTATCGAGATATGAGTTTGCTCCATCATCATTAGTGAATCGCATATTTTCATCATCATACTCAAGAATTTTGTTTTCACTGGCTCGTACGGTTGCAATATTACCAAGTAGCATGGTCTCCGAGAGAGGCCCTGAATACTCAAAATGAGAAGTGGTCATTTTGCTACGGTCCTTAATAGCGTCGATCCATTCTTGATGAATCCCAGGTGAACGGGCCATTGTCCTCTCAGGTTGTTGATACTCGATATGTTTTGTCTCTGGTATGAGACGTGGCTCACGTCCATAGACACCGTGCATCAGCGTGTTTTTATCTCCTACAATCAGCACGCCGCCATCGTTATCTCCCATCATTCGACCTTGTTCGAGTATTTCTGGCCTTTCCGGCAACAGACCGCCGTCATACCATGTCATTTTCACCGAAGGACGATTGCCTTTGGCTGGAAATTCGAAATGAATTTTAGAAGCCATGGGAAAGGTTTCGAAATCTGCTCCAAATCGACTGGAACTAGCAGAAATTTTTGTAGGAAGACCAAGATCTAGGGCCCAATAGGGATGATCGATAATGTGAGCGCCCATATCCCCCACTACGCCGGTGCCAAAATCCATCCACCCCCGCCAGTTAAATCGATGATAGCGATCAGCCAAATAAGGTCTGTGGGGGGCCGCTCCCAGCCATAAATCCCAATCTATGCTGGAAGGAATGGAATCCGATCCAACCGGCCGATTAATACCCTGAGGCCAAACTGGACGATTAGTCCAGCAATGTACTTCTTGGACCTTACCAAGTACGCCTTTGGCTACCCATTCATTAATTAGGCGTCCTCCCTCCTCCGCATGACCCTGGTTTCCCATCTGGGAAACGATATTTGTTTGTTGGGCCCGTCTCGCTAGAAAGCGTGCTTCTGCGACCGTATGACAAAGGGGTTTTTTCTATATAAAGGTGTTTTCCCAAATCCATTGCTGCTGCCGCAATTGGTGTATGCATATGATCTGGAGTACTAATAACACGGCATCGAGCTCAGACTCGTTTTCCAACATTTCTCGATAGTCGCGATAAGTTTTTGCCCGACCGTTGAATGAAGCCGCCCAGTCTTCACTGAGGGTTTGTGCCACTTGATCATCATCAATATCACAAAGGGCGTAAATGTTTTCGTGTGCACAGGCTCGAATGTTCGCACGTCCTCTTCCACCCGCACCCACACCTGCGATGTTAACCTTATCGCTCGGAGCAACATGGGATGATCCACCGAGAACATGCCGAGGTACGATTAATACTGAAGACGCAATCGCACTTTTCTTAAGGAAGTCACGACGATTAATTTGCAAGTTAGATTCGTTTTCGCTCTTCATACTATACCCCTGCTTTCTTCAGATGACCTGGTAGCAATATTTATACCCATGAATGAGATTACCATATAAGCCTAGTTTTCAGCATTACTATCCAGATAGTTATCTCTTGAAACTATTTCGGTTTTCTAGAAGACGCGGGATAGTTATTAATTACTGTTTGCCGAATGAACTCATCGACAGAAATAGAGAAGCAAAATTCTTACACAGCAAACTACCAACAATTATTCCAATGAACGCTATCGGTAAAAAAGTTACTATTCCTTTCCCTGTAATTCTCTGAGTGCCTCAACGACCATAAACGTGGTGCTGCATTTCGCCACAAGTTTCTTGTTACTGAAGATAGCAATCTCTACTCGATATAATTGTTTGCCTGCATGAAAGACCTCTGCCTTAGCACTAAGCTTTTTGCCAGTCGG
This sequence comes from Gammaproteobacteria bacterium, assembly GCA_019654215.1. Classification (GTDB taxonomy): domain Bacteria; phylum Pseudomonadota; class Gammaproteobacteria; order Pseudomonadales; family Pseudohongiellaceae; genus UBA9145. Next base: position 26,746 of record BPDI01000001.1, on the reverse strand, counting down.
TGGCCGTATAAAGGAAATAGCGAGATCAGTAGTCGCCGCAAAGGATTCTTTAGGCCTTACCGATCTCACTGCCGCACCAGCAGCAGTGTCCGCTAGGGAACTGAGCACACCACCGTGTACTCTTCCGCCATTATTTAGATGGCGCTCTTCTAATTCAACTGAGCAAGTTGCTTTGCCTGTAGAATAGTCATCGATAGAATGCCAATAAAGGCACCGAATGGACTTAGAGGTGGTTGCTCAAGAGCCATAAGCTTCTCGTCTTTCAATTGCCATTGAATTCATAATTAAAGTTTCACTTCACCGTCTTACGTTGTTCATCTTTAAGGCGCAATTTTTCTCGTCTTCTTCTTGCCATGGTCTCGCCCATGGGCTGGCCCAGATGTTCCTCGCCTCTCTGTTTCGCTAATTGTATTTGGCGTTCTCGTTCGGCATATCGCATCACTTGTTCTTTAGACTGTTTGTCAAAACAGTAGTGACAACTGACGCCTCTCTGATACTGCTCTCTATTCTTGTCTTTTTCTGTAATAGGCATGCGACAGGCGTGGCACTGGTCATAGCTTCCTTGTTCTAATCGATGATTCACCGTTACACGATTATCGAAGACAAAACATTCACCGTTCCAAAGTGTATTTTCTTCAGAAACTTCTTCGAGGTATTTAAGGATGCCGCCTTTTAAATGATAAACCTTATCAAATCCTTGTTGTTTTAAATAAGCCGTAGATTTTTCGCAGCGAATACCACCAGTGCAAAACATTGCAACTTTTTTATGTTTGATTGGATCGAGATTTTGCTCCACATATTCAGGAAACTCACGAAAGGAATCAGTTCCAGGATTGACTGCATTTTTGAAAGTCCCAATTTCCACTTCGTATTTGTTTCGAGTATCCAGCAGCAAAACTTCAGGATCGTTAATGAGATCATTCCAGTCCACTGCTTCGACATAAGTTCCGACTATATGGTTGGGATCAATATTTTCGACACCCATGGAGATGATTTCTTTCTTTAGTTTTACTTTGGTTCGATAAAAAGGGTTTTCATTCACATAAGATTCTTTCGCTTCCAATCCCCTAAAGCGCTCGTCTTCATGCAACCATGCCAGTATGCTATCAATAGCGTCCCGTGACCCCGCGATACTGCCATTAATGCCTTCTGCAGCCAGCAACAATGTTCCACGCACCTGTTTTTTGAGCATCAGTTCTTGGAGTGGCTCACGAAAAGATTCGAAGTCAGGAAACTTAGCAAAGCGATACAACGCAGCAACAACCACACAAGTAGAAGTGTTATTCATTTAGTATCCTCATTGCTCACCGGAACGTAAAACCAGCGCAAATACCGGACTTATTCTAACAAAAACTGATCCGATCCGTCCCTCCATAGATTCGTTAAGTTCTTTATATAGTTTAATCAAATTATGCTTAGGAGAACGACGAAATTGCTTTTAATCGACTGGGCTTGAGTGTTAAATACTGAACATGAAGTCGGAGATCGTACGACTAAAAACAATGTGCGGATGTAAATAATAAAAACTAGCACTTCATGAAGTTTCATTATTCTGCTTTTCTATATTTCAGCGGTATCCTCTTAGCGCCCATAGCCGTGTTAAGCCAAGAGCTTTCACGCACCGAATTCGGTCATCCGAATTTTCAGGGTTATTGGAATAATCTATATCAAACACCTTTGCAGCGACCTGTTGGTCTAGGGGAAAAACGCAGATACACAGATGAAGAAGCTATAACCTTGGTTAATCAGGCACTGCTGGAGCTGGATGAAAGAGCATCACGACTTGATCCTGATCGCGCACCACCCGAAGCTGGTTCACGAGTTACCAATCAAGCCGATGACGACTTTGATGAATTTCCAATTGGCATTGCACGAGTGAATGGCGAATACCGCACGTCACTTATAATCGATCCCCCCAATGGGAGAATTCCGTTAAAAGAAGCGTCTGAGCGGGACGATTTTTTTACCAACCTCAATAGGTCAGGTCGTTACCTTGACGGTCCTGAATTCGGCTGGGCTGCGGAGAGATGTTTAATAGCTGGCCCTCAACTATCAATGATGTTTCAGCGCGGTCTCTCCCCTTATACACACATTGTCAAACCGAAGACTATCTTATGATACTGGGAGAGTATCCTTATGATGCCCGCATAATCCGTATTAATAGCGAACATCCAGAACATGGATTTCCAAAATGGATGGGCGATTCAATTGGCTATTGGGAAGCCGACACGCTAGTTATTCACACAAATAATTTCCGAGACGAGCATTCCTACCCACCAATTCTCTCGACAGAAACTTTCGAAGTAGAAGAAAGACTTTCACTAACCAGCGAGGGCAATATACTTTATAAATACACAGTTACTGATCCTCAGCTATATACACAACCCTTTACTGCGGAGATTCCGTTCACACGAATGGAACAGGGAAGAGTGTTATATGAGTACGCTTGCCACGAAGGCAATTATTCTTGGGGTAACTCATTACGTGGTGCGCGAATGCAGGAACGTATTGCTGCTGAAAACTAGTTTCAATTTTATCTAACGTTAGGTCCGACGATAAATCAATGCGTCAATCGTCAAAATTAGAGTCAAAAGAATCAATGCCAACAAAAATCTTGGATCCATTAAATAAAGATTCACTTCGACCGGATAGGCAATAGTTTTCGTGAGCGCCGCTTTTTTGTAATCATGGCGCTCACTGAAAATCGGGTTCGCTGCTATCTGCAACAAATCTCTTCGACTTCGATAGCGCATCAATGCGCCTTGCTGCCAGTATTCCGCCCCTTCTATTCCAATAATATCCATCGAAGGTGCTATTGCAGTCCCAGCAAACACCGGGTGGGAGGCCCGCTTTAAGAGTGCGGGATACATATACTCCATGTAGTAGCCCATTAATTGCTCACTGCTTGCCCCTGGTCCAGTACCTGATAGTTCAGGAGGATTAGGATTAGGGTCGATCAAATTAATCATAATGAATTGTTTGCCAGTGTCTTCTTCCATGAAATAGCGCATACGAGCAATTTCCGCTGGCGAAGCCTGTTGAGATTGTAATCGATAGAGCACTGTATCAATTTCTTCTTGAGTTAGAGGCCCCTCAAGATTGGTGTACCAGAGAAAAAATAAAAAATATAAAAATGCAGGCGTTATGAAGAGCGCTTTCCTTTTACTTATAACTTTCAGACCTTACCTCACTTTGCGCTAAGCAAATAATCGTCTTCCCTTAAACAAGAATCATCAATTCGGCAGTGGCATTTCCTCGCTTTCTACGGCTCGAGCACGCGTAAAAGCTGCTACTGGTTCTTCACTTCTAATTTGCTCAATCCAGAACACACCATCGTAAGGATAGCTATTGCCTCGAGTGGCAACAAAATCAATATCACCATCCTTATCCACATCTCTAGCAATAAATTTATCAAACATTCCCCGCTTACGACGAGAAATATCATGGCGAGTCCAAATTTCTTTGGCATCGCCAGGGTTTTCGAACCATCCTATTCGACCCAATGCATCATGCATGTCAACATCACCATCGCCAGTACGAGGTCCTCGGCTATAACTACCCCCAATTAAATCCATATCGCCATCTTGATCAATATCAGCGAACTCCATCCCGGTCATACTGTCTGGCGCAAAATCTCCTATAGGATAGGCATTCCAAGTATCGTCATTTTTTCCGGTTGTTCGATCCAGGCTAATCCAGTACCAATGCTCCAATAATATCCAATCTTCCATCGTTACTAAGATCGACATACTCCAAGTTAAAACCAGCCATACGTGCGCCATTTATTCCTATAGCATGCTCAGTAAAATCCAAGTTGCCATTACCAAGATTTTCAAAAAACCCCAAAGGCGCCCTTCACCGCGAGTACCAACTACGATATCAAGGTCGCCATCACTATCTAGATCTACTGGCTCTGAAAGTTGTGGGATGCTATATCGGCCTAATTCCACGCGCCGCCAACTGTCCCCTTTAAAGGATCTCCACTTAGCACGTGCAATTCTACTGGGGTAGATCGAGCATAGTCAGAAGGGGCCAGGTCTCTGAGCACCTTTATTCGGAGCGGTCAGTTCAGGGGTACCGTCACCATCAAAATCACCAGCAAATAACGTATATAAGAACCGCGCCCTTCGGTTTGCGGCAATATCAGCCTTTTCCATTCTTCTATGCGCGCATTTTTCCCTGGGTTTTGTAAATAAATCAGATGAGAAAGCTCTGCTGCCGCAATTACATCTAGATAGCCATCGCCATTCATGTCTACGATTACGGCATCCTCGGGCGCAGGCGAATCTGTACCTTCTGCGATTGTAATGTTAAACCATTCATCAGGATCAGAAGAGCCAAATGCGATGCGAACATGTCCCGCTGGTGGAGGAACAAATCCTGGCTGTTCTTGCGTGGAATCATACTCTTCATCGGACTCATGAACGGAAACTATATCCTCGAAGCCATCTTGATCTAGGTCTGCCATGACCAACCCATCACTGCCGCTTAAGGCGAAACCAGCACTTTCAGGATCATCGATGATGTGCTCTTTCCAACTGATATACATGCCATCGGCCGCTCGGGCGTTAGTCAATTTATCGCCTACTAATTGTTGTGCCGAAACCAGAGTCGCAGTCATACCGAAGACCAGAAGCAATGACAGTTTTAGTTTCATATTCATTCTCACGTTTTATTTTGTAATGATCTATATTACCAGCGACTTCGCTATAGCTGGAGTAAAAGAATTAACCGCTCGCTTTAAAAAGGTCGCTGATTCAGATAAAGCATTTTTGAACCTAATCCTTCAATAACGGTTATTACCGACAGTGCGTATTAGCAGTAAACAGTTAATCAATTTCTTCTAATGGCACATAATCCAGATCAAAACCAAACGCTCTAGGCTCAGTAACCTTTAAAGCCTCGGGTGATCGGTAATGATGCGTGCAGCCTATTCCAAATACACTAACTCGCTGCCCATAACGCATGCGCTCTGCATTTAGTGGTCTACTGGTTTCCTGCTCCACGATGCAGATTAAGTCTGGAACACTGGCAACTATTTTTTCCCCAACTCTTGCTACTAAATATTCGTTCTTTATATAGAGCAACATTTTTTCATTTGGATCATCGCAACTTTGTAACTCTGCTGTTCCAACATCATAACCACCGATTATTTCCCGGTAGCTGTCCAATACTTTCCCAGTAAATAGATGTTTGATGATTCCGTAATCGCTTTGCCCAAAAAACTCAAACAGCTCTGGCTGGATGACATCAATTAACCCCCCGTGCATTCGCATCAGATTTCCTATTTGTGTGGCGAAACTGATGGTGCCGGGGATTGTGCTGCGGCGAACCAAACTGCCTGACATGCCATGCTCTGCCGAACTCACCATACCACCCATTTTTACCGCCTGAGCGCGAATCTCAACTTCGAATTTATGAGCATCCTCACAATTTAGCACCAAAAAAGTTGTTAAATGAATCCATAACTACAGCAGGCGTTGGGTGAGCACCATAAATAGAAAAGGTCATCATCTGTGCTTCTGGCAAGGCCCTTCCCATTCCATCGCCATCGATACAAGGCAAACCCTTCATCGCAGCAACGTATAAAGGAATGGTGCTATTACCTCCACCTACTTCAAAAGGAACGATTGCATCGATTTTCTTACCGGTTACTTCTTCGTATTTATTTAATGCGCCAATTGCTTCTTCTTCTGTTGGTAGTTGTTCTAGAGTGACAGTCGGCGCACCCACCATGCCGAGGCTTACCACAAAAAAATCATCCGGCACATCTTCAGGTAGCATTAGCGTTGCAGGCCCGTACTTTTTTAATAGCCGTTCTGCTTGAAGCTGCGAGACATAGGGGTCTCCTCCGCCGCCGGTGGCAAGAAAAGCAGCCCCTGCACAAAGATCTTTTATATGTTCCGCACCGATAGTTTTCATTACACTAACTTTTTAAAACTCCAACAACTTTTATTCGAAGTCGTGCCGCATCATCATCCATGTAGCTCATAGTAGTTTCTTCTACATCTAATACTCTGAGTGTGCTTTCGTCCGCCCCAGCTGAAATCGCCTTTAGTTCTGCTTCTTCAGTAATTTTCTTTAACGCAGTTTCACGTTCGATTTCTGAATAACTCACGATGTATTCGACTTCACCGCCTACCTGTGCAATTGCTGCACCAATAGCATTTGCAACTTCTGCATATTCCGGTTGAATTAGCTGCAACGCTGTTTCCAATTGTCTTGAGATCAATATCGCACCACCGCCTACCAATATTACTGGCACCGGTTTTTTACTGGGACGCATCTTATCTATGGCATCGTCGATGATGTTGTGAATCGTTTGCGTTGCAGTTTCCACTTCATCGCTGTCCAATCGAGAAATGCGATCTTTATCTCCCACTTCGCAGGATCCATTTGCCACTGCTATGTCGGTTGTGGTTAAGGTATCTCCCCCAAAAACCCAGACCTTCACTTACCAGGCGGTGGCCAACTGACTGCGGGCCTATAGATATTCCACTATCCCGCACTAAATTTCCTCCTCCCAGCCCTATCGTTAATATATCTGGCATGCGAAAGTTTGTTCGCACGCCACCTACATTTATATGGCTATTACTCTCACGAGGAAATCCGTCGGCAAGAACTCCCACATCGGAAGTAGTGCCCCAATGTCTACGACGATAGCGTTATCGATCCCCGATAGAATCGCAGCCCGCGCAAACTGTTTGTGGGGCCACTGGAAAAGGTTAATGCAGGGTAGCGCGCAATATAGTCGGCAGACATTACGTGCCATCGTTTTGACTAATATAAAACGGACAATCAATTTGCCTTTCTTCTAAAGCTATGCGCATGTTTGAAACAAACGATCAGCAAGATTGCCTAGAGAGGCATTTAATAATGCAGCGTTTTCTCGTTCAGGATTCCGAGTCGACCGATTTCATGACTGAGCGAAATATTGGCATTGGGAATTTTTTCGCGAACCTTTTTGCTAATGATAATTTCATGTTCGGCATTGGCCGGTGAGAATGCGGCAGATACTGCAATGTCATTCACTTTTTTGCTGCAATGTCTGGATTACTTTGTCAATTTCTACATCATTTATCTCAGCAATGGAATTCCATTAAACAAATGACCGCCGGATACCATATAGCAATGGTTCCCTACTACTTCTGCTATGTCTTTAGGCCAGTCGACCATGGGTGGAAGCCCAGAACCGGTGGGTAGACAGGCACGGATAATCGCGGTCTCATGAGCTCTTTGCGCTCAATAACCGCATTAGTGAAATGAGTCGTGCCAATCATAACTGCTTCAATTGCAGCGGGTTCGACTCCAGCGTCTGAGAGCACTGCGTCCAATGCTTCGATAATTCCTCGTCTTACATCCCTAGTTGTTAACGCCTTATAGGAACTTACGACTGTTAAACCATCCATAAGCACTGCGTCGGTATGGGTACCACCCACATCGATACCTATTCGCATAAATCTTCTACCTCATGCCTCGGCAACATAGATGGCCAAGCGTGACGACAGATTAAATAGATGGGGCTTGTAACAAGCAATGCATCCAAACTGGGAATAGCGGTAAGGGAAATTTCACTTACAAAGGCACAATTGAAATAATTGTGGCAACGATCCAAGCGATCAATGCAGCATGATCATAGTCAGGAAATTTTATTTTTCAAATCGATGGAGTAATTTTTTTGTTTCAGGAAAAAGTAATCTGTTAAATAAATGCCAGCAACTGGCGGAACGATTACACCAAACCACTCCAAAAAATCTACGAAGTATTCGGTAATTCCAATCATTGCCAGCGCAGTTCCCAGAGCACCGCAAGTAATGGCGAGCTTCCATTCTTGTGTCTTCGCCCTAATAACAGCAATAGCGAGAGTAGAGCTATAAAGATTCACGCTGTTAGTAGTCCAAGTTGCAAATACTAAAATGGCAAAGGAACTGCCAACCAATCCCAGAGCAATCATATAAGCCATAGGATCCAGTAATTCGGTTACCATGGCAGGAATAACGCCTATCATCATAGCAAAACTTTTGCCGACCCCATTCCCAAATACAGATGCAGTAATGCAATCCTTAGTTGATCTTGCATAACGAGCAAGATCGGGCATTAACACCACGCCAACAATGAGAGATCCAATGATCGTAGAAACGGCGGTAGTGAAATATTCCGGATCCGATCCTTCTATCTCCAACACCGAGATAAATTTGTTCCACCCAATGACAAATTGCTCACATAAATCAGAAAAATAATAAGCAGCGGTACTGCAAACAGTGCCAGCCGATCAATTGCCTTAAATCCAAAAATTGTTGTAACAATAATCAGAGCACTGGATATCAGTGTGAGCAACCAGGTAGGCGGTGATGCGCCAAAGAATTCTATAAAAGCGATGTGCAGGGTTTCACCAAAAAATCCTGCAGTAACTGCGAACCATCCAAGCAGAGTTAATCCTAGCAAGGCGTTTACATAGTTAGATCCTTTTTTACCAAATACAAAAAGGTAGATGAGGTAACTACTAAATCTCGTCTGAGCACCAACAATGGCTGCCGGTATAGACATTACGGCTAGCACCAGACTGGCCAAGCCCACGGCTTGGGCTGTACCAAAAATCCTAAATTTTCTGAAGTAATTGCTCCGGTATACAAGGTAGGAAGAGTCAGGCAGATACCGAATAACACGAGGCCCACTGACCAGCCTGATACTGTCTCGTCCTCTGTTACTGCCTTACGGGCACTCTCATCGAAATGGTCGGTAAAATTACTCAAGCCGGAAGCTACAATATTGCAAGGAAAAATGCATGCTAGCCTATGCAAGCCTTGGCCGAAAGCATTGAATCGTTTCCCGAGTGCCAGTAAGTTGAAGTTATTCTAAGTGTTGAGATTAATCACCACATTAGCAGTTCTAAAATAACATTTATCGACCTGGCAGGGGGTCGATAAGCCTATGACTCGAGTCAGAATTTAGTTACTCTCTACCGAAATAGCTTATACAAAAAGAGGAAAGAACAATGAAACTAATAAAGCACGGATTGTTTGCAATATGACGCTCGCTATCTTTTTGCTCCAGACCTCCACTGCACAAAGCGTACAACCAGATGACTTGGGATTCATTATCGCGACTCCAGATGACTTATTTCAGGGTGGAGCCCGAAGTGAAACCATCTATGGTGATCCATCCAGGCCCGGCCTTTATGCCATTCGTATTACTTTCCCCCTGGAGCAGGCAGTCGACCCCACTACCACAGCACGGCGCGTTACATCACTGTAATTAAAGGAACCTGGTATACATCCTGGGGACCGAAAGCTGACATTTATAATCCCGATGACATGCTAGCGGTTCCTGAAGGCACGTTTATTTATCAACCGCCAGAAGGTCATCACTATGACATGGCGAAAGACGAGGAAGTAATTGTGCAGATTATGGGAATGGGTCCAGTTATTACGACGCAGATTCCACAACCCGAACGATAATTAAAAAAGTCTGGAGCCGTCTATTTCAGTCTCGGAATTAATTTAGTAAATAATTTAAAAAGCCCTTCGAATGTGTTTATTCGAAGGGCTTTCTTTTTGAAGCTTAGTTTTAACTTTTAATCAGTTACTACAGGAAGTTTGGAAGGGAGCCCCCATTCCGACCAACTGCCATCATAAACGGAAAGATTTTTGTAACCCGCAACAGTTGCTGCAAGAGTTAAGATACACGCAGTGATTCCGGAACCACAGCTAGTGACAATTTTCTGATTTTTCTCTACAAGATTCGCAAACACTTCTTCCAATTCAACAATAGATTTAAGTTCTCCACCGTCCAAAACTTGCGGAAAAGGTAAATTCTTGGCATTAGGCATGTGTCCGCCACGCACTCCTGGTCTCGGCTCTGGTGCTTCACCTTTAAATCTAGCCTTCGATCGTGCATCTAAAATTTCACAGCTCGGATCATATAGTGCCTTTAAAACCACTTCGAAATCACAAAAGAGATTTTCATCCAAGTTTGCTACAAAATTTCCAAGCTCAACTTCGGCATAAGCATCCACGGACTCTCTTCCTTCACTAATCCATTTAGGCAAACCACCATTGAGCACGGCAACCTTTTCGTGGCCCATGGCACGAAACATCCACCAGGCCCGAGGACTGGCATACAGACCAACATCGTCATAAACAATGATTGTGCTATCAGAACTCACACCGAGTTTTCGAACTTCTTCTTGAAACAATTCAGCAGTTGGCATCATGTGGGGCAATGAACTATTTGGCTTACACACAACACCGTCATAGTCGAAGCGGCGTGCTCCCGGAATTACAGAAAAGTTATCTTCAGTATTTATTGGGACGTAACCTGGCACAACCGGAGGCACTGACGTATCAAGCATAACGACAGAATTGTCATTCAAATTTTCAGCGACCCACTCGGTATCAACCAGAGATGAACTAATTTTTGGCATGGATTATGTCTAAAGAAGAGCAACGAATTCGCGCAACTTTGCTTTTAACAAGATTGTGTTGTCTGCGCCAATGCGAAGTAGTTGTTTATGAACTTCCTGCAGGTTTTCGATGGAAGCATCTGCATACAGGTACATGATAGATGGCCTTACTAGCTGATAAGGGCCTTCCATATTAGTAGTGCGAAGAACATTATTTATTGCAGCTCTTAGTGTGTCATCGAAACTTACATTTCTAAAACCAATCTCTGCATAGGCCTGTTGAAACAGCGGTGAAAGCGTTCGATAAAAAGCCATCGCTGATTCTGCATCTAGAGATACGAATGTTTGCACTGCATAGTCAAATCTTGCATGAGCTGATTCATCCATGACGAACAAATTATCGTCGATGTTTCTAACCGGCATGTCCTGGCCAAGGGCTCGATAGGGCAATCCGGTTTGCGGAAATTCTCCGCGACTAATGTTTTCAACGAAGACCACGAACTTTCTGACGATCTGATCTCGAGCTAAAAGATCAACAAGCACAGCACCGTTTTGAATTGCTCTTAATCCATCGAATACAAAAGAATCTGAGCCGTTAAGCGAGGGTAGCTGCATAACATCAGCATCGTCTTCTATATTTACTTCTGGTTCTACTACTATTTCAACTTCTTCAGGAGGCGGAGCGACTTCTACTTCTTCAATAGCAGTTACCGCAACAGGAGGCGGCTCTTCCCGAGGCTGGATTCGAATTTGCGGTAAGGGTGAGTTCGACTCTCGATTAAGAATCGGCCTTTCTGCTGGCTCGGCTGGCTGTAATGCAGGCACAGGTGGCTCGATCACCACAGTTGTGGTGCCTTGCCGCGTCTCAAGCGTAGCCGCGAAATATACAAGTGATAACAGTGTCAATATTGCCACTGCTGCGATTGCGAAAAGACCTGATTTGGACATGTCTACTGCCCGCCCCTACCTAAAGCAGTAAGAGTATTCTGGCATAGGGCCGATACCGCAACAACTTGTAACTCGAACCATAAGAATGAAGACACGATGTGCCACAATTTAGACATAATTTTCCCAAGAAATTTCCTTCTGCCGTAAGGAAAATACTGGCATAAAAGTCCAATTTTCCTTGTATTTTTCTCGCATTTGCTCCGCAAATGAGCAGTACTTCCATGTACTGTATTTGAGTCATTCTCAAATACTTAGACGCACTCAAAACGAAAAACGTTAACTATTAGATCAGTATTTCTGAACTTAGTTTCATTTATTCCAGTCAAACAAAAACCCGATCGCTTAGCAGCAATCGGGTTCTTATTTAACTAGTTAATCTAGCGAACTAGATCTTATTGAAACCCAGCTCTTCCATATTGGCTACTAGATCTCGTCCCGCCGTTGCTGGGTTGGTTCCCTTGTCGATCTTAAGGACGGTGCCGTCCGTATCGATATAGAACGTCCAGCGATTGGCAAATCCGACTTCCATTAGGACGTCATAATCACCAGTCATTTCCTTTGTAGGATCTGAAAGGATCGGAAAATTAGCTTCATGCTCAGCGGCAAAAGCTGTGTTGTCTTCCAGCGTATCTACACTGGCCATAAAGTATGCAACATCGAAACTCTGAATTTCTCTGGCACTGTCACGCAGCGCTTTACATTGCATAGTTCAGCCGCCGGTAAAGGCTTTAGGAAAGAAGGCAATAACTACAGGCTTGTCACCAGCGAACTGAGAAAGCGTGTAGGTTGCACCATCAGAAGCTTGCAGCGAGAAATCAGGCGCTTTATCCCCTTCTTCAAGAGCTGCCGCAAACTGACCCCCAAGTGCTAAAACTGCCACTAAAGCGGACAGAAGGACTCGAGCTAGCCGATTGGCAAATTGAGACATAATCTCCTCCAGTTATTTTTAGAGGCTGAGCCGAGAATAACTCGATTCAGCGGGTTCTTTTGTACCTTTTGTGGGGAAAAAATTCCAGCAAAATTGTCCGAAATAGGCTATTTGGGCATGAAATGGAGGTGGAAAAGGCAGCTGCTCCGAACCGCGGATTAAAACAGTCTGCCTGAAGATCGCACTAATTGTTCCGATTCAGTCACCAGCAGTGCTATTTGGTTATCGATTTCCTGCCTTTCGCCTGAAGTGAGCTCGGAACTGGCGTTTTTAATCCCCTCCAATCTTTCAATTGCGCGCGAAATATCCCGGGTGTGGCGCTGCAGTGCGAACCGCTTAGCATCACGCTGGGAAAGTCGATAACGTGGGTTCTCCACCTGAACTGTATAACACTGCCGCGACACCTGGCCTGAAACAGTGCGCACATTAGTGCAACGTACCTGACTATGGACTGACTTTCGGTTCCCTCAAAAGCGGTATAGGGAGTTGAAGCCACAACTTGGGCCAGGGTCAAATCAGTTTGGGATTTACCATAGATTACGGTGATTAAATCTTCTTGTCTCACATCCGGAATCAATTCTAATCTTTCGATAGTACGGGCATAGAAATCACTTAAATTTTCTGCCGTGTTAAGCAAGCTGAAACGTGATTGATCTAATAAATTTTCTCTGATGACTCGCAACTTCCACGCGCCATAGGTTTCTGCTGCAGCAATATATTCAATCTCCGTTAACTCATAAATGCGTGAATTGATCAGGTAATGCAGTTCTTGGAAGTCGTCGACTTCTTGCCAATCAGTGTTGCGACTATTTGCTTCGATTAGCGAATCGAGAATCGGAATTTGTTCAGGACTGTATAAGCCAGTATTGATGCGAGAGATTTGCAGTGCCTCTGTATAAAGTCGAATGGCATTTTCATAATCTTCTATTTCTGAATAGAAATGACCCATGTCACCATAAGCTTCTATTAACAAACGGATCATAAATTCCCAGATCGCTCTGAATATTCTCAATGGCGGTCTGCCGCGCGGATAGTTCCTGTGAAATTTCCAGAGCGCGCGCCTCAGTGACTTCTGGACCCTGTTCTTCAGGTGCGTTTTCTTGAGCGCTAATTACTGCATTCATAAACAGCAGAATGGCACTTAAATACTTTAAGAATCGTATTCGCATCTATATTTTTTTATGGCCGAGCTGTTCGAGCCGCCAACGCAGAGTAGCAACACGATCCTGACCGAAAAATACTTCATCATTCAGTAAGAAACTCGGCACACCCCAATGACCACTATCATCCAATGCTTGCTGGTTAGACTGGATTACTTCGAGATGATCGCCATCTTCGATTGCTTTCCTCATTTGCATGAAATCGAGTCCGAGCGTTTCACAAGCATCAGCCATATGTGCGCCTTCATTCCAGTTTTTAGTACCACCAAAGACTAGATGCGAAACCTCTTTGGCAAACTCGACACCTTTGCATTGCCTCTCAGCCTCCACGCCTAATTTGGTTAATTCATAAATGTAAGGTTGATCTTCTGCAATCTGAAAGGTCTCCATGTCCTGCACGATTGGGTCAGGATCAGGCCAGACGCCTGCCATGCCCAGAAATTCAGCGCGCCTTAACCAGTCGATGCGAATGTACTTGGCGCGCTTTAGATTTTCTGGGTTGAAAAAGTCGGGCCTTCTTATAGCAAGTGGCAAAACAGGTCTCAATATTACTTCCGCGTCGAAGTCTAACTCCAATCGCAACATATCCGGCGTAGCAAGATAGGAGTAAGGACTGCGAAAAGAGAAGAAGACTTCGATGGGTTGCAACATTTTCTTAAATTTCGCTTAGAAGGTCGCAATTGGATTTAACGGCGAACCTGTACCACCTTCAACTCGCAAAGGGGCCGTCGTGAACAGGAACTCTGGTCGACCATGACGCACTGCTTCTTCAGCCACCGCTTCTAAATCCAAGTTGTCAAAAATAGGCATTCCCAATGCGACCAAAACTAGCGCATGAACTGGTTGTGGGAAATTTTCAACATAGGAAGGTTTTACATCTAGCGCGCTATCGCTACCTATCATCGCGATGTTTCGCTCCTTAAACCAGGCAACGGTAGAAGCATGTAATCCAGCAGAATTCTGAGAAAGATCCCAAGGGCCTAACGCATCACGACGAGGCCAGCGACCTGTTCTAATTAAAACAATGTCACCTGAACCTATAGTAATTCCATGTTCTGCTTCCCATTCTTCCAACCACTCGGGAGTAATGGCAGTACCGTTTTCTAACCAATCAATGCCTCTTAATCTTGGAAAATCCATTACGATGCCACGCCCGAATATGCCATCACCAAAGCCGGCGATAGAAAGTTGTTGGCAACCTTCTTCTGTGACTTCATCTTCGGAATAGCCGTTATACATCGTGCCAAACTGAAAACGATGACAAAGCGCATCTAGATGGGAGTGAGCATAGCCATGATAAGTGACCCCGATAAAATCGCCAGACCAGGGTCCGGGGCTACTTCCGATAGAGGTCATTCGATGATCATATGGATTAAAATTATCCGCAGCCTCATCTGTAAGAATTGGATGTGCCATAGAAACTGACACACCGGTTTCAACCAAACGAGCAGCAGCAATTCGGGTTTCTGTGGTAATGAGGTTTACTGTACCCAATTGGTCATCCGCGCCCCAACGCCCCCAGTTGGAAAGAGTCTCAAACCAGCTATTAACTTCTTCCTGACTTAATTCTTCCTGTGCGTTCGTATTCATTACTAAAGAGGTGGACAGCAATACAGCAGCTGCTATGAGAATTTTGTTTTTCCTACACATAACTTTCTCCCAAAGAGATACCAACCATTCATCGTCAGACTCTTCAAAAATATTTACGAATAATGGTGAAGACAAATAACGTTCACTCATGTCTGGAAGCATTACAACAAAACTATTATACCTTTTACACTGTTCGTCTTAATTCTCAATGTTTGAAAAAAGAAGGCTCACATTAAAGAGCCTGCGAAATAATTAGTTTCATAAATTCAAAAAATCTTACTGAGATTCGAAGAATTACTGCAAATAGTGACCATGCCTTCGGCTATGCATCAGTTAGTTCCACAGTGTAGGAACAGTGGCACAGCAGATTGATTGTCCGCATTGCCTTAGGTTTGGAAACGGAGCCTGAAATTAGGGCTTAGATGTCCATCCAGCACCGATTGTACGCATGACAAAAAGCATCAGCTGCGTTAATCTCAAACTAGGTATTTAAGGAACTTAACCCGCTGGTTTCATAGTTTATGCCGAAATTTAATGAGGTGATAATAATGATAAAAATTTGGCACTTCCTTCGACCTTTACGGCCCCTTCACCAAGGGCTAATTGCACTGCCACTTGCCCTTTTGGCGAGCGCTAGCTCATTCGCGCAAGATACGGTGGAATGGACAACCTTAGGAAACGACTTTGAGCATACTCGCTCAACCGACGCAACACAGATCACGGCTGAAAATTTTGCGGATCTGGAAGTTGCCTGGGAATGGGATGGGGCTAGTTTCGAAGCTCAAAGTGGCCGTTCAACTCCCAGCTATATAAATGGCAAACTCTACACCGTTGCTGGTGCACGTCGCCACGTCGTGGCTATCGACCCACAATCCGGAGCGACAATTTGGTCTTACCGCGAACCAGATACTGGTCGCTGGGAATATTCAATGCGTGCCGACTACGGCAAAGGTGTTGGTTATGCCAATATTGATGGCCGCGATGTTATTTATATTATATCGCCAGGCTTTTTCCTAACTGCTCTCGATGCAGAAACTGGACGACCGCTTGAAGGTTTCGGGGGCCGTGTGGAAATTGAGGGATTTCCAGAGACTGGTGTTGTTGACCTGTTGAAAGATCTTGGTCATCCCTACGATCCCTATGAAGGCATTCCGTTAGAGCGCGGTTATATCACCTCGTCTTCTCCACCAATTGTGGTCAATGATGTTGTCATCGTCGGCAACTCCGCTGAGCAGGGTTACAACCAATCTCGAATCGAAAATGTACCAGGTGACATTCTTGGTTATGACGCTCGGACTGGTGATTTTCTATGGAAGTTCAATGTGATTCCACAACCCGGTGAATATGGACACGAGACATGGGAAAACGATGCCTGGGAATACACCGGGGATATCTCGTCCTGGGCGCCCATCTCCGCTGACCAGGAGCTAGGTCTTGTTTATATCCCTACCAATGGTGTGACCATCGACTATTACGGTGGCCATCACCCCGGTGACAATCTTTACGGTACCAGTTTGATTTCCCTCGATGCTAAAACCGGGGAAAGAGCGTGGCATTTCCAGATGGTGCACCATGATATTTGGAACTTTGATACGCCTACTGCGCCGATTCTCTTGGATACCGACAATGGTCCGATCGTCGCTCAGGCAACCAAGCAAGGCTATGTCTATGCATTTAATCGGGAAACCGGCGAGCCGGTTTGGCCTATCGAAGAAGTACCTATGCCTGCTTCCACTGTCCCTGGTGAACAACTATCTCCCACTCAACCAATTCCTTCCAAGCCAGCGGCTTTTGAGTACGTTGGTTCCAGTGAAGAGTTGCTGGTGGATTTCACTCCGGAGTTAAAACAACAAGCATTACAGGCAGTGGCCGAATTCCAAATGGGCCCTTTGTTTAATCCTCCAATGCGTGCGAATGACCCTTCAGGTAAGCAAGCCGCATTGATGTGCCCCACCGGAGCAGTGAATATTACTCATCCTCCAGTTGCTGATCCTGAGTCTGGGGTGATGTACATCATGTCCCGCTACAGCTGCGGTTCTCGGCGGCTGGTTTCCGGTGAGGAAGCTGACACTTATTACGACGAACCAACCGGTGTAACACTCTCTCGCTATGCGGCGGCCAGCGGTGGCCCATCTCCCCGTCATCCTGCCGGAATTCCACTTTGGAAGCCTCCCTATAGCAGAATCACTGCGATCGATATGAACAGCGGCGATCATCTCTGGATGCTGCCAGCTGGTGAAACTCCAGATCGTATTCGTAACTTGCCTGCCCTAGATGGTATAGACATTGGCAATACCGGATCAGGCGCTGTTGGACAAATGGTGGTAACCGGTAACATGCTGATATACACAAACGTCACTGCTGACGGCACACCTCATATATTTGCCGTCAACAAGCAGACTGGGGAAGAATTGGCACGGGCTGAAGTACCTGAAAACACGCGCTATGGAATGAGCTCCTGGGTACATAATGGCAAGCAACACATCATTTTGCAGACAGGAAGTTCTTTAACTGCGATGGCTTTGCCAGATTATTAGGCTCTGTCCGTTTCCATTAGCCATGGGGACCAAGTAAACTGCTAGTCCCCATGCTGTTGAACAAGATTTTACAAATACAGAAATATAAAAATAGAAGTTAGATAATAATCGAGGAGTAGATCGATGAAGAAATCTTTACTATTTATCACAGCTGCACTTTTAACTGCCGCAGCTACTTTTACTTCGGTAAATTCTCAAGACAATGAAATGAGCTTCTTTATTACCAGCGTTGGACTAGGTGATGGGGCTAGCTTGGGCGGATTGACTGGCGCGGATGCTCATTGCGATGCTCTAGCATCAGCGGCGGGTTCTAGTGGAAAAACTTGGCGTGCTTATTTAAGCGCTCATTCAACTGTAAATTCCCCAGCAGTTAATGCTAGAGATCGAATTGGCTTCGGTCCCTGGTATAACTCAAATGGTGTTGAAGTAGCTTCCAACCTGAATGTGTTACACGGACCAAGCAATAACCTGAATAAACAAGGGTCACTCACCGAGAACGGCGATGAGGTAAATGGGGTTGGAGATTCACCAAACCAGCATGACATTTTAACTGGCTCAACATTGGATGGCCGTACAGTTGATGATGGCTCAAACCATACATGTAATAACTGGACCAGCAATAGCGAAGGCTCCGCGCATGTTGGTCACTTCGACCGTGTCGGCGGTGGTCAGAATCCAACTTCATGGAATAGCGCTCATGGATCAGCTGGATGTAGCCAAGAAGATCTAATCCGAACTGCGGGGAATGGATACTTCTACTGCTTTGCTATCGACTAAATGAATTTTAAGAAATTGGATTTGTGAATTCTTAATTGGAAATTAAATCTGAACAGTCTTTTACTGCTATGTAAACTCCGCTTCAGATTTAATTTCCACCTCGACTTCACTGTATTTATAACGCCTTAACACTCACTTAGTAAGATTTTTGGTCGAATTCATCATTTAACCTAAGATCAAAAAAGCGAACTAAAGGAAAAACATTTAAAATGGTGTAACTGAAATCAGTTACACCATTTTTATTTGTAGGAATTAAAAATGAAACTCTATGGAATGCAACAAAGCCGATCATTCAGATGTCTATGGGCTCTGGAGGAAAGCGGGCTCGAATACGAATACGTGCCAATCAAATTGCGCACCGAAGCTGAGGTACCTGATAGTGCACAAAATCCCTCTTATCTCGCTATTAATATTCAAGGGAAAGTGCCAACGCTTATCGACGGAGACATGACATTGACCGAAAGCGTTGCCATTCTGAACTATATTGCCCGCAAGGCGCCTGAGTCTGGTTTGATTCCCAACACTGACCTTCAAACGTTGGCAAAACATGATGAATTGGTTTCTTTTGTCTTAGCAGAACTCGAGCAACCTCTGTGGAGTACAGGTAAGCACATGTTTGCTTTACCGGAAGAACAACGGATCCCCCAAATGTTTGATACGGCGAAGTTCGAGTTTGATAAGGCAGTTCGAACGCTTGACTATTTATTAGATGAAAATGAATTTGCTATAGCCAATCATTTCAGCATAGTAGACATCCTATTAGCACAAACTTTTAACTGGGCAATTCGTTTCGAATTTGATGTTCCACAAAAGTATACCGACCTTCGTAACCGCCACTATGATCGGGCAGCTGCGAAACGCACAATGGATCTAATTAAATAAGCATGATGCAACGCATTCTACTATTTATTTTTAAAACAGCATCAGCGACTTTTGTTTTTGCACAAACCAGTAATCAGAGACCGGTTTCTAGTGAAGATCTAGAATACTATTTGCTGCAATCTTTTCTCGTTGCTGATTCTAAGCAACGAATTGCACTAAATCATATCGGGATTCAAGGTCGCTTCGAAGAATCAGGCTTTCTCGTTACCGCAGTGCTCGAAGGCTATCCCGCTCATGCCGCAGGAATAGATCGTGGCGATGTTATTCTCTCTGCGGATAATGAGCCATTCCACCCGGTTCATTCTTTTAATCTGGAAAGAAATGGCAGCGGCGACTTTGTCCGGATTACTAGTGAACACCAATTAAGGATTCAACGGGGAGATAGTTCTACTGAACTTTCTCTAGCGCCTGTTTATGAGAACCTTTTCGATAGTTACCGTAGTGCGACTGCAAACTCGGTTCAGGAATTCTCCGCTGGAAATAAGGTCATTGGATATATTCGTTTTTGGGCTCTCAGTCGCAGCACGAACGACATAATTAATTACCAGGAGCTGATTCGAAATCTCGATCACTGCGACGGGATAATCTTCGATCTACGTAACAGCTTCGGCTTTCTGGATTCTCAACATCTGGATTTAGTTTTCAACGATAAGTCCTCTTATTTTTCTGTTACTGAACCACCTAATAGCGGGTTTAATTTCGCACAAATATCTCCAGTTCTCGAATTCGCCAACTACCGAAAACCTATAGCGCTTCTTTTAAATGAAGATACCCGAGGCGGCCCGGAACTTTTTGCCTATCAACTGGATAAACTCGAGCGAGTCGTGAGTCTCGGCAACTCCACTCCTGGGCAAATTGGAAATTTTGCTCTAAATAATGGGAAC
This sequence comes from Gammaproteobacteria bacterium, assembly GCA_019654215.1. GTDB lineage: Bacteria > Pseudomonadota > Gammaproteobacteria > Pseudomonadales > Pseudohongiellaceae > UBA9145. Next base: position 6,638 of record BPDI01000001.1, on the reverse strand, counting down.
GATGGAGCGTCGATCGACTATCTGTCGGCTGAAGAATTGTTGATTGATGGTAACGAGTTTGAAGGAATTGGCGTTAATCCTGAAATCGAAGTTCAATTCGAGTACGAAAATACCACGCGCGGTGATCCTCAATACGATGCGGCGATAAATACACTTCTCGGTATTATCTAAACAGCGAATCAGGTTCCGGAATCATCCTCTTTCCATTTCAGGTTTTTAAAATCAAAGCCTTTCTCTAAAGTTGGTTTTACCACTTCAAAATACGGCGATAGATCAAAATCTCTGGGAGTAAAATGTGTGAAATGGCGCCTGTAATATTGAGGAACTTCACCTTCTGATCCCTGCTCTCGGTCTCTTTCGGGCAAGATTGGATAATCAATAGATTGAAACGACTCCGCAATCAAAGTCGAACAAATAACTTTAGTTGGCTCTCCGCTCCCGAGGGCAATCATAGATCGTCGATAACGATTGGGCACCGGCGGCTTTTGAATAATGTATCGAACTAAATCAATGACATTTTTCAAATCGTATTTATTACCCAGCTTCGATTTGGCGAAACTAATTAGCATTTTCTTTTCCTGTTCGGTCAAATTCACAGGCCGGCAGATGCGTAGATTAAATTCTTCATAACGCTTGAGATTAACCAGGCGCGCACCTTCTACCAGATCTGCTTCTAAAAGCGTTTCCTTTTCGGCTCTATCTCCGTCACTGCCAACAAACAGGCAGGCATGCGACCAAGAAGACTGAGTGAGGTATTTTATGGCAACACTGATTCGGGTGTTCCCCTCTACCAGTACAATGTCACCGGTTTTTAATACTTTCGCGACATCTTCAATGCATACTGTATCGAGACGTTGGTAACCTGGCTGAGGTTTCGATAAATAGGAAGCCAGTCTGCTGCCAACTGTCCGGCTAAAAGAAGCAATCATTGAACATGTTCTCCAAACCCATTGGATTTCATTGATTTATTCATTCTTACATTTATCGGCAACATCTTCTTTATAGTTTTGTTTCTCGGGTATACTAGCCAGCCGTTTTGGCTCTTACTCAAAAATTGAGCTTTAAGATGTTAATCGCAGCACCGCAATAGGAGTTTAAAAATGACCACGGCCTACAACAAATTTTTTATCAATGGCGAATGGGTTGAACCCGCTGGCAGAGATACACTGGACGTAATGAATCCTGCCACTGAAGAGGCATTCGCGACTATCAGCCTCGGCACAGCTGAAGATGTTGATACTGCTGCGAAAGCGGCTAGAACTGCATTCGGTGTCTGGTCACGGTCTTCCATAGAAGAGCGGAAGACGGTCATAAGTAATATCATTTCTGGATTGAAAGCTCGCGGCGATGAAATGGCAATAGCAATATCCAATGAAATGGGCGCTCCCATGGGCTTGTCCAAAACTGCGCAATTAGGCAGTGGACTTGGTCACTTTATGAACATTCTCAGCGTGCTAGACAATTATGAATTTGAAGAAGTTCGAGGTACCACAAAAATTGTAAAAGAACCTGCAGGAGTTTGTGGATTTATAACTCCATGGAATTGGCCACTTAATCAGATCGCCTGTAAGGTCGCCCCCGCTATCGCTGCCGGTTGCACAATGGTGTTAAAGCCAAGCGAAATAGCGCCAATAAGCGGCTACATTCTGGCGGAAATCATTGCCGAATCAGGTTTACCCGCAGGTGTATTCAATTTAGTAAATGGTGATGGCCCAACAGTTGGTGCTGCAATTTCTGCACATCCTGATATCGATGTTGTTTCGTTTACTGGATCAACCCGCGCTGGTCGGAAGTAGCCAGAGCCGCTGCAGAGGGAATTAAACGAGTAACTCAAGAACTGGGCGGTAAATCGGCCAATATTATCCTTGATGACGCACCGGATTTCGGCCGAGCAGTGGCCGGAGGTGTTGCCGGCTGTTTCGGTAATAGCGGTCAATCCTGCAATGCACCAACTCGCATGCTTGTGCCAAAAGAAAAAATGGCAGAGGCAATCGAAGCAGCAAAAGCTATTGCCGCCAAATCAACTGTAGGCGATCCGCAAGCAGAAGGCACTCGCCTTGGCCCTGTAGTAAGTGAATTACAATTCAACAAGATTCAGGGGTTGATTGAAAAAGGGATTGAAGAAGGTGCCGAATTGATAACTGGGGGGCCTGGCCGACCGGATGGAATAAATAAAGGCTACTTCGTACAACCAACCGTATTTGCCAATGTCACCAACGACATGACTATCGCCCGAGAAGAAATATTCGGACCGGTATTATCAATTATTGGTTATGACGATGATATGGATGCAGTAAGTATCGCCAATGATACTGATTATGGTTTATCCGGATATGTTTCAGGCCAATCAGATCACGCTCAATCAATCGCGCGTCAATTACGTGCCGGTAATGTTCAATTAATGGAGCCGGCCCTGATTTTTCAGCTCCGTTTGGAGGTTACAAACAATCTGGTAATGGTCGCGAATGGGGAGTAGAAGGATTTGAAGAATTCCTCGAAACCAAAGCGATGATGGGAGCAGTTGCTGAATAGATCTAAGAAGCTGAACGGGTTTTCCCAAAATTTATATTAGTCGCAAGAAAGGAAGTCAATTTATGGGATTAGAACACAGAAAAGCTCAATCGACATCGGCATCAACCCGCGCAGGTCGTGAAGTCGCCAAAGCTGCTGCAGAGGGAATTAAGCGAGTTACTCAAGAACTGGGCGGCAAATCGGCCAATATCATCCTCGATGACACACCGGATTTCGGCCGAGCAGTAGCCGGAGGTGTTGCCGGCTGTTTCGGTAATAGTGGTCAATCCTGTAACGCACCAACTCGTATGCTTGTACCGAAAGCAAAAATGGCAGAGGCAATTGAAGCAGCAAAAGCTATTGCCGCCAATTTTTTTTTTTGGGGGCCACCCCTTTTGGTTTTAAAAAAAATTTGGCTTTTTTTAAGGGGAAAAAATTTAAAAAAAAAAAACCCCAAATTTTTTAAAGGCCGGGGGAAAAACCCTGGGGGGGGGCGAAAAACCCCCCCCGGGGGGAAAAAAAAATTTTTAAAATTTGGGTGGGGGGAAATTTTGGGGGGGCCCCCCAAAAAAAAAAAGGGGCCCCGGGGAGGGGGGGGGCCCCGGAAAAAAAAAAAAAGGGGAAAAAAAGGGGAAAAAATTTAAAAAAATTTTTTCTTAAATTCTTTTTTTTAAAAAAAGGAAAAAAAAAAAATTTTTTTTTTTTTTTTAAAAAAAACCCTTTTCCCAAAAATTTGGTTTAAGGGGGCCCCCCCTCCCCTTTTTTTGGGGGGGGGGGGTTTTGGGCCCGGGGGGCCTTCCCCCCCCTTTTTTTTTTTAAAAAAAAATTTAAAAAAAAGGGGGTTTTCCCACCAAAATTTTGGGGGGGGGAAAAAAGGGGGGGTTTTGGGGGGAAAGTTTTAAAAAAGGGGTTTTAAAAAAAATTTGGGGGGAAAGGGGGTTTTTTTTGGGTTTTGGGAAAAGGGGCCCCCTTTTTTTTTGGGGTTTGGTTTTGGGGTCAATTTTTGGGCAAAAAAAAAACCCAAAAGGAAGGGGAATTAAAAGGGGGCTTTTTCCGAAAAACCCCCCCCCGGGGGGCCCCGGGGTTTTAAAAAAGGAAGAAATTTTTTTTTTTTGGGGGTTAAAAAAAATTTTAAAAAACCAATTTAGGGGGCCTTTTACCAAAAAAAAACCCCCCCAACCTTTTTTAAAAAAATTTAAAAATTTTTTTTAAAAAAAAAAAATTTTTTAAAAAAGGGGGGAAAAAACCCCCCCGGGGGGGGGAAAATTTTTTTTTTTCCCCCCAAAATTTTTTTTTTTCCCCCCCCGGAAGGGGTTTTTTCCCCCAAAAAAAATTTTTTTTTTTTAAAAATTTTAAAATGGGGAAGGGGGGGGGAAAAAACCCAAAAAGGCTTTTTTTAAAAAAAAAAAAAACCCCCCAAAATATTTTCCAAAAAATTTTTTTAAATTTTAAAAAAAAAACCAAAAAACCCTTTTTTTTTTTCCTTTTAAAAATTTTTGGGGAAATTCTCCCCCCGGGGGAAAAATGAAAAACCCCCCAAAATTTTAAGGGGGTTTTAAAAAAACCCCCAAGTGCTACTTGCTGGTATCTCTAATGGAGGAATGTCAGCTTTAGAAATTGCCCGTCGCAATCCGCAAAACTATTTTGGGTTGCAGCGGTGCCTGCATTAGCAACTTCAGTTGTTGATAATCGTAGATTAGCTGGCTTTCCAGTTTATTTGCGCATTGGTGGAGCCGATCAACTGGGTTGGGCAAATCGATTCGAAGAAACTGTTAATGCGCTTACTGAAGCGGGAGTTGATTTGGATGCGGCTATTCTCGACAGTGCGCCGCATATGTTTCGAATGAACTGGGAATCATTAGATGCTTGGTTGGAAAAAGTAACGCAGTAGTTTTTAATTTGTTTGGAGGTTGGAGTAAATATGAAGAAATTAACTAAGTCCCTAGTCGTTTTGTCTTTTGTAGCAATGACTGGGAGCGTATTGGCAGGTCCCCCTGCTACCATCGATCAGCTTAGTTGGATGACAGGGAACTGGGCAGGAAACTTAGGTCCAAACCAGCTAGAAGAAAATTGGATTTCAACTGAAGGCCGATCACTGATGGCTGCAGTGCGCATGACCGGTGCTGACGCAACTAGTATGTTTGAAGTAATTACTATTGAAGAGGCCGATGGTTCTCTAGTCCTGCACATTCAGCAATGGGATGCTGGTTTTCAGCCTCGCACAGAAGCTGCTCAAAAATTAGAGTTGGTTGAAATTACTGAGAACTCGGTGAAGTTTGAAGACGTGTCAGGATTTGGAATGCCGACTTTAGGCTATAGTAATCCTGACGAAGATACTTTCGTAATTCATGTGGGCCAGCCCGACGGCAATACTTTTGACATCGAATTGAATGCTCGAAGCATTTGGTAAGAGTAAAATGCAACAAAAAAGGGATTCTTTTGAATCCCTTTTTTGTGCTTCATTCTTAGCTATTTTGCAATAGCTCTACCCAATTGCCGTCTGGATCTTCGAGAAATGCTATCGAAACACCCTCGCGAATTTCTCGAATCGGAACGACAACTTTGCCACCACCGGCCTCAACCTTGCCAATAATTTCTTCAAGGCTTGGCACATAAATTGTCCAATAACGATATCCACTAGCAGCACGAATACCGCCGGGCTCCGCTTCAGCTGACGGCGCAGGATCTAGTGCTATCAATTTGATGATACTGTCACCAACCTTAAATCGATTCATGGTGCCACCGCCTGGCATTGGAATCGTTGCTTCCAGATCTAGGCCGAGAATTTCACCATAGAATTTCATCATGGCATCTATGTCTTTAACAATGATGCCGATGTCGATTGAGCTTTTCTGTGTTTCTAATCCCATAAACTGACTTCCTTTCTTGCGACTAATATAAATCTTGGAAACCGTTCAGCTTCTTAGATCTATTCAGCAACTGCTCCCATCATCGCTTTGGTTTCGAGGAATTCTTCGAATCCTTCTACGCCCCATTCGCGACCGTTACCAGATTGTTTGTAACCTCCAAACGGAGCTGAAAAATCAGGGCCGGCTCCATTAATGTGAACATTACCGGCACGTAGTTGACGCGCGATTGATTGCGCATGATCGGGTTGACCTGAAACATACCCAGATAAACCATAATCAGTATCATTGGCGATACTTACCGCATCGCTATCATCGTCATAACCAATAATTGACAATACCGGTCCGAATATTTCCTCTCGGGCGATAGTCATGTCGTTGGTGACATTGGCAAATACGGTTGGTTGTACGAAGTAGCCTTTATTTATTCCATCCGGTCGACCAGGCCCTCCAGCTATCAATTCGGCACCTTCTTCAATCCCTTTTTCAATCAATCCCTGAATCTTGTTGAATTGCAATTCACTTACTACAGGACCAAGGCGAGTGCCTTCCGCTTGCGGATCGCCTACAGTTGATTTGGCGGCAATAGCTTTTGCTGCTTCAATTGCCTCTGCCATTTTTGCTTTCGGTACAAGCATACGAGTTGGTGCGTTACAGGATTGACCACTATTACCGAAACAGCCGGCAACACCTCCGGCTACTGCTCGGCCGAAATCCGGTGTGTCATCGAGGATGATATTGGCCGATTTGCCGCCCAGTTCTTGAGTAACTCGCTTAATTCCCTCTGCAGCAGCTTTGGCGACTTCACGACCTGCGCGGGTTGATCCAGTAAACGAAACAACATCAATATCAGGATGTGCAGAAATTGCAGCACCAACTGTTGGGCCATCACCATTTACCAAATTGAAAACACCTGCGGGCAAACCTGATTCGGCAATGATTTCCGCTAGAATGTAGCCGCTTACTGGCGCTATTTCGCTTGGCTTTAACACCATAGTGCAACCGGCAGCGATAGCGGGGGCGACCTTACAGGCGATCTGATTAAGTGGCCAATTCCATGGAGTTATAAATCCACATATTCCTGCAGGTTCTTTTACAATTTTTGTGGTACCTCGAACTTCTTCAAATTCATAATTGTCTAACACGCTGAGAATATTCATGAAGTGACCAAGCCCACTGCCTAATTGCGCAGTTTTGGACAAGCCCATGGGTGCGCCCATTTCATTGGAAATTGCTATCGCCATTTCATCCCGCGAGCTT